>NZ_DIJR01000029.1:0-397495 GCF_002421245.1 Sphingobacterium sp. UBA5639
CCCCAAGAAGTCTGCTTGATCCCAATAAACGGTATAGGCTTTAAATAAAAAAAGCGACTCTTTTGAAGTCGCTTTTTGTAGCCCGTAGGGGAATCGAACCCCTGTTTCAAGAATGAAAATCTTGCGTCCTAACCCCTAGACGAACGGGCCATATCGTTTTCGATGATGCAAATATAGAAGCTTTTTCAAAAAGCACAAAAAAAAAGTGCTGTCTGTGTGCTAATTCATTGAAATTGAGAAAAATTATTTTTTTAAAGGACCTATTCTACAGCGTAGGCGAGCATATATTCATTGAACTTCTCGTAATGTACGTCATATAGATGTGTATGTTGATCGCTGTGGAGTTCGAGTTTTAATATGCCCTGCACCTGGTAGTCGAATGGTTGTATGGTCATGTTATTCAAGAAGGAGACCCCTGCATTTCCCTGAAGTTTATAAATCGCTTCTTTAGCGCACCAGCAAGCATAAAGCTGCTCATATCGGTTCTCATCCTGTGCGATGAATGCAAGCTCCGCAGGTTTTAGAAACTTATGTTGGATACGCTCTACTTTTGTTTTGATGATTTCCATGTCGATACCCACCTCTCCTTTTGTGCTGATCATAGCTGCGGCATAATCAAATGAGTGTGAAAGTGATATTTTTTGGGGAAAATTGGCGAGATAAGGCTTGCCATTTGCATCAGATGGACATTCTATATAACGGGATGTGTTTAATAAGGTGCGCAACAGCACACGGGTGGCAAGCCAATGTAACCGTCTTTTCCCTTTGTTGAAAGACCCTAATTTCGCTTTTTCACGTTCATCCAATTGAAGTTTCGACAGTAAATCGTCGTCCGATTCCTCAATTCGCCAAATTGCAAATTTGGTTTGGCTATCAATTTCACGTAGATACACTAGACTCATACCCAAATTTAAAAAACAAATCGCAGATTTTTGTTTTGAAAAATGAAGTAAAATTAGTGGGAGAACTGTATTTTTGAATTTGTATAGCATTGCCTGATGCTTTTGCTATTTTGATACACATGATTTTATCTGATAAAAGAATTCTCGAAGAGATTGAAAATGGCAGCATTGTCATTCAACCATTTGATCGTAAATGTTTAGGAACAAATTCCTACGATGTGCATTTGGGGAAATATTTGGCAACGTATGCAGACCGTGTACTTGATGCCAAGAAGCACAATGAAATTCAGCATTTTGAAATCCCGGAAGAAGGTTTCGTCTTGGAACCCAACACCCTTTATTTAGGTGTTACGCAAGAGTATACCGAAACGCATAAACATGTTCCTTTTTTAGAGGGCAAATCGAGTACTGGTCGCTTAGGGATAGATATTCATGCAACTGCAGGAAAGGGCGATGTCGGTTTCTGTAATACCTGGACCTTGGAAATTTCGGTTGCTCAGCCTGTTCGGGTTTACGCGGGAATGCCAATTGGACAATTGATCTATTTTGCTGTAGAAGGCGATATCGAGACATTTTATAACACCAAAGGTAACGCAAAATACAATGGCAAGACCATCCGTCCGGTGGAGTCGATGATGTGGAAGAATAACTTCTAATGAAAACGATTGGATGGATTGTATTAGCGACGCTATTGATTGCGCTCATCAGTAGCGTGCTTTATTATTTTGTTCATCCAATGTTTGGCGGAAGTTTCAAAGGAGCTCGGCTTGAACGTATGAAACAGTCCCCCAATTTTAAAAATGGTATTTTTCATAACCTCGAAGTAACGCCATCGTTGAAAGGCGATGTGAATATGGTCTCTTTGTTGTGGGATTTCCTTTTCAACAAGAATCCCCACTTAAAACCTATCAGTGTATTGCCAGCTATGGAATGCGATTTAGCACATCTTCCCGCAGATGACGTACTGATTTGGTTTGGTCACTCCTCCTATCTATTGAAGTTAGATGGAAAATTAATAGTGGTAGATCCAGTATTCAGCTCAAATGCTTCTCCCATACCAGGTAGCAATAAAGCATTTAAGATGTCGGTCGACTATGCGGCGATGGTTTTTCCGAAAATTGACTATTTGTTTATCTCGCATGATCATTACGATCATCTGGACTATGAGACTGTTGTGAAATTGCGGGATAAAGTCGGTCAGGTGATCTGTGGTCTCGGAGTAGGGGCGCATTTTGAATCTTGGGGATACAAGGCCGATCAGATCATCGAGGGTGATTGGTATGACCAGATAAAACTGGCGCCCGATTTTCAAGTAACCTTCACACCCGCAAGGCACTTTTCGGGACGTAGATTTACACGGAATAATACCTTGTGGACATCTTTTGTGTTAAAAACTTCTAAGTACAGCATTTTCTTGGGGGGAGATAGTGGGTATGGTAAGCACTTCAAAAAAATAGGTGACCAATTTGGTCCATTTGATTTAGCGATCTTGGAAAATGGCCAGTATAACGATGCCTGGCATTATATCCATTCTTTACCTGATGAATGGGCTGCTGAAACGAAGGATCTGAAGGCCAAAGCTATTTTACCCGTTCACTCTTCTAAATTCGCGTTGGCGATGCACGATTGGAAAGAACCCATGGAGAAATTTTACGAGACGGCGAACAAAGAACAGATCACACTGCTTACGCCAAAAATAGGGGAAATGATCCATTTGAATAAATTAGATACCGTATACGCCCCTTGGTGGCGGGAAGTTAACTAAGGATCTATTTATTTTTTTCCTCGATCCATAAAGACATATATTTTGTGCTCTGCATCGTGTGGTGCAATAATATCTGACTAATAAAGTTTTGTTGACGATGCCTGTCAATCTGTACTTTTAATAAAGATAGATTAGTCATAAAATCGGACTGATACTTTCGTTTTTCATAACGTTCGTTGATAATACGGATACCATGTTCTTGGGCCGTTTTCCAAAGATCTTCATTTTCGTAGAGCTCAACAGTCTTTCGGCAGAACGTTTCGGGATCGTCTTCGATAAAGCCATTCCAGTCCAAATTGCCCTTCATGGCTTCTGCACCAACTTTCGTGGTGACAGATGGTGTACCTGTCTGCATGGCGTCGATAAACTTCCCTTTCACACCGGCACCAAATTGAATTGGAGCCACCAGTAGACGGTAACTTTCCATGGTCAGACGAGCAGATTCCGCTCGGCCCTTGATCAGGAAATTCTCTTTTGGGTTGTTTAACTGAAGTACTTTTTGGGTTGCATAGGCGCCATAAATGTGTAATTCCACTTTGGGGAGCATCTTCCGTAATTGCGGCCAGATTTGTGTTTTTAGGTATTGTACCGTATGCCAGTTCGGCTCATGGATAAAATTTCCGATAAATAATAAGTTCTTGCGCTCTTCGAAGGTGTTCCATTGCTCCACATCTGCAGCAGTGATCTCATCTTCGAGAAAAGGGAGATAATAAAGGATATCGGGTGAAATGCGAAATTCTTCGATCAGAATCTTCATTTCGGATTCGGAAATGATCAACGAGAGGTCACTGCGCAATATCGCGGCAATTTCCCGTTTGGCCGTATCGGTAAATAACTCTTGAAAGGAAAAATCACCGTTATTTTTGACGGATGTCTGTCTCGCCTGACGCAAAAAATGCAAATCTTCCGTGTCAAGTACGCGGAGTGCATTTGGACAATGCTGTGCAACACGCCAACCATATTGCTCTTCTACCATAAAGCGGTCAAATACAACAATGTCGGGCTTAAGTTGCGCAATAAATTCATCAAAGCTGTTGCTATTCAGCACGATGGTCTGTTCCTGGATCCCGAGAGACTGTAAAGGTGCACTATACGGCGATTTGGCAGCAGCAGAAGCAAATGTAATCTGATAAGAGCGATTAATAAACGTCTCAATTAATTGCATCATACGGAAGCCCGCTGCTGAAGATGTTGGCTCTGGCCACACCAGTCCGATGAACAAAACCTTTTTCTCTTTCATGCCGGAAAATTACTGATTAATGTGAAAAGAATTGACGAAAAATTAACAATTAGTCATTTTCAAACGATTAGCTTTATTTCGTGTTTATACTATATCTCAAGGTTATTCATCATTAAACGATTATATGGCCAAAACTATTGCGCTACGAATTCGACATTTTTCACCAAAGACCTATTGGAAGGAACTAATAGCTGTTTTGGTTATTTTGTTGGCCTTTGTATTTTTTAGAAATGAACGAAAAGAGCTTGCTGCCATCATTCCACATTTGCGTGCGGCCAATCTAACCTGGGTTTTGGTCGGCGTAGGAATTACTCTCGTCTATATTGTACTTCAGGGATTGATGTATGTGCAGAGTTTTAAAGCGATAGGCCTTTCTATTAACCTGAGAATCGCTATTGATCTTTTCCTCAAGCGAAATTTACTCAGTGTGTTTCTGCCTGCGGGTGGGATTAGTTCTTTGGCATATACAACGACGCAGTTGCGAAAAAGAAATTTGAATACGACGCAAATTCATCAAGCAGGGGCGCTGTATGGCTATGTCGGACTACTGACGGTCTTTCTGATAGGTGTACCTGTTATATTGTATACGATTTGGCACAATAAAAATTTTGGTGATGCCTGGATCTCATTGGTGGTTTTGGGGCTGCTTCTGGGCGTCGTATTTTGGCTCGTTTGGTCTTTTAGAACACACAAAGGCGTCTATCGCTGGGTTGAACTAAAATTTCCTGCTGTAGCCTCTAATATTGATGAAATATTCTCAGGAGAGGTCAAGCTAAAATATTTGTTGGGTACCATGCTGGCATCGATGGTCGTTGAATGCTGCGGTATTGCCCATGCTTTTGTAAGTATGTATGCCCTTGGTTTGGACCACTCTTTCGAGGCTGCGGCTATTGCCTATACTGTTTCGGTGGTATTGATGATTGTTTCTCCTTTTCTACGGGGGCTTGGGGCTGTAGAGTTGACTATGCTGTATATTTTTAAAGCGTACGGCTACTCGCAGGCAGAAGGATTGGGCATTACAATTCTCTACCGGGCATTCGAATTTTGGTTACCTTTAGTCCTGGGGCTTCTGGCTTTTGCATGGCGTGGGAAACAATTGCTGGCACGTATTGGCCCAGCGCTGCTTATCTTCTTCTTGGGCATGGTAAATCTCGTATCTGTATTGACGCCTCCTTTGGCCGACCGGATGAAACTTGATCGTTTCTATTTGCCTTTAGAAGCAATTCACGCGTCCAAATTTATGGTGTTAGTGTTAGGCTTAGGGCTGTTGGTGACCTCGGCGTACTTGATCAAAGGTTTCCGAATTGCATTTTGGATCGCCGTGGCGTTTAGCGCCTTGTCGCTTTTTGGGCACGTGTTTAAGGCATTGGACTATGAAGAAGCTTCGGTTGCTTTATTGACCTTGATTTTACTGGCCGTGAGCTATAAGCAATATCGGATCAAGAGTAATATTCGCTGGGTGCGAATCGGGTTTATCACATTTTTTGTTGCTCTCCTAGCCATATGCCTGTTTGACGTATTGAGCTTCTACTTCATTGATAAACAGCATTTCGGTGTCGACTTCACCTGGCGACAATCTATCTATCATACAGCACGAAGCTTCCTCTTGTTTGCTGATGATGACTTGATGCCCCAAACGGCATTTGGACAAGAATTCCTGCGGATTACGCAAGTACTTGGACTTTTTTGTTGGCTCCTACTAATCTACGCGTTAGCTCGTCCCCGTCTCCTCGCAGATGAAGACTCCAGCCAATCTGAATTGGAACGTGCAGAACAATTATTGATTGAGTTTGGTCAGTCTCCCATGGATTTCTTTAAATTGGGAAAAGATAAGAGTTTGTTTTTCTCAGAAGTCTCGGAGGGATTTACCGCTTATCGCTTGGCGAATGAATTTGCTATTGTATTGGATGAGCCTGTCTGTGAACAGGGGGATAAGGAAGAGTTGGTCCAGGAATTCGATCAATACTGTTATGCGAATGGTTTAAAGGCCATTTATTACCGTGTTGATGAAAATAGTTTGGTTCATTTTTCATCCCTACGTAAACAGAAGATCACCATTGGACAAGAGGCTGTATTAGAATTGGAAACATTCAAGCTCGAAGGAAAAGAACGTAAGTCATTACGCAATGGACTTAATGCAATTCAAAAAAAGGGTTTTACAACAGAAGTGTTGAAAGCGCCGCAGGAAAAGGCAATTATAGATCAGTTAAGGATAATTTCCAACGAATGGTTAAAAGAATTTGATAAAAAGGAAATGGTTTTTTCGCAAGGGATGTTTGATGAAAATGAGCTTATTTTGCAAGATATCATTGTACTGAAAAATGAGCAGAATACTATCGTAGCCTTTCTGAATATCATCCCCGACTATGCGAAAGATGAGTGCACCTACGATATGATTCGGAAGTCTCTTGATGCACCGGGTGGTAGCATGGATGCATTGATTGTTGAGCTTATTGCGTATGCTAAGGCCAAAAAGTACGTCTATCTAAATTTGGGCATGGTACCGATGACGGGGTTGGGGGCGACAGATAGTCCCGCAGAAAAGATTATGAAATTTGCCTCAACACGATTGGGTAACTTTAAACATTACCATAGCCTGCGCGACTTTAAAGAGAAGTATGCGACATTTTGGGAAAATAAATACCTTATATTTGATAATGATTTTGATCTCATACAACTTCCTGTAGCACTGGTCAAAGTCATGAAACCGAACGAATAGCTTCATGTAGATGCTGTACAGATGAAAAAAATAGCTACCTTATTAATAATTGCTGGCATGGCGTTTCATGCGTTTGCACAACAGCGTTTGATTGACATGAAATATTGGAACAATAAAGCTGCATTACCTTTGGTTCTCTATCTGAGTGGCGATGGTGGATTTAATTCATTCTCTAACAAGCTTTGTGAGCTGATTGCTGGAGTAGGATATACTGTGGCAGCGATCGATTCGAAAACCTATTTCTGGAAGAAGAAAAGCCCGAGTGAGATTGCTGCCGATGTTTCGAATACACTGAAAAACATACTCTTAGCACGGCAAAATATACATCTTTTTGTAGTGGGGTATTCATTTGGCGCAGACGCGGTTCCTTTTATTATTAATCGCCTGGATCCCGTCATTAAGAAGAACCTAAAGAGTGTTGTCCTGCTGGAACCATCTGTGTCAACAGATTTGGAGATCCATATAGCGGATATTTTGGGTCGGAGTAATACAAAACGGAGTCTTGACGTGATCGCGGAAATCAATCGAATGGGTGCAGTCAAAACGGGCGTTATTCTTGGTGATGATGAAGCTGATTTCCCGATACAGAAGATAACACTTAAGAATTTTACAAAAAAATACCTCTCCGGCGGGCATCATTTTAGTGGCAATGCAGACCAGGTCGCGAAGAATACTGTTGCACTCTTTTAGCCGAGGAGCCTAGTATAACTTTGTTGATGGCCAGATCAAGTAAGCGACCAAATAGACAGCTCTTTATTTTTTTGTGATCCAGGGTATGGTGCGGTATCATTTTCTTATCCTAGATCAAATAATTCAGGGAAAGAAGGTGTTACTTTTGAATGACTTATAAAATAGATAAAAATGGAATTAGGAATAGGAATGTTTGGCGACTCGAGGATAGATCCTGTTACAGGTCAAATCCAGGCAGCACAAGATAGAATGAAAGAAATTATTGAAGAGATCAAGCTTATGGATCAAGTAGGATTGGATTTCTTTGGAATAGGGGAGCATCACCGTGCAGATTATGCGGTTGCAGCACCCGAAATTATCTTGGCTGCGGCTTCTACCGTTACCAAAAATATTAAATTGGGCAGTGCAGTTTCGGTATTAAGTTCTGCCGATCCGGTTAAATTATTTCAGGATTTCGCAGCCGTCGATCTTTTATCCGATGGACGTGCTGAGCTCATGGCAGGAAGAGGATCCTTCATTGAATCTTTCCCTTTATTTGGTTATGATCTAAAAGATTATTCCGAGTTGTTTGAGGAAAAACTAGGGCTTTTGCTTCGTCTGAACAAGCAAAATCCAATTACTTGGTGCGGTAATTTTAGAGCACCATTAATCAATCAGGAAGTTTTCCCAAGACCTAAAAATGGATCACTACCGATTTGGGTTGCAGTAGGTGGCACAACATCTTCTGTGATCCGTGCCGGAAAGTTGGGCTTACCGGTTATGTTTGCCATCATCGGCGGGATGTATGAAAGCTTCGATCATTTATTTGACATGTACCGTCAAGCATATGAGGATAATGGGCATGATATGGCTAATTTTCAGGTCGGGGTACATATGCATGCGTTCTTTGGCGATAACAACGCGCAGGTAGCAGACTACTATTATCCGATTTATTCGGCACAGATGGATCGTATCGGTGCAAGTCGTGGATGGCCGCCATACCAACGCACACAATATGACTTCGGAAGATCTTCCAGAGGACACCTTATTGTTGGGGATGCTGCTTATGCCGTAGATAAAATATTGCAAATACAGGAGAAATTTGGATTGACACGCTTCTCTGCACATATGGATGTGGGCGCCCCTGGGCATAAAGAAATGCTGCGTTCTATTGAGATTTTTGGTGAGAAAATAGCACCTGAAATTCGAAAGGCTCTTCATAAAGATGCCTAAAGAGCGATTATCATTTTTTTAACGCTCAGATATTCGCTACCTTTGTGTCGTAAATCATTTTAGAGAGTAAGATGCTTGGATTAAAGTTGTTGACAGATCCGCGATGGGCAAACATTGCAGAAGGAAATTTAGAAGAGATTTTGACAGATCATGCCTGGTGTGAACAAAAGGCTGCTTCAAATGCCATATCCTTAATTACCAACAACTCAGAACACGAAGATTTGGTGCATGAGCTGACAGCAATCGCAATCGAAGAAATGGAACATTTTAAGATGGTTATTGATATCATCAAAGAACGTGGCTATACCTTGGGTCGTGAACGAAAAGATGATTATGTCGGTCAATTGATGAAATTCTCTAAAAAAGATGGCAGTAGAAATATGGCTTTTATTGACCGTTTATTATTCGCGGCGATGATTGAAGCCCGTAGCTGCGAACGTTTTAGAGTGCTTTCACAAAATATTCAAGATAAAGATCTTGCGAAGTTTTACTATGATTTAATGGTGTCTGAGGCAAATCATTATACCACATTTCTAAATTTTGCACGCAAATATTCCGTAGACGTCGACGTAGAAAAGCGTTGGAAGGAGTGGTTGGAATTTGAAGGGAAGCTAATTCAGTCGTACGGAAGTAAAGAAGCCATTCATGGCTAATTGAACCTCGCTCCTACCTATTTTAAAACACATACATAACAGTTGTCCCGTTCTATTTCTTAGAACGGGATTTTTTGTCACTTATTTATTCTTATCTTTGTACCGTGATTGAAAAAAGTAAAATAATAGATATCAGGAGTTTGTCTTTGGATGAGATCAAAGATCAACTTACCGCGTTGGGGGAGCAGGGCTTTCGTGCGAAGCAGATTTATGAATGGATTTGGGTGAAATCTTGCGTAGATTTTGATCAGATGAGTAATTTGAGTAAGCCCCTTCGTGAGAAGCTGAAAGCGAATTTTACGATCAATGCAGTTACAGTCAAAGAATCTCAGATCAGCTCAGATAAAACAATTAAAAGTAGTTTTTGGCTCTATGACAACAACATCATTGAAGGGGTGTTAATACCTGCTCCGGAACGAATGACCGCTTGTGTCAGCTCACAGGTGGGCTGTAGCTTGACCTGTAAGTTCTGTGCAACAGGTTATATGGATCGTAAACGTAACCTCAATGCCGATGAGATCTATGATCAAGTCGTTCTTATCAGCAAGCAAGCCGAAGAGCACTATGGGCAGCCACTGACAAATATCGTTTATATGGGGATGGGCGAGCCCTTGTTGAATTATGCCAATATGATGAAGTCTGTTGAGCGCATTACAGCGCCGGATGGATTGAATATGGCCGCCAAGCGGATCACGGTGTCCACAGCGGGTATCGCAAAAATGATTAAGAAATTGGGTGATGATCAGGTACGTTTTAACCTAGCACTTTCTTTGCATGCGGCAAATGACAAAAAACGGAATGAAATTATGCCTATCAATGAGCAGAACTCACTAAAGGCACTGGCCGAAGCACTCAAATATTTTTATGCGAAAACAAAGAACCCCATTACATTTGAATATATTGTCTTTAACAATTTCAATGATGAGCTGGAGGATGCAAAAGAACTGGCCAAGTTCTGTAAACATGTTCCTTGTAAGGTCAACCTGATTGAATACAACCCTATCGCATTGGCCGATTTCCTGAATGCTGAAGCAGATAAAATCGAGGTATTTGCAAATTATTTAAAAAGCCAAGGTATCATCACGAATGTGAGACGTAGCCGTGGTAAAGATATCGATGCAGCCTGCGGACAATTAGCAATCAAGGATAAGGAAAAAGAGGAATCCGAAGCATAATCTGAAGGATAGTTCCTATCTTTAATAGGGGAATTAACCAGATGAAATCCGAATTAAATAAGGTGTTTAGCGATTTTATAGCCATATTTTTTCCAAGGGAATGTGGCTGTTGCGGCTGTGTGCTAAAATATCAGGAAAAGTTTGTCTGTACAGCATGCGATTTCCATTTGCCCTATACTAACTTTCACGAATATTCGGATAATGATACCGCAAGACAGCTCTGGGGGAAAGCTCCGGTGGAAGAGGCCTGTTCATTCTTATTATTGCAAAAGGATAGTCGCGTAGAGCGCCTCATTTATCAGATTAAATACAACAACCAACCTTTTCTTGCAGAATATTTTGGTTATCTATACGGCTTAAAATTAATCAAAACAAAGGCCTATCAGGATATCAATTGTATTGTTCCTGTGCCATTGCACCGTAGCAAATTCCGAAAAAGAGGCTACAACCAATCCACTTACTTCGGAAGAGGGTTGTCCAGAGCAATGGGAATCCCCCTGCGGGAAGATATTTTGGTCAGGAAGAAAGCGACAATGAGCCAAACGGGTAAGGGGCGGATCGACCGGTACGACAATGTAAGTGATATTTTCGATTACAAAGGCACTATGTTGCCGGCTAACGTACATATCCTTGTGGTTGACGATGTATTGACCACGGGAGCAACGGTTGTTTCAGCAGCATTGACACTCTTAGATGCAGTTGATTGCAGGGTATCTGTTGCTACGCTGGCAAGAGCCTAGTTCGAAAGTCTATCCCATAACTTATACCCTTCTCCGTCCGGATAAAGCAAATTCAATAATTACGGTAACCACTATTACGAGCAGGCCATGCCTTCAATAGTAATGACCAGGTCAAAACGAATTCAACACGTTATTTGCGACGTCGGTTGACATAGTTTAGGAGATAGGCAAATCCTGCCATGCCGATTCCGATGCTGTCTGCAAATAAATCCCACCAGTCACCGCTGCGATACGTAAAAATATAAAGCTGAAGTAACTCTGTCAGTCCTGCAAATAAAAAACCAAGGATGGAAACGACAAAGATTGGAAGCCAACGGGTCGGTTTACCGTGGAATTGCTGGATTACACCGTTGTATAGCAATGTACAGAAAACAAAGAACATCCCACAATGGACTAATTTATCCATACCTGGATAGGCGGGAACTGCATCAAAATTATTGCCCGGGAGGGTGCATAAAACAATAACTATTATGGCCCAAATAAAACACCACTTATAGTCTAATAAGATTTTAATCATGGCGATAAATATCCAAAAATTTCCTGATAGAAATAAAAATATTATTTATTTAAAAATTATTTCACTGTAAATCAGTTGTTTAGTTGGATTGTTTTGTTTTGTATGGTACTATGTATTGCATGGTACCATAAAATACATATATCTTTGTATTGTTATGATAGCTGAAAATACACAAATCCAAATGAGGAAGGGGATACTTGAATATTGTATCCTATCCATAATTTCTCGAGGAGAAATTTATGCCTCCGATATTATCAGCGAACTGAAAAAAGCTCAATTATTGGTTGTGGAAGGAACCTTATATCCGCTTCTAACACGTCTAAAAAACAATGGACTGTTAAGCTATATATGGAAGGAGTCAACTTCAGGTCCGCCTAGAAAATATTATGAAATTACCCAAGAAGGGTTAGAAGTCCTTTCGCGACTAGATGTTACCTGGAATGAGCTCGTGTTTGCTGTAAACACGTCATTGGTGGGTAGAAACAATGATTCAACTAAACCAGTTAAAGATAATAACGATGAATAAGACAATAATTATCAACATAAATAGTATCGTCTTCCATATTGAAGAGGATGCTTATGAGGTGCTTCGCTCCTACATGATTGATATAAAGAAGCACTTTGGACAATCGGAAGATAGTAAGGAGATTTTGGAGGACATCGAAAATCGTATTTCTGAAATGTTTACCGAGAAGATTCAGGCTGGCAGCAAAGAAGTTCTGAATATGGACGATGTTAATGCCGTTATCGAGCAAATGGGGAGCGTCAGCGATTTCGAGTCTGAGGATCAGGATGGTTATGCGTCTTTTCAGCGCCAGCCAAATGCAGATGGTTTTAAAGTAGGGAAGAAGCTGATGCGCGATCCCGATGACAAAGTTTTCAGTGGAGTATGTAGTGGATTGGGGCACTTTTTTGGTATTGAGGCGAAATGGGTACGCTTACTCTTTGCTTTATTTGTTGTGATCGGTGGATCGGGCGTATTGGTCTATGTTATCCTATGGATCGTAATGCCGCTCGCTGTAACCCGTGCAGATAAGATGGAAATGCGTGGTGAAGCACCGAATATTCAGAACTTCAAACGTTCTTTTGATGAAGAAATGAGCGGGGTAAGGGACTCGTTCTCGAGGGGAATGGACCGCACCGGAGATGGTGTTGCTAAATTATTGCAGGTCTTTGTGAAAGTTATCGGCGTATTCTTTGTTATTATCGTCGGGTTAACGCTCATCGGATTGATCATTGGACTTATCTTCTTTGCACTGGCTATTGTGAACGTAATTCCTGACGTCATGGACGATTCTGGTCCTTTCTACCTCATGAATCCGAGCGATGTACCTTTCGCTTTGATCGCGGGTTTCTTGGCCATTTTTATCCCTTTCGCCGGCTTGTTCTATTTGCTTCTCCGTGTTCTCTTCGAGAAAAAACCAATGAACAATTATTTGACAACCACCTTGTTTTTAGTCTGGTTGGCATCGATAGGCGGTATCATCTACTACGCTACATCGGTAGCAAAGGAATTCAAAGAGTCTAGTACGATTGTTGAAGAGAAGCCACTGCAAAAACAGGCTGTTTATTACTTAAATGAAAATGATATTCGGGTAATCCGCTTAAAAAATGGTGTGAGAAGTGGTATCGGTATTAAAAATGAAAACGTTTCAACCTATTTGAGGCGTAATATCCGTATTCGAATTGAGCGTATTGACTCTTTGCAAGAACCATATGTACGTTATGAGTATTCGGCTAAAGGAAATTCTTATAAAGTCGCAACGGATAGAGCTGGTAAAATTAACTATGCATTGAGACAAGATAGTACATCATTAACATTTGACAATGCGTTCCAATTGAATGAAGGTGAGCTCTATCGGGATCAAGAAGTCAATATTACGTTGTTTCTCCCAGTAGGTACCAAGTTGATCATTAATGATAATTTGGAAGATAAATTAAGGGATATTTCATTTTACGAATGTCGTGACCGTTATAGTGAAGATCTAAGGGATATAAAAGAAGTCGAATTTGTAGTTACATCACTTGGGTTGAAATGTGCCTTGCCGCCCAAAAAGTCAGATGACAGTGACGAAACAGCCACTGAGGGGAATGAGGTAGTTGCACATGATACGTCTGTTGTCATCCGTCGGGATACCATTATTAATCTCAAAAAAGATGGTGTTACCATAGAGACAAAAAAAAAATAACATAAACCAATCTTCCGCCTGAAGGCGGAAGACAAATTATTACCGCTATAACCAATCGAAAATCAGTACTGACCTTCGTGTTATAAGCCTATTTAATACCATTAAAAGTAAATGCTATTACACCTATTTATAAACGAATGAAAAGATATTTTTACCTCTTACTCTTAAATTTTTTAATTACTTCATTTGCCTATGCGCAAGTGAAAGTTACAGGCAAAGTACATGTGGAAAATAATGTGCCTTTGGTCTCGGCAACTGCTTATCTGATGAAGGCAAAGACGACTGTCATTCTGAAAGCCGTTGTTACTGATGAAAATGGAGAATACCAATTTTCGGATATACAAGCTGGAAGTTATTATGTCGAGGCGAAAATGGTCGGGTATACCACCAATAAGAGCAATGTTTTTGATATCAGCAAATCAGACCACAAGGTCCCGGCGATCCTGCTGAACACGGATACACGAAAATTGCAAGAGGTCGCCGTAGAGGGTAAGCGGCCGATGGTTGAAAGCAAGCCTGGTAAACTGGTTTTAAATGTGGAAAATTCGCCTTTGGCCGCAGGGAATAATGCCTTAGATATTGTACAGCGGGCTCCTGGAGTGAGTTTAGATAACAATAATAACCTACAGTTGATGGGGCAATCTGGTGTATCCGTGACCATTGATGGTCGGCAGACCTATATGTCCGGTGAACAGTTGGTGAATTTTTTGAAGAGTACGGATGGCAATCAGATTAAGTCCGTCGAAGTGATTACTACGCGTGCAGCAAAAGATGACGCTGAGGGGGCAGTGGGTACAATTAATATTGTACTCAAAAAAAATCGGATGGAAGGTTTTAACGGAACCTTTAACATGACGGCAGGGAGGGGAGAAAAATTCAGAGGGAATAGCTCCTTATCCTTAAACTATAAGAAGAACAATACGACAGTATTTGGATCGTATGCGTGTTCGGATGAGAAAAGCCACCGGAAGCTTCTGCTTGATCGTGTTATTCAGAATAAAGGTGAAAAGACCTATTTTAAACAAAGGTCGATATTGGACGAAAAGGAACAGAACCATTCCTATCGCTTCGGTGTTGAGCAAAGGACATCGGCCAGAAACACCTTAACCCTGCAGTTTAATGGATCGAATAATATCGAATACAACGATAACGATAGTAAAACCAATGTAGGAAAGTCTTTTACAACATTGGATTCGCTTTTGATTTCAACATCGCAGTTCAAAGAATTATTTGATCGTTACTCCGCTAATTTAAACAATGAGTTTAGAATTGATTCGAATGGCAGAAAACTTACCCTTGACCTGGATTGGAGTAAATTCAAAAGCAGCAAACGCGTAGGTTATAATAACCAATATTTTGATGGTCAGATGGATGCGATTACGCCCGAAGAGATCCAACGCAGTAGAATGCCTATCGGAATCGATATCTATGTCGCCAAACTGGATTATGAACAACCGTTATCGAAGGTCTCCAAGCTTGAGATGGGGGCTAAATATTCTAACGTTACGTCGGATAACGATTTAACCTTTGAAGACTTTTTGAACAATTCCTGGATTAATAATGAAAAGCGTACGAATCATTTTGTGTATAAGGAGCAGATCGCCGCTGGATATATAGACTATAATAATACCATAGGGAAATGGGGCCTGAAGGTCGGCGCGAGGGGAGAATATACATTTTCTGACGGGAACTCGTTGACCTTAAATAAGCAAGTGAAACGGAATTACTTTAAACTTTTTCCGAATGCAAATCTGACATATACACTCCATGAGAATCATATCCTTTCCTTAGGTTACGCAAGGAAGATCACGCGTCCTAATTACCGACAGTTGAATCCTTTTGATTATTTTATTGATAAACTAACCTTTGAACGTGGTAATCCTTATCTGAATCCGCAATTTTCCAATGAATTCACCCTAAACTATACCTTGATGCAACGTTATAATGTGACATTGGGTATTAACGATGTGCGGGATGCGATTGTAGAGAGCATGGGGCAAGATTCGGTGCTAAAACAAACGTGGGTTATACGTGAAAATTTAGGTAAAAATTTGACGGCTTATCTGAATCTGAACATCCCGGTTACGGTATCCAAGATTTGGAGCATGAATAACAATATTACAGGCATCCACTTTAACTTTGATGGCATGGTGAGTGGTTATCCGCTGAAAAGGACCTCCTTTCTTTTGCAGGCTACATCGATGCACAATTTAAAACTGGCGAAAAGTCTGTCCGCTAATGTCAATTTGAGGTATTTCTCGCCGTTCAACTATAATGTATACGATATGAAGGCCCGTTGGGATATGGAGGTAGGAGCGACCAAGACATTTAAAGATCAACGTAGTTCGTTGAAGCTGGCGGTGAGCGACTTGTTTAATACAGGGAATCAGAATCTGAAAACCAATTTCGGCGATTTTGACTCCAGTATCAGGCAATACCAAGATCGTCGCGTGGTTCGATTGACCTATTCGTATAAATTCGGAAATTTAAAAAACAACTATCGTAAGAAAGATACAAGTAATGAGGAGAAAGAAAGAGCGCTATAGGCCCTTGAATTTTCTAAAAAAAGCGACACCGCGAGATGATCTAAAATCATCCTGCGGTGTCGCTTTTTTTAGAGATAATGCTATTAGAAAATGTATTTGGTACTTAAAAAGTTCGATTCATTTTCACTAACAATGTCATTCAACAATTTCTTGTTTTCATCGGTGAACTTTGCCGCGACCAGCGATCGTATCGAGAATGAACGCAAAGCATCCACAACGGATAATGTTCCCTCAGCGCTATCTTTTCTTCCGGTGAAAGGGAAGGTATCTGGACCACGTTGACATTGGCAGTTGATATTGACACGACTTACCTGATTGACCAATGGATCGATTAAAGACGACACAACAGCCGCATTGTTACTAAAGATACTGACCTGTTGTCCATGCGAAGAGCCGATCAGGTACTCGATAGGTTCCTCAAGGTCATCAAATGGCACAACAGGGATAACTGGACCAAATTGTTCCTCTCTGTAAAGTTTCATTTGAGAATTGACCGGATAAACGATCGCTGGGTAGAAGAAAGATTCTGCTACTTGTCCACCATTTTCGTTAATCACCTTTGCACCATACGCTTTTGCATCTTCGATACATTCCGTCAGATAAGCTGGTTTGTTAACCTCTGGAAGAGGTGTCAAAGACACGCCTTTTTCCCAAGGCATACCATACTTTAGTTTAGCAACTTCCGCAGAAAGACGTTTTAGGAACTCTTGTGCCAAGCTGCGGTGTACATAGATAATTTTAAGTGCGGTACAGCGTTGGCCATTGAATGAAAGAGAACCCAGTACGGTTTCAGAAACAGCAAGATTTAAATCGGCATCCTTCGTGATGATTGCCGCATTTTTTGCGTCAAGACCAAGAATTGCGCGTAGACGGTTAACTTTAGGATGTAATTTCTTAAGTTCGTCAGCAACACGGCTTGAACCGATCAACGTCAACACATTGATCTTTCCAGACTGCATAAGACTTGGAACGATCTTGTTTCCACGACCATAAATTGTATTGACAACGCCTTTCGGGAAGCTTGTTTTGAAAGCCTCTAATAAAGGGTAATGTAATAATGTACCATGTTTAGGTGGTTTGAACAACATCGTGTTCCCCATGATCAAAGCAGGGATCAACGTTGTGAAGGTTTCATTCAATGGATAGTTGAATGGTCCCATACATAAAACAACTCCTAGTGGAGATCTTCTGATTTGGGCTATAATACCTTGTTCGATCTGAAAACGGGAAGAATCGCGGTCAATATCTTTCAATGCGTCGATCGTTGCGTAGATATACTCTACCGTACGGTCAAACTCCTTAACAGAGTCAGCATAGGATTTGCCAATTTCCCACATAATAAGCTTGACAACAATGTCCTTCTTGGCAATCATCTTTTGTGTGAAATTTTCAACACAAGTAATACGATCGGCAACGCTCATTGTCGGCCATTCTCCACGGCCATTGTCGTATGCTTTTACAGCAGCTTCCAAGGCTTCCATGGACTCTTTTTCAGTACAAACAGGGAAACTACCGATGCGCTTACGTTTCAAGCCGTCCTTAGTCTTTACACAGATAGGTGAAAATACTTCGTTTACTTGACCCGTCCAAGAAATCATTTCTCCATTGGAAAGGAACTCTCTTTGATCGACCTGTTCGTCTAGCGTAAATTCTGCGGGAATGTCTTTCTCCTCGTAGAAGATACCTTCTAAGTTTAAGCTCATTGTTTTTAAAAGTGGTTTAGATTGATATTTATAAAGATATTGCTAATATACTGTAAATATTACAATATTTGTTAATTTCTTATTAAAATAAGTTTAGGTACTAGTGTTTTCATTACAATCCATGCAATTAAATATGCGATTGAACAGAACGAAAAAATAATAAAATATCCCGCTTCTTCTCCCTTGAAACCCATAAAGACAAGTTGAGTCTCTTTGGCATAGTCGAATAGCCAGCCCGAAGTTTTATTGATAATAAAGGCTCCTACACCGCCCGCAAGCCCGCCGATTCCTGTAACAGTGGCAATGGCACGTTTTGGAAAAGAATCGCCAATAGTGGAAAAAATATTGGCCGACCACGATTGATGTGCCGCACCTGCAAAACCAATTAAAATAACGGGGATCCAATAGGAAATATGCCCCAAGGGTTGTGCAAAGAGTACGACCAACGGGACGAAAGCAAACAGCAACATAGCTTTCATTCGACCTTCATAGGCATTCATTCCCTTTTTCTCCACAAAATACGTCGGCAACCAGCCGCCGTAAATTGACAGCATGGTGATCGCATATAAAACAAATATGGCCAATTGCCCTTCTGTATCAGAAGACTTTATGTCGTAAACGGCTGATAGATAGGCTGGCATCCAGAATAAGAAGAACCACCAGACGCCGTCGGTCATGAATTTTCCGAAGACAAAAGCCCAGGTTTGTTTGTACTTAAGGCATTCTGCTATGGTGGTCTTGGGCTGTTTTGTTACGCTAGACTGCTCCGTTTGATGTTCATGATCATCTTTGTGAATGTAAGCCAATTCAGCCGCATTTACTTTTGGATTTTCGTGCGGTTTTTTATAAAGAAAGATCCAGAAACCCATCCAGACAAATCCAAGGGCACCTATAATGATGAAAGACATCTCCCAACCCCAATGTGCGGCGATAACTGGTATCGTCAGCGGTGCTGCTAGGGCGCCAATGGTCGCTCCAGAATTGAAGATACTCGTCGCTAAAGCACGATCTTTCTTTGGAAAATACTCTGCGGTCGCTTTAATGGCAGCTGGGAAATTTCCAGCTTCCCCGACCGCCAATACAAACCGGGCGAAAATAAATAAGTTTACACTAACGCTGATGATTAAACCGGCATTGTTCACATGAGAAATAGCTTCTTTTGCACCCTCAAATCCAACAAACCACTCGCCAGCGACAATTCCTGAGGTTGCAATACCACAAAAAGCATGTAATATGGCGCCAATGGACCAAACAGCAATCGCCCATAGAAAACCTTTTTTTGTATCCATCCAATCGACAAAACGTCCCGCGAAAAGCATGCTGATGGCATAAAAAATAGAAAACAAAGCGGTAATATTTCCATAGTCCGTATTTGTCCAGTGGAATTCAGGGCTGATAAAATCTTTCCAGGTTAAGGATAATACCTGGCGATCCAAGTAATTGATTGTGGTAGCAAAAAATAGGAGGGCACAGATTACCCAACGGTAATTACCCTTTTTCTCTGTATTAATCATAATGGGTTTAATTGTTTATTTTTCTTGAACCTATCGCTTCAAATGACGAATAATGAACGCTGTATGCCTTCCTTTTACGATGCTCGTGGAAGGCATACAAGCAATCTTATTGTTTTTAACGTGCTTTTGAGACAAGATCAAGTGCTTTTTGTGTATTTTCGAATAAATTGCTGGTGTCCTTTGGATCAATCAGTTTACTGCCCATACCTACCGCACATACACCTGACCTGAACCATGCTTTTAGATTTTCTATTTCGATGTCTACACCCCCCGTTGGTATAAAGTTCTGACCTTTAAAAAGATCCCGAATAGATGACATAAATGCTGGTCCCAAAATATTTGCAGGGAATAATTTTATCAATGCGGCCTGTTGCTGTTGAGCCGTGTAGATTTCGGTCGGTGTCATGCAGCCTGGAATCCACAACTTATGGTGCTCATGTACAAGCGAGCCAACCAAAGGATTCACTAAGGGGGCCACAATAAAATCAGCACCGGCCTGGAGAAACTGTTGTGCATCGTCCACCGATTTGATGGTGCCAATACCCAAGTAGAGGTCTGGCATCTCAAGGTCCCTCGTTGCAACAAGGCGCTCAAAAACAGCCAACGCCTCGGGGCCACGATTTGTAAATTCAAAAACGCGTACACCCGCTCTGTATAATGTTCGTAGAATATCGATACTTTCTTCCTGATCATGATGGAAGAATAAAGGAAGTGTTCCTTGTTCGATAATTTTATTTAATACAATCTCTTTTAAATTCATGTTGTTAATCTCTTTTTAATATCGTCCACTGTACTTGTTGTTGCATCGCTGGCGATAAATAGTTTATCGAATGCCGCGCTTGTTGCAAATTCTAGCGTCTCCTGCGGCGAAAGGTTGGAATACAATCCATAAATCAGACCCGCCATAAAGCAGTCGCCACTTCCTACTTTATCCAAAATCTCTTCCGCTATATAGGTTGTGGATTTGATCAAACGGTCTTTATCAAATAATGTGCTGTAGTATTCTATCCCTTTGGTATGGTGGTCAAAACGGAAGGTATTGGCGACATACTGGCACATGGGGTTGGAAGCAATGATTTCTCGGCTGGTTCGATCTGCTTGCGCGAGTAACTCTTCTTCGGTGTATCCTGACGTGTTTGTTAAGAATTGTTCGTCAAGCGGCGTGCCCAGCATCTGATGCGCGGCCCATATATTGCCCATAATTAAATTGCAGTACTTGGCAATCCGAGGCATAACCTCTTTCGGTGCCTTTCCATACTTCCAGAGTTTAGCGCGGTAATTAAGGTCCAATGATACAAAGATTGCCTTCTCTTGTGCTTTTTTTACCGCCTCCAGGCATAGGTCTGCTATATCTTGGCTAATTGCAGAACAGATAGCTGAAAAATGAAACCATTTGACATCCTTCAAGGCTTTGTCCCAATCAATACTGCCGACTTTGAGGCTTGCAAAAGATGAATTGGCGCGATCGTAGATAACCCCCGCATTTTTTAGATCTTTACCTTTGGGGAGATAGTAAATGCCCAAGCGCTCTCCGCCCCATTGCATCGCCGATGTGTCTATGTTTCTACGTTTCAAATAGACATCTATACCTTCACAAATGGCATTTTGCGGTATCGCAGATAAGTAGGATGATGGCACGTTCCATAGGGCCAAAGCTGTAGCGACATTTAATTCTGCTCCTCCAACGTAGAAAGGCAATTGGTGCTGTTCAATCCAATTGTCTTCAATATCCGGACAGATCCGTAACAGCAATTCCCCAAAGCTTAAAACTTTACCCTGCATGTTCATTTATTAAAATTCAAAATATTCTTTTGCGTTATTGTAGCTGATATCCTGTATGATTTTCCCGACCCATTCGATATCATTTGGTATTTCTCCTTTTTCGATGTCCTGTCCAAAGATGTCACAGACCAATCTTCTGAAGTATTCATGTCTTGGAAAAGAAAGAAAACTTCTGGAATCGGTCAACATGCCTACAAGACGACTTAACAAACCCATATTCGACAAGGTATTAATCTGTTTTGTCATGCCGTCTTTTTGGTCCAAAAACCACCAAGCTGAACCAAACTGAATTTTTCCTTTGATAGAACCATCATTGAAATTCCCAATCATTGTCGCAATAAGTTCATTGTCGGCTGGATTGAGATTATAGATAATTGTCTTGGTTAGTTTATCTTGGTTATCTAATTTATTCAAAAACTTTGATAATGCACGTCCCTGACTAAAATCCCCAATGGAGTCCCAGCCTGTATCAGGACCGATCAAGCGATGCATGCGGGAGTTATTGTTACGTAAAGCGCCCAAATGGTATTGTTGCACCCAGCCTTTTTCATGATCCCATTCTGCAAAATAGACTAACATGGCCGATTTAAACTTCAGGCTCTCATCAAAAGTTATTTCTTTGCCTGCACGAATTTTATCAAAGATGAATGCGATTTCAGTTTCGGTGTAATCTTCAGCATAGATCTGTTCCAAACCATGATCTGAGACTTTACAGCCGTTGGTCGCAAAGAAGTCGTGCCTTGCCTTCAAGGCCTTGAGGTAGTCGCTTAAACTGCTTATCTGCATATTGCTGACTTCTTCAAGCTTATTGATGTATTGGTTCAATGCAGGCAGGTCATCGCAATTCATTGCTTTATCCGGACGAAATGCCGGAAGCATTTTAAATGATTCACGCTCTTTCGCAAACTGCTGATGAAATTCCAGACTATCGATTGGGTCGTCTGTTGTGCAAACGACTTCAACATGCATCATCTTGAGTAGTCCGCGGACAGAATGACTATCTTGTTGCAGTAAAGCACTGGTATCTGCATAGATCTTGGCCGCGGTTTTTGGAGACAATACATCTGTTATGCCAAAATAGCGTTGTAATTCAAGGTGTGTCCAATGGTGTAGTGGATTACGCAAGGTATAAGGGACAGTTTCTGCCCATTTGATGAATTTTTCTTCATCTGAAGCGTCTCCGGTCACATAATGTTCGTTGACACCGTTGGCACGCATGGCCCTCCATTTGTAATGATCACCATGTAACCAAACCTGACTAATATTATCAAACTTGACATTATTTGCAATCTGTTCCGGGATTAGGTGATTATGGTAATCAATAATCGGCAGATGTTTTGAATAATTATGGTACAGCTCTTCAGCCGTTTTTGTGTTCAATAAAAAGTTGTCGTCTAAAAAAGTTTTCATACAATGTATTGATTTGTAGGTTCATCTGTTTTCTATCCTCTTTTGCTTGTCAAACTTTTTATTGCTGAAGTAATCGGACATAAAAAATGCAAAAAGGGGTGAAAGTACGGTCGCCTGAATTTCCCAAACTGTTTAAATGGTCAATGAAATTACCAATATTCAGGTCATACTTAAAGGAAATTCAATAAAATAAATGCGCAAACGTTATCGGTAGCGTTTAAGGCAATCGGGTTATACCGCATTTTCTACGTTTTCTAAGCACGTTTTCGCTATCGCAGATTGCTTGAAATTTTGAATAAGTCCCGAATAATATGATCTGCTAAAGCGTAATTGTATTGCATATAAAAAGCAATTTCTCTAAGTTTGTTCAACAAATTGCTCAACATGGATATCCAATCACTTTATCAGATTTATAAACAGTATCCGAATATTACAACAGATACACGTAAAATTGAAAAAGATAGTCTATTTTTCGCCTTAAAAGGGGCCAATTTCAATGGGAATACTTTCGCCGAGAAAGCGCTTGAAATGGGTGCTAAATACGTTGTTATTGATGACGAGACCTACCGAAAAGGAGAAGCGTATATTCTTGTTGATGATGTTTTAAAAACATTACAGCAACTAGCGAATTACCACAGACAGCAATTGGATATTCCAGTTATTGGAGTGACGGGAACCAATGGAAAAACCACGACAAAGGAATTGTTGTACGCTGTTGTTTCGCAGAAATACAAGGCCTATGCAACAAAAGGAAATTTGAATAATCATATTGGTGTTCCATTGACATTATTGGCCATAGATAATTCTGTTGAGCTAGCAATCATCGAAATGGGGGCAAATCATTTGGAAGAAATTGCTTTTTTGTGTGGGATTGCCGAACCGACACATGGTTTGATTTCTAACGTTGGCAAAGCACATCTAGAAGGTTTTGGATCTTTTGAAGGAGTAAAGAAAACCAAGGGCGAGCTGTACGATTGGCTGCAGGACCATCAAGGAATATTATTTTTGCAGGCAGATAACCCACATCTTAAAGAGATGGCTTCCGCCCGCAAGATAGCCAACATTGTCACTTATGGTTTTTCGGAAGGTAATGATGTGATTGGAAAGCTTCTTAGGGCAAATCCCCTTTTGCAAATTGAATGGCACAAGAAAGGCACGGCCGAATCTTATGTTGTCGATACCCATTTAACAGGATCTTATAATACCGAAAACTTTCTTGCAGCTATTGCAGTAGGTTTGCATTTTGGCGTTTCTTCTGCGTCAATCAATCGGGGTATTGAAGGATATACCCCTACGAACAATCGTTCGCAGGTTATGAAAACTGCCCACAATACGCTAATCTGCGATTATTATAATGCAAATGCAACAAGCATGGCTGCTGCATTGGATAATATTCGGATTATTGAAGCGGATAAGAAGGCTATTGTATTGGGTGATATGTTTGAATTGGGGACAGAATCATTTGAAGAACATAAAAAAATTGTCGAGAACGTAAGAGCTATTCCTGCAGATCGCAAAATTTTTGTAGGAAAAGAATTTTTCGCACATCGTTATGAAGGTGGAGCATTTTATGAAACTACTGCCGAAGCAAAACAGGCAATCAGCGGAAATCCTATTGTGGACAGCACGGTCTTATTGAAAGCGTCAAGGGGTATGGCCTTTGAAAATCTGGTCGAACTACTGTAGCCTTTTTAGCTTTATGCTATGCACAACGAGGGGATAAGTTCGGGGTGCGAACATATGGCGACCATGGTGCTCCCGCATTGAATGTACTTAAAAAGTTGGACTCAACGTGGACTCACTGTGGACTTACCGTGGTTGCGGGACGAAGTTGATAGGATGTTGCGGAAACCTTCGTTCCACTGAATCCCGAATGACTCGCCCAGTAGCATCGAGCGAAAGGAAGTGCAAAACAAACAGTTTTGTCATGTAAGGATTAAATAATAAGGATAATGAGCAAATTCGTTCTACGGAGAAATGATGCTCATTTGGAAAAACGTACCTTTGTTGCATATAATGGATAAAAGACGTTTTTTTTTAGAAATAGCCTATTTTGGACAGGCTTATCATGGTTGGCAAATTCAGAATAATGCAATTTCCGTGCAGGAAGTGCTGAATAAGGCGCTTGAAACCCTGTTGCGGGAACCCATTGAAACAACTGGAGCTGGCCGTACAGATACAGGTGTTCATGCCAAGCAATTGTATGCACATTTCGATGCAGCCCCTGTGGGTATTCTACAAAAAGCTGATCGTTTTATTCATTCGCTCAATGCACTATTGCCCTTTGATGTGGCCGTAAAGCGCCTGATCGAAGTGGAACCCGAAGCACATGCTCGCTTCGATGCGACACAAAGATCCTATGAATACCATCTTCATTTTCATAAAGATCCTTTTATCTATCCCTATTCATGTTTTATGCGCGATCGTCCGGATGTTGAAAAGATGAATGAAGCTGCACAATTTTTATTGGGTAAACAAGATTTCGAATGCTTTAGTAAGTCTCATACGCAGGTGTTTACAAATATTTGCGATATTCGTAGAGCCGAGTGGGTATGGCATACCGAACAACATTTGGTCTTTCATATTACCGCTGATCGCTTTTTGCGCAATATGGTGCGTGCTATTGTGGGTACATCGTTGGAAATAGGCATAAAAGGCAAACCTGTTTCATTTATGCAAGAGGTTATCCAAAGCAAAAACCGGGGGAAGGCAGGTGTTTCCGTGCCGGCACATGGGTTGTATTTAACAGAAGTAGCATATCCTTATATATAGAATTTAACGTGAGTCAAGATAAAATAACTGGTAAAACCTACGATATCAATTTGGTGAAACGCATGAGTCGCTATATGCGTCCATATCATATGGCATTTTGGATATCGGTCGTCCTAACGATATTGCTGGCTGCAGTAGCCCCCGCTTTGCCTATGCTGATCCAGCATACGCTGGATAACTATATCCTAAACTTCGATACCAATGGATTGTCCCTCATGCTGATTGCAATGTTGGCATTGGTCATCCTGCAGACTTTGATCCGTTATTACCATACCTTAATGACAAATACTCTGGGGCAGTCGGTTATCCGTGATATTCGGATTCAGGTATTTAACCACATTGTTCAACTCAGGCTGAAGTATTTTGATCGCACAGCACTGGGAAAATTGATTACCCGTACCATCTCTGATTTGGAGACTCTTTCCAATATTTTTTCTGAAGGTTTGATTCAGATTATCGGCGATTTATTGCAGTTGGTCGTTATTCTGGTTGTGATGTTTTATTCCGATTGGAAGCTGACATTGATTGTTTTAATTCCGATGCCTTTGATGGTGGCAGCGACTTACGTATTTAAAGAGGCGATGAAGTCTGCCTTTATCGATGTGCGGAAATGGGTTTCTAACTTAAATACCTTTTTGCAGGAACACATTACGGGAGTCGGTATTATCCAATATTTTGCGCGTGAAAAGCAGGAAATGGATAAATTTAAGGAAATTAATGCGCAACATCGTAATGCCCATATTCGGACCAATTGGTATTTCTCCATCTTTTTCCCTGTTTTGGAAATTATCATGGCCATTGCTTTGGGATTGTTGGTCTGGTTCGGTTCCAAACAAATTATGGGTGATGTGATCTCTCCGGGTGTAGTGGTGGCCTTTATCATGTATATCAATATGATCTTTAGGCCCATTCGGGAGCTTATTGACAAATTCAATACGCTTCAAATGGGCATGGTTAGCGCTGAACGGATTTTTGAAGTGTTGGATACCGATGAAAAGACTCCAAATTTGGGTACATTGAAACCTGCACACATCAAAGGTGAAATTGCGTTTCGCGATGTTTGGTTCGCCTATAATGAGGAAAACTGGGTCCTAAAGGATGTAAACTTTAATGTTAATCCGGGTGAGACGCTGGCTTTAGTTGGGGCTACTGGTGCTGGAAAATCTTCTACCATCAATATTCTAAGCCGTTTTTATGAAATCAATAAAGGTGAAATTCTGTTGGACGGCCGTAATATCCGCGATTATGATCTCGATTATCTGAGAAATACCATTGCGACGGTATTGCAAGATGTATTCCTCTTCTCGGATAGCGTCATCAATAACATCACATTAGGTGATCCAGCGATATCTAGAGAACAGGTCATTGAAGCCGCAAAAGAAGTGGGGGCACATGATTTTATTATGCGACTACCTGGGGGCTATGATTATGATGTGAAAGAGCGGGGTGCAACCTTATCCGCGGGGCAGGCCCAATTGATTTCTTTTATACGAGCCTTGGTACACGATCCCCGGATTCTAATTTTAGACGAGGCGACATCTTCAGTAGATACCGAAACGGAAGAAATGATCCAGCATGCAATCGATAACCTCATGAAAGGAAGAACATCGATTGTTATTGCCCACCGCTTGTCCACCATTCAGAAGGCGGACAAGATTATTGTGTTGGATAAAGGCGAAATCAAGGAAATTGGAACGCATCAGGAATTGCTATCTTTTGATGGGTATTATAAAAAACTATACGACTTGCAATTTCACTCCGCGGGGATTTAATTAAGCGATTATACTCTCTTTGGGGATCGTTTCTTCATCTTCGATCCGTGTATTTGCTTTAATCTCTGAACCTCGCCCTACGAGAACGTTTGCTCCGATTGAGACATTTGGTCCGATGTTGACAAAATCTTCAATAATGGTATTGCTTTCAATAACAGCAGAACCGGCGATAACGCAATGGTTGCCTATCTGTACATCAGGGGCGATGGAAGCGCCGGGGAGGATAATGGTGCCTTCACCAATCTCCGCTCGTTTTGATACGTAGGCTTTGGGATGGATGAGGGTCTGGTAATTCCAGTCTGCATTTTCCGATACAATCCGTTGGCGAAGGCCTGGGTTCTTGACTGCAATAAAGAAATCTTCCTCCGTGCCTTTTACTTGATGGTGAAGTTGAACCTCATAATCGAATACATCTTCAATGAGCAATGATTTGTCAATAAGACCACCAATTTCAATCGCTAAATCTTCTGCTACATCTACCGCAGTTTTAGCGTGAGCAGTTGCACCGTATATATATAACATGGTATTTTTTTTTCGCAAAGATAAAACTTTCTAAAATGAAGCCCTTTGGTATCGTGTAAAAAAATGCAACAAAATATAGGGTTTGATTGTTTTGCTGTTTAATGAGCTGTAAGGTTGATTGTTTTTTCGATCGCAATTATATTGCATATAAAAATCAATTTATCTAAGTTTGTTGGTATACAAAAATTAAACTATGATTCAACGTATCCAAACTGTTTATTTGCTGATAGCAGGATTAGTCATATTCGGCTTGTTTCTATTTCCCTATGTTAATTATAGCGATTTAGTTGGTTTAGGAAAGAATGTGAAGGTGACCGGTGTGTATAGTGTCGCTGCGGGTCAGCCGGTACACGAGGGGGGATTTGGTTATATTCTCCAGACTGTGGCCACCGTATTATTAGGCGGGCTTCCCCTGTTCACGATATTTAAATTTAAACAGCGTAAAGTTCAACTTTTGCTTATTTGGGTAGAGGTTGTCGCAATTATCTTATTTGCAGTGTGGCTATATTCTTCTGCAAGTACTCATCTCGCTACGGTGAACCAATTTTTGGGTGCTGGGAATATCGGCGTAGGATTCTTTTTGTTGCCTATCTCGATTATTTTCTGTGCGTTAGCCATGGGAGGTGTACGTAAAGATGAAAAGTTGATCCGGTCTGCCGATCGATTGAGGGCATAATTTTGAAAGAATAATCCAATAATAGTTAAAGCCACGAAGACCGTGGCTTTTTTAAATATAATATGATATGAACGTTTTTTTTAGATATGTTGTTGTCTTAATGCTCTTCCTTGTCGGTGGGTTTGTAAAGGCGCAGTCGGCAGATTCATTGTTGGTTGTTGATGATATTCAATTCGATGTAAAGGAATTTCACGTAGATGAGCCTAAGCATGAATTGGTGATCAATTTGTTTGCTATATCGTATAGTAAGAATCCTCGGGAATATAAAATGAACACCTTTTCCACGCAAGTGTTGGATCAGAAGAAACAGCCCCATTTCTTTTCCACGATTCAGATGGGAAATGTATTGGTTAAATTTGAAGATAAGCAGAATTATCTGCACTATTTGCTAGAAGAAGATAAGCCTGTGGATATACAGGTCGTTGTAAAGGATTGGAAGAAAACGGATAAACCGGTTATGGTTAAACTGGTCTTTGAGAGCAGTACAGAAGAGGGGGAGTTTTTGGAGGTTCCTATTTCATTAAAAAAATAATTGATTTTGTCTCTTGACAAAAAAAGCTTCGAAGTTATAACTTCGAAGCTTTTTTTGATTATTCAATATTATCGATTGTATCTGATCTGCTGTTTGTCCATCATGCCCATCTGGTCTTTCATCATTTTGATCTGATCAGCTAACAACTTATTTTTATCTGCTTTTTTAGCTTCTTGAAGAAGTTTTTCGGCTTCACGTTTATTGCGCTTCGCCATGGCTACACCGGCTAGGCTCAATTTTGCTAAGGCGATGTTATGGTCCATATGTAGACCCAATGCCAACGCTTTCTTAAAATATTTTTCAGATTGCATAGGTGCACGTTGTGATTCGATCAGTCCGATCAGCATGTTGTAGTAACCATGCTGTTGTGGGATCAATTGCTTTTCGTAGTTGGTGATTTTACCTAGCCATTTTTCAGCTGCGGCCATATTTTGTTTACGCATATGCCATTGCGCAATCAGCATATATTCATGGAAAAATACAGTAACAAAACCCAAGATCGTGACCAAGATCCCTAAAATTCCCCATCCCCAATTTCCGGTCCAGAATAAGGCAACTGTTCCGATAAGCAATGCACTGCAAATAATGATTCTAACGAGATTTGACATAAATCTTTGTTTAAAATATTTGTATTCAATTTAATTCTGCAAATATCCGTTAATTTCACCGTTTAAGCAACTCGTTCAGGTTGTTATTTTGTAAAAATGTGTTTTTCTAGAAAATGGTAGCTTTTATGTTAATCGATGTGTTCTGATAATCTTGCTTTGGTACAACGCCGAATAGGTGGGCAGCCGGATAAATTTGCCTTTATATGCAACTTTGTCTATGTTTGAATTATGGAAAAGCAATACGATGATTCTTGGGCTCCTGTGTTAAGGCCTTTGTTCGCTCAGCCCTACATGAAACAGTTATCTACTTTTGTGCAAGCAGAGCGTCAGAAAACGAAAGTGTTTCCACCGGCAGATCTGGTGATGAATGCTTTTAAGCTGACGCCATTGGATCAGGTGAAAGTGGTTATTTTAGGGCAGGATCCTTACCACAATGACGGGCAGGCACATGGGCTGTCTTTTTCAGTTCCGGCAGGGATTGCCTTGCCCCCATCTTTAAAAAATATTTTTAAGGAATTGCAAGATGATATCCCTGGTTTTGTTGAGCCGCATGCTGGCGATTTGACTTCTTGGGCCAAGCAGGGGGTATTATTGTTAAATGCGACCTTGACAGTTCAGGCGCATTTGGCTGGTTCTCATCAAAAGAAAGGCTGGGAGATTTTTACAGACAGTATTATTCATGCCATTTCGGAGCGTTGTGAACATGTGGTGTTTTTGTTGTGGGGAAGTTATGCCCAAAAGAAAAGTGTGCTCATTGATGCGAAGAAGCATCTTATTCTAGCGGCGGTTCATCCCTCACCGTTGTCTGTCTATCGTGGTTTTTTTGGTAGTAAGCATTTTTCACGCGCAAACCAGTATTTGACGGCACATGGTAAAACCCCAATTGATTGGCGCCTGATTTAAGTTGTGGCTTGGGTTAAATTTTGCGAAGCGTTTGCTGTCCAATAGCTAAAGTAGATAAACATCATTGCCGGTGATTCGCGCATGGCGCAAATGCGTCCAAGAGCGAGATTCCGGTAATGATATTTTTGATTGGGCTTAATTCCCTCGCTTAATATTCTAAAGGAATAATGGGTTCTTTTTTGCTGGTCGACATAATCATCATGGTTTGGAATGTCTTTACAAAAGGTATTTTGGATATTTTTTCCATGATGACGCCTTCATAAGCTTTGATATCTTTTACGTAAACCTTGAGGATGAAATCACAATTGCCTGTAACGTGATGGCATTCGGTTACTTCAGGTATCATTTTGACTGCAGCTACAAATTCAGGAATAGCGTTGTGGGTATGGAAATCGAGTGAGATCTGTATGAACGACTTGATCCCAAGCCCCAGTTTCTCCTCGTCCACAAAGGCATGGTAACTTTTGATGAAGCCGGAGTTTTCCAGTTTTCGCACACGCTCTAAGGTTGGCGCGGGGGACAGTCCGATGCTAGATGCGAGTTGCAAATTAGTTATACGACCATTCTCTTGTAATAGTTTAAGAATTTTTAAATCTGTTTTATCCGGTGCAAAGGGCATATCTTAAGTCTTAATAATCAATAGTATTTGTAAATATACAAAATTATATTTGGAAATTTAAAAATATACAAAATTATTGGTGATAAATAGATTTTAGTTATATCGTGTTTTTATAATTATAATTTTAATCGATGCAAAATCATTTGACTGTCATAATCGATTGAAATGTGCTCATTTTAATGAAATGGAGTGATAAATGTCATTTTTTTATTAAAAATGCCTTCGTAAGGTGCTATTAAATGCTGTTTTATTGGCTTTGAAATTGTAACTTTGCAGTTCGATAGGTGCGGAGGTGAAGCCCTCCCAAATTAGTTAAACCGTGAGAGCGCAATATGAGTACTAAAGACGACGATTTGTTAAAAGAGCTAGAGCTCGAAGAATATAAATACGGGTTCACGACAGATATCGAAATGGAAATTGCAGCCAAAGGCCTTACTGAGGATACGGTTCGTTTTATTTCGGCAAAAAAGAATGAACCTGAATGGCTATTGGAATGGAGGTTAAAAGCTTTCCGTCATTTCTTGACGTTAAGAATGCCTACTTGGCAGAATTTCAAAGCTCCCGAGATTGATTTTCAAGAGATTTCCTACTATGCAGCCCCGAAAGCAAAACCGCAGCTTAATTCGATGGATGAGGTTGACCCTGAGTTGATTTCCACTTTCGAAAAGTTGGGAATTCCTTTGGATGAGCAAAAAATATTGGCGGGAGTTGTGGCTGTAGATGCTGTCTTCGATTCGGTATCTGTAAAAACAACGTTTCGTGAGAAATTAAAAGAGCAAGGAGTTATTTTCTGTTCATTTGGTGAGGCCGTGCAAGAGCATCCTGACCTGGTGAAAAAATATTTGGGTACAGTGGTTCCGCAGACAGATAACATTTATGCAGCATTAAATTCTGCAGTGTTTTCGGATGGATCCTTTGTTTACGTTCCAAAAGGCGTTAGATGTCCAATGGAATTGTCTACCTATTTCCGTATCAATGCACAGAATACTGGGCAATTCGAACGCACGTTGATCATTGCGGATGAGGGGGCTTATGTTTCTTATTTGGAGGGATGTACTGCACCTATGCGTGATGAAAACCAGCTGCATGCGGCAGTGGTTGAATTGATTGCCGAACGTGATGCTGATATTAAATATTCTACCGTTCAAAACTGGTACCCTGGTGATAAAGAAGGAAAAGGTGGTATTTATAACTTTGTAACCAAGCGTGGAATCTGTAAGGGCGATAACAGTAAAATCTCCTGGACACAGGTAGAAACCGGTTCTGCAATTACATGGAAATACCCGGGTGTGATTTTAAAGGGTGATAACTCTATTGGTGAGTTTTACTCTGTAGCCATGACGCGTAATCATCAGGTAGCTGATACAGGAACGAAGATGGTTCATTTGGGTAAAAACACAAAATCTAAAATTATTTCTAAAGGTATCTCCGCCGGTAAGAGCCACAACAGTTATAGAGGTTTAGTGAAAATCGGTCCAAATGCCGACAACTCGCGTAACTTTACACAATGTGACTCCTTATTAATCGGTGATAAATGTGGGGCACATACATTCCCTTACATCGAAAATAGAAATAAGACGGCCAAATTAGAGCATGAGGCGACTACTTCCAAAATCGGTGAGGACCAGGTATTCTATTTGAATCAACGGGGTATCGATTCTGAGAAAGCTGTTGGTTTAATTGTCAACGGGTATGCAAAAGAAGTATTAAATCAATTGCCGATGGAGTTTGCTGTAGAGGCTCAAAAATTATTGGCAATTTCATTAGAAGGTTCAGTAGGATAGATAAAAAATCATTGGGAATGTAGTTTAAGTCGCTACATTATACCATACTCAATACGAATAAAATGTTAAGCATTAAAAATTTACATGCGTCTGTAGAAGACAAACAAATATTAAAAGGGTTAAACCTAGAAGTAAAAGCTGGCGAAGTTCATGCGATTATGGGACCAAATGGTGCTGGTAAAAGTACATTAGGGAATGTATTAGCAGGACGTGAATCCTATGAGGTAAGTGAAGGTTCCGCACTATTGGACGGTGTGGATTTATTGGATCTTTCCCCTGAAGACCGTGCGCGTGAAGGGCTGTTTTTGGCTTTTCAATATCCTGTTGAGATTCCGGGCGTATCGAATATCAATTTCTTGAAAACGGCTGTAAATGATATTCGTGAGTACAAAGGTCTTCCGCCAATGGAAGCGAAGGAATTTTTACAAATGGTAAAAGACAAGCAAAAATTGGTTGAGTTTTCAGCTAATTTGGCTAACCGCTCTTTAAATGAAGGATTCTCCGGTGGTGAGAAAAAGCGTAACGAAATTTTTCAATTGGCGATGTTGAACCCGAAATTATCTATTTTGGATGAGACAGATTCTGGTTTGGATATCGATGCACTTCGTATCGTTGCAAATGGTGTGAATCAATTGCGCTCTAAAGACAATGCTTTTATTGTTATTACACACTACCAACGTTTGTTGGATTATATCGTTCCAGATTTTGTTCACGTATTGTATAATGGCCGTATCGTGAAATCGGGACCTAAAGAATTAGCTTTGGAGCTCGAAGAAAAAGGATACGATTGGTTAAAAGAATATGATACACAAAACGCCTAATCTTTTACCTGAGTAAATAGGATTAGAGGAGAATTTTGGCGATTTGATTAAAAAATAACATGAGTACATTAGTTTCAGAATCATTACTTCAACAAGTGTTGGGAGCTTTCAAAGAGCAAGGCGTTTCAGACGAACCTTCGTTTTTCGTGGAAGCCCGCCAACTTGCATTCGAGCGTTTCGAAGCAGCAGGCTTTCCCACCGTTAAGAATGAAGAATGGAAATATACAAACATCCACAGTATTATCAATAAGCCTTATGCGCTTGATGTCGATGTGGATATCGAAGGCTTAGACTTTAGTGCAGGTGAGATTCCGCAGTTGGATGCCTACCGCATTATTTTGGTGAATGGTCAGTATGTATTAGCAGTAAGTGAATTAGAAAATGTAAAGGGACTGTCGGTTATTCCAATGGATGAAGCCACTTCAGAGCCTGCATTTGAGTCCCATTTTGCTAAATATGCGGATAAGTCAGACAATATTATGGTCGCTTTGAATACGGCTGCTTTTACCAATGGTGTTTTTATCCATTTGAAAAAGGGAGTTGTACTTGATAAACCAATACAGATTATTCACGTCGCTACAGGGAAAGAGGATTTCTTTGCACAAACACGTAATTTGATCGTTGTCGAGCCAAATGCAGAACTTGAATTGATCGAAAGCTTTATCACTGCAGAAGGTACCGCAAATAATGTGCACAATAAGGTCTCTGAGATTATCGTCAAAGAGAATGCTAAAGTACAACATTATTATTTGCAGCTCGCGGAATCTGTAAGCCGTTACTTTAATCATACAGAGGTATATCAAGAAAAATACAGTCTTTACAATAATTACAACTGTAATTTTCCAGGCGCTTCGTTTATCCGTAACAATATCAACGTCCGTTTGGATGCCGAGCATGTGGAGAGCCATTTATATGGAATCAACTTAACGGCTGCCGATCAATTGGTCGATAATCATACCATCGTAGACCACCTGAAACCACACTGTGAGTCCTATGAATGGTATAAAAATATTACACAGGACAAGTCCGTTGCGGTTTTCAATGGAAAAATCTTTGTGCGCGAGGATGCGCAGAAAACGAATGCTTTTCAACAGAATAATAATATGTTGATGTCAGACAATTCGGCGGTTTATACCAAACCACAGTTGGAAATCTTTGCCGATGACGTAAAATGTTCACACGGGTGTACCATCGGTCAGTTTGATAATGAAGCGCTGTTTTATCTGAGAGCAAGAGGAATTGGCGAAGAGTCTGCCCGTATCCTGTTGGTGCACGCATTTGCATTTGACGTAACGACACGTTTCTCAAATGAGGTTGTTCGCAAATATGTTGAAGAGCTTGTAGAAGAAAGCCTAAGAACAAATTAAATCCATTTAGGATCATATAGCTTTTAAATATGGCGTTTACTGAATAGGTAAACGCCATTTTTTTTCATAGACCAATACATCATAGCCTTCGTATCAAGCGCCAAGTTGCGTCTTGTTGCTCTTGCTTGGACGGAAGAGCGTTTAATCGTATTGGGAGAAGCGCTTAAAGTTATCATTGTTTGCTGTAGGGTAGACCCTAGTAATTTTGGATATCAACTTCGTCATTTTCACGGTATAACAACGGATCTTAATCGGAGCTACAACGCTATTTGTTCGCTCACAACCGAAGAAGCACCGAACAAGTACCGAACAAGCTCCGAAGAAGCACCGAGGAAGCTTCGAATGGAACCAACGTTGAAACTAATCCGTTATTGGTACTTGCTTTAAATTGTGCTAATAATTTTTTCGGCAATTTTAGTTAAAATCAAACAAAGATAAAGGTGATGAAGGGCTGAAATGTAGGGAATAACAGAGCACTATTAAACGAAAAAAGCTTCCAAATTTTGGAAGCTTTTTTGAGCGAAAGACGAGATTCGAACTCGCGACCCCAACCTTGGCAAGGTTGTGCTCTACCAACTGAGCTACTTTCGCGTTGATGTTACAAAAGTAAGGCATTTATTCGTATTCTGCAAGAGGAAAAGCAAAAAATATTAACTTAAATTGATCGCATCAACACAATTAATACCGTCTATAGCCGCCGAAATGATACCGCCGGCATAACCTGCCCCTTCACCACAAGGGTAAAGTCCTTTGACCTGAGGGTGTTGTAAATCTTCTTTATTTCTAGGAATCCGAATCGGTGAAGATGTACGTGACTCTACACCGACTAAAATGGCTTCATTGGTATAATACCCTTTCATCTTTTTGCCAAAGATGGGCAACGCACCGCGTAATGCTTCGTGAACAAAAACAGGTAGCACTTCGGTGAGATCTGCAAATGCTGTTCCGGGCTTGTACGAGTTTTCTGGCAGATCCATAGATACACGTCCTTCGACAAAGTCGACCATGCGTTGCGCCGGAGCAACGAGCTTACCGCCACCTACGGCAAAAGCCTTTCGTTCGATCTCTTTCTGAAAATTCAGTAATGCAAATGGATCCTTATGTGCATTGGCAACGTCCTCAAGGTTGATCTGAATAACGGTGCCTGAATTGGCGTGCGGATTATTTCGTTTGGATGGTGACCATCCGTTGACAACGATTTCATCTAAATCTGTTGCACAGGGAGCAATGACGCCGCCTGGGCACATGCAGAATGAAAATACACCACGGTCATTCACCTGTTCAACCAGGCTATAATAGGCTGGCGGCAAATGCTCGCTTCTTACCTGGCAGTGGTATTGCGCCTGATCAATGATTGCCTGCGGGTGCTCGATACGCACGCCCAAAGCAAATGCTTTGGCTTCGATCAGCCAATTGTTGCGATGAAAAAGCTCGAAAATATCCCGCGCAGAGTGCCCTGTTGCTACAATGACATGATCTGCCTTAATTTCTTCACCATTGGCTAATTTGACACCGCGTACTTGACCGAAGGATTCTAAAATGTCATCGACACGTTGGTCAAAATGAAATTCGCCCCCAAATTCAAGGACGCTCTCGCGCATGGCTTCAATAATATGCGGCAATTTATTTGTACCGATATGTGGGCGCGCATTGACCAGAATATCCGTCGTTGCCCCATGGGAAACGAAAAGTCTGAGTACTTTGTCTACGTCACCTCGCTTATTGGAACGTGTATATAATTTTCCGTCTGAGTACGTTCCAGCTCCACCTTCGCCAAAGCAGTAGTTTGACTCAGGGTTTACGATGCCTTCCCGGTTCAACTTAGCTAGATCGCGTCTACGGTCTTGGACCTTTTTACCGCGTTCGATTACAATTGGTTTGAGACCACGTTCAATACAGCGTATTGCTGCAAACAGGCCGGCAGGGCCCGCGCCAATAATAATAACGGGTTTTCCGTCTTTAACGGACTTAAAATTATTTTCGTAGATTTCTGGAACAGGAAGCTCGTCAATGTAGTAAATAACCCGAGCTCGATAAACAACCTGCTTGCTTCGGGCATCAATGGAACGTTTGCGGATTTTATAACCTTTGACTTGTTGAGGTTGGACTTTCAGGGCTTTGATCCCTTGCTGTAGAATATACTGATCGTCCTCGATTCTTTCTGGAAGTATCGCAATTTCAATTTCTTTTTGCATAGTATAAGGGCTGGGTTTTTATCCCAAAACCGGGACAAAGTTAATGAATATTGGCTATTTGGAGATTTGGAAATAAAAATATTCTTATCTTAGTAAGAGCTTGGTATATGCTTTGATAGTGTAACCGTATAATTTGAATAGTATTTAATTCTTTGAACAATGAAAATTAAAAGATTTTTGGTCGCCCTATGTGGTTTATTTGCATTAGTATCATTAAACTCCTGTGGCTACAATACGATGGTCTCACAAGATGAGAATGTTAAAGGAAAATGGGCACAAGTTGAAAATGCGTATCAACGTCGTGCGGATCTAGTTCCAAATTTGGTTAATACAGTAAAAGGAGCGGCAAAACACGAAGAAAGTACATTGACAGCTGTTGTAGAAGCAAGAGCTAAAGCTACTTCCGTGACGATTAATGCCGATGATTTGTCTGAGGAGAATATTGCCAAGTTTCAAAAAGTTCAAGATGAATTCAGCGGTTCGTTGAGTCGTCTTTTGGCGTCTGTTGAAGCTTATCCTGATTTGAAAGCCAATCAGAACTTTTTGGAATTACAAGCACAGCTGGAAGGTACTGAAAATCGTATTTCAACAGAACGTAGATCTTACAATGAAGCGGTACAGCAATATAATACAACCGTACGCAGCTTCCCGAATAATTTAATGGCGGGGATGTTCGGATTTAAGGCAAAAGGTACATTTACTGCTGCCCCAGGTTCGGATAAAGCGCCAACGGTATCATTCTAACAGCAAATTGTTAGGAATAAACAGGATGATGGATGATGCGGCTTTCGTAGAAGCACATCATCCATTTTTTTATCGTGTTTTAATTAGTTTAGACCCTTTGAATTTAGAATAACCGGTATGGTAATCTAGTTTTGGAGTGCAAACGTATACAAACTATGGCATTAAATTCTGAAGAACAAGAGAAGATCGTTCACGCTATTAATGTGGCTGAAAATGAGACTTCTGGTGAGATTCGTGTAGTGGTCGAAAATCATTGCCCCGACGAGGTACATGATCGTGCAACCTATTATTTTTCCAAATTGGGCATGCACAAGACTACATTGAAAAATGGTGTTCTTATCTATATCGCGCTGGAAGACCATAAATTTTCCATTATTGGCGATAAGGGAATTCACCAACGTGTAGAAGGTGATTTTTGGAACAGTACCAAAGATCTAATGGTGGCGGAGTTTCGGGTGGATCGCATTGTTGAGGGCTTGGTCAAAGGGATCGAACATGCGGGTAAACAATTGGCAAAATTCTTCCCGCGTGAACACGATGACATCAATGAGCTTCCAAATGATATTGTTTTTGGAGACCGTTAGTTGTTAAGTGACCAGAAACAGTCCCGAGAAGCTATTCCCTGTCTCACAAATAAACTGATAAAGATCGTGATAAACCCGATTTCGGGATTCACCGAACGCCATTTGCATGAAAACTGCTCAAGGCAAATAAAAATGAATAAAAGAGAATTATAGGATGAAATTTGTATCGAGATTATTTTCTCGGGTTCGGATCCCTGCTATGGCTATGTTGCTTTGTTTGCTGTCGGTAGCCACAGTATTGGGTCAAGATTTCCCAGAAACATCAAATAGGCTTGTCAATGATTATACAAACACATTGACCGCAAGTCAGAAGCAATTATTGGAGCAGAAGCTATTGGCATTTGAGGATTCTGCATCTACGCAGATTGCAGTGGTTATGATGAATTCTACCGGTGGCTATGATATTTCTGATTATGCGGTTCGTTTAGCGAAAAAATGGGGTATTGGGAATAAAAAGTATAATAACGGTATTCTGTTGTTGGTCGCTCTGGGAGATCGGGCGGTGACTATTCAAACAGGTTACGGCATAGAGGGCGCTGTCCCGGATGCCATTGCATATCGTATTATTGAAAATGATATCAAGCCGGCTTTTCGTCAGGGCGATTACTACAAAGGAGTGGACGATGCGACCAGTTCCTTAATTTCCTACACAAAAGGTGAGTACAAAGCTGATCCAAAACAACCGAAAGGAAAGGGATCAGGTTCGGTGATGTTTGTTGTTATTATTGTGATAGTCTTGGTTGTTCTTTTCTCCAATCGCGGTGGACGAGGTGGTGGCGGTGGTGGCCGTGTGATGAATGGACGCGGCGCTTCTGATATCTTTTGGTGGACATTGCTGAATGGTCTTGGCGGCGGTGGCGGCCGAGGTGGCGGCGGTGGCTTCGGCGGAGGCTCTGGTGGCGGATTTGGCGGTTTCGGTGGCGGTGATTTTGGTGGTGGCGGTGCTTCCGGACGTTGGTAACATCTTTGCTAAATAATGTTAAATAGGACGACAGTGAAACGGAAATGTTTTACATTTATGGGAAGTATATAATTATGAAAAAGGGAATATTAATGGGTTTAAGCTTTTTACCAGCCTTGTTAATGGCACAAGAAAGCTTCACGGTTACAGGAAAAGTAAACACGACGTCAGACAAAGCGAAAGTGTTTATGCAGTATGCTGCGAATGGCACTCGTCAGACTGATTCAGCAACGGTCGTAAAAGGCGAATTTAAGTTCAACGGACAGGTAGCTACACCAACAAAAGGTATGATGATCTATTCGCCGGAGGGCTTAACTTTTGCAGAACTTAGAAATAGTCAAAAGCAACCTGAGACAGCACAGTTATATCTTTCTAAAGGCGTTATCAAAGTCGATGCAACCAAAGGGTTTAAAAATGCAACGGTCTCAGGTACGGCGCTTAATGACGATCTGACGCAGTACAAGGCTTTTGTGAAACCGCATACAGATGCGTTCGAGGCATTGAACCAACAATATTATGCGGCTTCGGAGACGCAAAAACAGGATCCTAAATTCATCGAAGGCTTACAAAAACAAGCTGGTGAGATTTCCGAAAAAATGGAAAAAGCAGATGCTGAATTTATTAACAAAAACCCAAAAAGCTGGTATACGTTGGATTTGTTGTCTGAGAATGTCAGCGGTGAAAACGTCAATGAATATGTAGCTTCTTTTGAGAAAATGTCTCCTGAACTGAAAAATTCTGAAAAAGGGAAGGAATTGGCTGAGCGTATCCAGAAATTGAAAGCAGTAGCTGTTGGTTCGGTAGCTCCTGACTTCACATTGCCAGACACAACAGGAAAGAATATTTCCTTATCTTCCTTAAGAGGAAAATATGTTTTGTTGGATTTTTGGGCAAGTTGGTGTGGTCCTTGTCGTCATGAGAACCCGAATGTCGTTGCGGCTTTCAATAAATTTAAAGATAAAGGATTTACCGTGTTTGGTGTTTCTTTAGACAATCCCGGTAAAAAAGATGCTTGGTTGAAAGCTATCCATGATGATAATTTACAACAATGGCCACATGTTTCAGACCTACAGGGCTGGAAATCAGCTCCGGTAAAATTGTACGAAGTACGTGGTATTCCGCAAAACTTCCTCATTGATCCTTCTGGTAAAATTGTCGCATCAAATTTAAGAGGTGAGGCTTTGGATGCGAAGTTAGCTGAATTGCTAAAGTAAACTGATATTTAGTTGCCATTGGGCATGAATAACCCCTAATTGTTATACTCATGTGAACTGAGTCTGCAATTAGGGGTTTCTTTTTATAGTCGTCCTCATCCAATCGCTTTTTTGGCGCCGCGACTAATTGACGACTCTAAAAGGCGAATAGCGTGACGACTGCAAAACATTGAATGAATTTGCTAACTTCGTCTGCTGCTATAGCGAATGATTGCGTGAAACCGCTATATCCTCGTAACAGCGGGATTAGGGGATGATGAATCCTAGGTATTTAAACATGGTGATCAATGGGATTTCTAGCGCTATTGGGGTTATAAAATTGTAAAGATGAAGAAAACAGTAATTTTGGGTATATTCTTGGGGACGGTGATTGCTTCCTGCGGTGGCGATCAAGATAAGGGAATTCCTGTTGTCAACCTAGAGGCGTTGCATGCCATACCTTTGGATCACCCGATTGATCAATTGGCTAAAGACACGACATTTATCGATGTTACGTTGCCGCCTAATGCCCGGATCGATCAGTTGTCACAACAGGAGCTGGGTCAACTAAAGGCTGCGGCATATCGTTTTTATCAGCATGTTACACTGGAAAATAATCAATACCGTGTTGATCTTAAAGATCCAAAGGTCCTACACCTATCGGAACAGGTTATTAAGGCATATGAACAGGCGATCAGCAATACGAATCATTTTGCGGACTCGATGGCCAAAGCTGGTCAGGCCATTCAGTTGCCGCCGGTATCTGAAGAATACCGCAATAATTTGCTTAAATAACAACTGGGATTGATATGGAGCTCATGTACGCTTATGGAATATGACCGTTCGGCTATCAGGCCTTTACAAAGAATTTGAACAAATCAAGAAACACAAGGCATAAAAAAAGAGTATACATCACGATGTATACTCTTTTTTTATTGTTAGTCAAGAATAAACTAGATAATTTACAACGAAAGGATTTCAATGATACGAAGCAGATCTTCATTCATTTTTACGTTATGCTTGATGGCGCTCTTAAAGGGTGTGAACCTTACTTCACTGCAGATCAGTCCGGCCATTTCACCTCTGCGGCCTTGTAGTAAAGCCTCTACCGCTGCAACTCCAAGCCTGCTGGCCAATACGCGGTCCATGCAAGTAGGGCTTCCGCCACGCTGAATATGTCCTAAAATAGATAATCTAACGTCGTAATGCGGGAAATTTTCCTTGATTTTTTCCGATACCACCATACCGCCTTCTTTGTCGCCTTCAGCAACAATAATAATGCGGGATGATTTATTTTTACGGCTTTTGTCAAGTCTTTTCATAATCGCATCATAGTCTACCTCGAACTCAGGAACCAGAACTGCCTCAGCACCGGTACTGATACCAGAACGGACGGCGATAAGACCAGAGTCGCGGCCCATCACTTCGATCACAAAAAGTCTATCGTGAGACTCGGCGGTGTCGCGAATTTTGTCTACGGCTTGGATAACTGTATTAATGGCTGTATCATAGCCAATAGTGAAGTCTGTGCCGGCCAAATCGTTATCGATTGTGCCCGGAAGACCGATGATAGGAAAATCGAATTCTTCGATAAATTTGGATGCGCCGGTAAATGTACCATCGCCACCGATAACAACCATGGCATCAATACCGTGGCTGCGTAAATTTTCATAAGCCTGCTTACGTCCTTCAATTGTTTTGAAAGCCTCGCTGCGGGCTGTTTTTAGGATAGTACCACCACGTTGTATGATATTGGCTACAGATTTAGCATCCATAGGGATAATCTCACCATTAACTAGACCATCATAACCTCTGCGTACCCCAAATACTTCAAGATTATTGTAGATCCCCGCTCTAACAACAGCGCGGATACCAGCATTCATTCCTGGAGCATCTCCTCCAGATGTCAAAACAGCAATTTTTTTAATGTTACTCATACGTACTCAAACTTAGCTATTTTTAAGCGTATATACAATTATATTTCCGTTATTAGAAGTCGCCAATATCGCTATTAAGAACAAGCAATCGCTTTATTAACTGCAATTCATCTAAGTGTGAGCTAAAGATAATGCAAATTTAATAATTGCTTGTTCTCTGCTGTTAATCTCGACGGATACCTTCTGCTGTATACAGGCTATTTTTTTGCCTTAAATGCATCAATTCCGCTCTGTAAAAACGCTTTATATTGTTCAATATTTCTATTTGCACCAGACTGAGGTACCAATACCTTTCCAGTGTCGTCTACAATAACATATAACGGTTGTGAATTGCTATTGAACGTCGATGCTTGGAAATCACTGTTTTTATTTCCTATCGTTTTAATCTTTTTGCCACTGTATTTTGATACGAATTGTTCGTTTGCAGGTAATTCTGTTTTATCATCGACAAACAATTCGGCCATAACAAATTCTTCCTTCAATAGTTTGGCAACCGCAGGATCAGTCCAGACATTTGCTTCCATCTCCCGACAGTTAACACAGTTCCAACCTGTAAAATCTATCAATACAGGTTTATTCAGTTCTTTTGCTGTTTCCAAGGCCTGATCATAATCATAATATGGATCAAATCCTTTTGGTGTACCGCGTTCGTGAAAAATCTCCGCGTATTTTTTGACTTTACCATCACTGTGTGCGGGAGCGGCTGCTATTCCTGCCGACAGGTCAAAGTCCTGTGTTGCCGAGGGTGGCAAGAAAGCTGAAATTGATTTTAGGGGAGCTCCCCATAGCCCCGGTACCATATAGATAACGAAGGAGAATACAATGATAGCGAGAATAGTTCTCGGTACGGAGAGGAATTTTAATTCACTGTCATGTGAAAATTTAATCTTTCCAATAAGATATAAGCCCATCATACTAAAGATGGCAATCCATAGCGATAAGAACACCTCCCGATCCAGCCAATTCCAATGGTAGGCCAAATCTACATTTGATAAGAATTTCAGTGCCAGTGCAAGCTCTAAGAAGCCGAGTACAACCTTCACCGAATTTAACCAGCCACCAGATTTTGGCAGGGATTTTAACATCGAAGGGAACATCGCAAATAAGCCAAAAGGAATTGCAAGTGCTATAGAAAAGCCAAGCATACCGATTGCGGGACCTAGGCGTTCTCCTTTTGAGGCCGCTTCGACCAATAAGGTGCCAATAATGGGGCCAGTACAGGAGAAGGAGACCAGTGAAAGGCTGAATGCCATAAAGAAAAGCCCTACGAGACCGCCTTTGTCGGATTTGGCATCCATTTTATTGACAAAAGAACTCGGTAACGTGATTTCAAAAGCACCAAAAAAGGATGCGGCGAAAACAACTAATAAGAGGAAGAATAGGAAGTTAAATACCCCATTTGTGGATAAAGCATTCAATGCATCCGAACCAAAGGAAATGGTAATAATCATTCCTAAAGCGACATAGATCACAATAATAAAGAGACCGTAGAGGAGTGCCTTGCTGATACCGCTTGCGCGGCTTCCAGCCTGTTTTGTAAAATAACTTACGGTAAGTGGGAGCATTGGAAATATACATGGCATGAGTAGCGCTGCGAAGCCGCCAACTAATCCTGCGATAAAGATACTCCAAAGTGATTTTTTACTTGATTCTTGCCCGGAGGGAGCGTTTGCCTTAACAGGAGCTATTTTGCTGCTGTCCTGACTAACCATTGTGTCAGGTGAAGCTGTAAAATTTAGATCCTCAGGTACCGCTTCAACAGCGGTAGCTGTATCCGGTGATGATTCAAATTGAAGTCCTTCTGTACTTGTTAAACTATCTTGTGCGGAGGCAAAAGTTGCTGTCGTTAAAGAAAGACTGAAAAAAGCAATTAAAAGTAGAATGAATGTGTTTTTTAACATGCGTATGAATTTCTGATGTTATGGTCAAAAATAAAAAAAGGCGATGAGAATCGCCTTATTAATTTATCCGTGTAGAATCATTTTTACTATTTGATTGTCACAGCAAAAGCATATTCGTCTGGAGGAAGACATTGTGATGCATCACATGCTTGCCATTCAACAGTGCCTTTAACGGTGGCAGTTCCTTTGTTTAAAGTTACTTTTTGTTGGAAAATTACCTCGTTTGTAAAATAACCAACATCCATCTTAAATACATCCTCGTGTTTTACTTTTGGTTTCGGCTCTGCAGTTTTACCTACCAATGTATAATCTGCCGCTTTAGCAAAGTTGAAAGAAGTTGGAATTGGGCCACCATCTTTCACATTTTGTGAATATATGTGCCATCCATTTTGGATTGTAGCTTTTACATAAACTACAGCTTCTTTGTTATTTAACTTTTTGCTCGCCACAGTCCATTTTACCGGTTTGTGAATCTGAGCGAATGCTCCCGTAACTGCAAAAATTACCACAGTCATTAACAGTATTAACTTTTTCATCAGAATTTAATTTGTTCTTTCCTTTTTCACTACAATGATTGCAGTGTGTTCTTGTTCTTTGATACTTCGGGTGAATAAAGGTTTAATCACGCTGTTGACAAATTTAGAACAAAGGTTTGACAATCCTAAAATGGGTTATCCTTTTTTTGTAAAGATTAAGTAATAAGATGTGTAATTTCTTTGATATCAAATTCGCGCAAGGTGTCTTCCAAAAGAACCAGTAGCTTCCCGTCATTAGACACCTGTTGAATAATGCCAGTTTTTTTGATGCCGTCGACTAGGAATGGTCTTTCTTCACCTCTCCAAAACAATAACGCGTTGTAGCGGTTTAACTGATATTGAGCCCCCTCCTTATACAGGTTCAGGTACTCCTGTTGGATCACTTGGAATAACTCCTGTGCCAGTTCCTTGATGTTGTAATCCTGTCGATCGGTCAGGCAGGCGAGCGAGGTTATTGTTGTTGCTGTGTCAAAATTAATTTGATTAATATTTACACCAATGCCAATAATTGCGTGGTCTATTTTACTGCCTTTTAATTTATTTTCTATTAAAATGCCTGTTATTTTCTTTGAATTGACGTAAATATCATTGGGCCATTTCACGGCTACAGGCTGCTCGGTTTTGCTTTTCAGCCAATTGACGGTTGCAATGGCGATTGTGGCGGAAAGCGCAAATTGTTCCGCTATGGGCAGGAAATGAGGCTTTAAGAGGATCGATGTTGTTAGATTTTTCCCTGGTTCACTGACCCAGGAGCTTCCACGCTGCCCCTTGCCCTGAAATTGTTCTTCTGCTAAAATGGCAGTCCCCTCAGCTAGTGGCTTGAAATTTGACAATAATTCCCTGAGATAATCGTTTGTAGAGGCGACTTTGTCAAGATATATTGTATTTTGACCGATGATAAGTCCCGAAATATTGTTATTTTGCAAACTGAAAGTATTAAATAAATATTAAGTCAAAACTATCACATTTTTTAATGAGTAAAAATAAAAGTTCAGAATTGTCCCAACGTCTATCAGAAATTATCGTTTATGGTATGCAAGAAAAGAAAGCAAACGAGATCGTTCGCTTGGATTTAAGAGATCTTCACAGTTCTGTTTCCGATTATTTTGTGATTTGTCATGCCGATTCTAACATTCAGGTGAATGCGATAGCAAAGAGTGTCGAAGAAGAAGTCTATAAGGCATTTGGTCAAGAACCCCAATATAAAGAAGGACAATCCAATGGTGAATGGTTGATTTTGGATTTTGTGGATGTGGTTGTACATATCTTTAAGACCGAAAAAAGAGCGCATTATGGTATCGAGGATTTATGGGGAGATGCAGAAGTACAGCATTTCCAAAGCGCTTAATTGTCCTCAACGAAAAAATTTATAAAGAAAATATAATTACGATATAATGAAAAAAATCCCGAGTAGTAAGGTAAGCCCGAAACCGCCAAAATTCAATTTTGTGTGGCTTATGATTGCCATGTTTTTAGGTTTTTTTGCCTTACAGTACGTTTTTGGAGAAAGCCCAGCTAAGGAAGTTAGCTATAGTGATTTTGAGACACGTATGTTGAATACAGGCGCTGTAGAGCGTCTCGTCGCCTATAAAAAGAATGATCTTGTCGAAGTGGAGGTCTATCTAAAAAAGGGCTGGAAAGATAACCCAAGTTTTAAAGACGCTACAAAAGCTGCTGATCCGCTTCCAAGTCTATCAGGACAGGAAGACAAGGGTCCACAATATATTTTTAAGGATGCCTCTCCCGATGTTTTAGAAAAGAAATTAGCTGCATCGCAAGCGGAATTAACGCCAGGTACACCAAAGGTCCAGTTGACTTATGATGATCGTTCCAACCCTTGGGCAAGCTGGTTTATCACGTTTATGTTGCCGTTGTTGGTATTGGCTGCAATCTGGATCTTCTTGATGCGTCGTATGGGCGGTGGTGCTGGCGGCGGTGGCGGTGCGATCTTTAATATAGGTAAATCCAAGGCGACGTTGTTTGATAAAGAATCGCAGATCAATATCACATTTAATGATGTTGCTGGTCTTGAAGAAGCGAAACAAGAAGTTATGGAGATTGTGGATTTCTTAAAAAATCCACGTAAGTATACCAATCTAGGGGGTAAAATTCCGAAAGGCGCTTTGCTTGTAGGGCCTCCAGGAACAGGTAAGACTTTATTGGCTAAAGCTGTAGCCGGAGAGGCTCAAGTGCCATTTTTCTCGCTATCCGGATCTGACTTTGTCGAAATGTTTGTGGGTGTAGGTGCATCGCGTGTTCGCGATTTGTTTAAGCAAGCGAAAGAGAAAGCGCCATGTATCATTTTTATCGATGAGATTGACGCTATAGGTCGTGCTCGTGGTAAAAACTCGATGATGGGCGGTAATGACGAGCGTGAAAATACATTGAACCAATTATTGGTGGAGATGGATGGTTTCGGTACGGATTCAGGCGTTATTATTTTAGCGGCTACTAACCGTATCGATGTACTGGATACAGCATTGTTGCGTCCAGGACGTTTTGACCGTCAAATTTCTATTGATAAACCGGATTTGATTGGCCGTGAGCAAATTTTCAAAGTGCATCTAAAGCCGTTGAAATTATCGGCTGAGGTCGATGCAAAAAAATTATCGGCGCAGACACCTGGTTTTGCGGGAGCTGAAATTGCCAACGTGTGTAACGAAGCAGCCCTTATTGCTGCCCGTAAAAATAAACCCGAGATTGATATGCAGGATTTTCAGGATGCCGTTGATCGTGTGATCGGTGGTCTTGAGAAGAAAAACAAAATCATCTCTCCGGAAGAGAAACGTATTGTTGCTTATCATGAGGCTGGGCACGCTATTGCGGGCTGGTTTTTAGAGCACGCCGATCCTTTGGTAAAAGTGTCTATTGTACCACGTGGTGTCGCTGCTTTGGGTTATGCACAGTATCTTCCCCGTGAGCAGTTCCTATATACGACAGAACAGCTTATAGACAGTTTATGTATGACTATGGGTGGTCGTGTCGCTGAAGATATTACTTTTGGAAGAATTTCAACAGGTGCTCAAAATGACTTAGAGCGTATCACGCAACTTTCTTATGCGATGATTGCAATCTACGGTATGAATGATAAAGTTGGAAATGTTTCCTTCCGAGATAGTTCTGAGGCATCTTTCCAAAAGCCGTATTCTGACAAAACGGCAGAGCTGATTGATGCAGAGGTACGTAACTTAATTAATGACGTCTATGCACGTACCAAACAGTTATTGCTGGATAAACGTGAGGGTTTGATTAAAATAGCAGAAAAGCTATTGGAAAAAGAGATTCTTTTTCAGTCGGACTTGGAAGAGATATTAGGTAAACGTCCATTTGAAACCAAGACTACTTACGAGGAGTTTGTGAATGGTGCTGATGGTGGTGGAGTTCCACAGACAGATTTACCGTTGGATGTTCATCCGGACGAAGCGCGATCTAACGAAGGGCAGAGTTCAGAAACACCCTCCAATAATTTGAATTAATTTGAATGCTGCAGCGCTAGAGTGATCTAGCGCTGCATTTATATATATTTGCGCCATGAACGTGAAGAACGCAACAGCGAAAGAGATAATGTTAAAACGGGTACGTCAGGCATTACTACAGAAAAACGATAATCCACATCCCAATTTCAAAGAAACGCCGCTTTATAAAGAAGAGGATGAGTTGGTGGATATTGTTTTTGTTCGCGAATTGACTGCTGCGGGAGGCAAGTTTCTGTATTGTGATGGCGAGATCGGTCTGATTGAAAATCTGATTTTATTGACCGAGGAGAATAATATCAAAAATATATACGCTTGGGAACAAGGTGTTCAAAATTTACTCAGTCCATATGGTTTCCCTTTTTTAAAAACAGCGGAAGATTTTGAATCAGCAAATGCGAGCATTACCTCATGTGAAGCATTGGTTGCACGTAATGGAAGTGTTATGGTGAGTAATGCAAATGCTTCAGGACGCAGGTTGAGTATATATCCTCCAATTCATATTGTCATTGCCAAAGCTTCGCAATTGGTTTGGGATCTAAAGGATGCTTTAGCCTATATGCAGAAGCGTTACGGTCAGGAAATACCGACAATGATTTCGACAATTACCGGCCCCTCCAGGACGGCTGATATTGAGAAAAGATTGGTTTTGGGTGCACACGGACCAAAAGAACTTTACGTTTTACTTTTAGAGGATCGATTCTAGGAATTACTATGCTATTATATTATCTAACAGAAATGCCTATTGCGAGTATTATTTTCTTTTTTACGCTCGCTACCAGTATCTATACGTTTTCACATGAACAACTTTACGGTAAACTGATGTTGCATCCGTATAGTATCGCACGTAATCGAAAATGGTATACCATCCTTACCAGTGGCTTTGTGCATAAAGATTGGGGGCATCTGCTGTTTAATATGCTTACCTTCTATTATTTTGCATTTGGTTTGGAGCGCATACTTGCAGAAGCAAGTCCATACGGTCATATTTTATTTGCCGTAATCTATGTCGGTAGTTTGATCTTGAGCGATATTCCAACAATCATCCAGCAAAAAAATAACCCCGGTTACTATAGTTTAGGCGCTTCAGGTGCGATTTGTGCGGTTCTGTTTAGCTACATTCTTTTCGATCCGAAAATTACCATTGGTGTGATGATGATTATACCGATGCCGGCTTATCTGTTTGCATTTTTGTTTTTAGGTTACTGTGTGTGGGCGTCAAAAAAAGCGCAAGATGGTATAAATCACGATGCTCATTTCTTTGGCGCATTGTCGGGTCTGATCTTGACGATTATCTGTTTCCCTTGGGTTATTAAGCATTGTTTGGCTCAGTTTTAAAATTTTCCACCCCAGGTTTCCCGATCTAAATTTCTATACTGGATCGCTTCGGCGAGATGATGATTTTCGATCATTTTACTTTGCTCCATATCAGCGATTGTTCGAGCAACTTTGAGTATTCTATCGTATGCTCTTGCAGATAGGCTCAGACGTTCAATAGCCGTTTTAAGTAACTTCCTTCCGGGCTCATCAATCTGACATATTTCTCGGGTCAATTGTGTACTCATCTGGGCATTACAATGGATGTCTGGGAAGGATTTAAAACGTTCTTTCTGGATTTCGCGTGTCTGAATGACCCGACGGCGTACCGTGCGGCTATCATCTATAGAACGTGTTGTATTCAATTCATCAAATAGCACGGGGGTGACTTCGATGTGGAGGTCTATACGGTCTAAAAGTGGTCCTGATATTTTGCTTAGATAACGCTGAACGGTGTTAGTGCCGCAGATGCATTCTTTCTCGGGGTGATTGAAATAACCACAGGGGCAGGGATTCATGGCAGCAATGAGCATAAAACTTGCGGGGTACTCGACGGTAAGTTTAGCTCTTGATATCGTAATTTGACGCGATTCAAGTGGCTGACGCATGACTTCGAGGACGCTCCGTTTGAATTCTGGCAATTCGTCAAGGAATAATACGCCATGGTGGGATAAAGAAATTTCACCCGGCAATGGATTTGAGCCGCCCCCTACCATGGCCACATCGGATATTGTATGATGTGGAGAACGAAAGGGCCGTGCAGTGACGAGGGAGTCTTTCGCCTTTAGATTTCCAGACACAGAGTGTATTTTGGTCGTTTCCAGCGATTCGGTCATATTGAGTGGGGGAAGGATCGTTGGTAGTCTTTTTGCCAACATGGTTTTTCCTGCTCCTGGTGGACCTATTAAAATAAGGTTATGTCCACCAGATGCTGCGATTTCCAGCGCTCGTTTGATATTCTCCTGTCCTTGTACATCAGAGAAATCGACGTCATAAATGGCCGTATCATCCTGAAAAAATGTTTGTATGTTAACTTTTGTAGGCTCGATTGTTACAGTATGATTGAGAAATTCCACTACTTGGGTCAGATTTTCTACACCAATAACATCGATTTCAGTGACGATAGCTGCCTCTTTTGCATTGGCTTTAGGTAATATTATTCCTTTAAACCCTTCTTTGCGCGCCTGTAATGCAATTGGTAGAACACCACGTATGGGCTTAATACTTCCGTCTAATGATAGCTCGCCTAAAATAAGATAGTCTTCCAGACGGATATTTGTGATTTGGCCGGAAGATGCTAATATGCCTATTGCAATTGATAGGTCGTAACTTGAACCTTCTTTACGAATATCTGCGGGTGCCAAGTTGACAACGATCTTTTGGCGTGGCATGTGAAGTTGACAGGAATTAATGGCACTTTCGATACGTCTTAAGCTTTCTTTAACGGCATTGTCAGGCAGGCCAACGATATAATAATGGAGGCCAGTAGATACGATTACCTCGACGGTAATAGTGCAGGCATTTATCCCATAGACGGCGCTGCAATAGGTTTTATTTAGCATAATTTTCATAATCGACTGATTTAAAGATACTAAAAAATTGAGTAAGTTAATAATTGTCGGGTGAAATATTGATGGAGGATCTAAGATTACCGAAAAAAATGATTATATTGTTAATATAGTTCCTTATTAATAAAGGATAAAAAGCATTGTTTGGCAAACGATTTGCTTTGTTAATTGTATTATTAACGAGGACTAGATTCTTCGTAATAGATTTAGAACTTTAAAAGAAAAAGAAATGAATGACACAAGTAAAGTAGCTTTGGCGTTATTAGCCGGTCTTGCCGCGGGTGCAGCTTTGGGAGTTTTATTTGCTCCAGACAAAGGGTCGGATACAAGAGATAAAATAAATGATTCATTAAGCGATTTGAGTGATGCTATTCGGGAAAGAGCAGAGGAGCAATTTGATCAGTTGAATGATTTCAAAGAGAAGATTGTTTCTACGTTAAAAGGGAAGTTAAATCAGGCAGAAGAAGTGCTGGATGATGATATCATCGAACATGCATAGTTCGCAGATTATTCAAAAGAATAATTGGTGTAGAGTACATATTATCAGGCTATTTCGCGAGATAGCTGTTTTTACGATAGCTGCGCGCTCTTCATGGGTATAGAGTAGTGCTGTGTTGCGGTTATAAGATACAGCGTTTTCGTTTTTTTAGTTATGGGCTGAAATAGCCTGAATAAATTTTAGATGCATGGAAGAAGAAAAATTTTCACTAAGTGGTACGTTTCAAAAGACCAAGGAGTATATTGACTCCCAATTTAAACTTGTTAAATTAAAAACAATTGAACGATCATCTCGTTTAATTGCAAGCTTAGTGGTAGATGCAACTAAGCTTATTTTTACTTTATTTGTTCTGTTTTTCTTATGCTTAGCACTAGGTTTTTGGCTGGGAGAGTTATTGGGTAGTTATTCATTAGGTTTTTTGGCAACAGCAGGTATCTTCTTAGTGATCATTATCCTAATCCGCGTTTTTGAGCCTATGCTGGAATCAAAATTTATGGATCTCTCCATTCGACGTTTTTTGGCTAAATGGAACGATGAAATTGAGGAAGAAGAGGAAGAACTGCATAAAGAAAAACTTGATAGAGAAAGGGCTACAAATGAACAATAAACAGACCAAAATACGTAATTTACAGGAACTTAAAGCTGAAATATTGCGCTTAAAGACATTAAAGAATGAGCAGGAGCTATATCTAAAGGCTCAATTTACATTGCTTAACAATAAAATAGAGGCCCCCATCCGTTTTTTTAATTCCTTAAAAAATAATATCCCGGGTGCGAATATTATACAGCAGATGTTTGCCAAAAGTAATAATCCAGATTCTGATTGGTTAACGAAGATCTTACGTATTGGGGTTCCCTTTGTTATGAATAGGTTGTTCCTAAAAAATACGGGCGTTTTAAAGAAAGCGCTGATGTTGCTGTTATCAGAGCGTGCTGTCGGCCAGATCAATCAAGATAAAATCACCGGCCTCATCGGTAAATTAACGAGCTTTATTCGTCCCAAGAAAAAGAAGAAAAATAAAGCTGCGGAAGCTGAAAATGCAGTGATCAAGGATGAGGTTAACGAGTACGGAATTCCTTCCTATAGCGAGACCTACTAATGCGATCGCGTTGGATTTATTCAAAAGCATTTGCTTCTTTCTTCAAAAAATCCGCATAAGCTAGTTGAATGCCTTCCCGAAGGTTAACTCGATGTTTCCAGCCCAGCGCATGTAGTTTTGAGACATCCATGAGTTTTCGCGGTGTTCCGTCAGGTTTGGAACTGTCGAAGGAAATAGTTCCCTGGTAACCAATGACGTCTTTAATCAATTCGGCAAGTTCCTTAATGCTTAAATCTTCGCCAATGCCAATGTTGACAAATTGTTTCTCGTCGTAATTATTCATTAAGAAAACGCAGGCATCTGCCAGGTCATCGGAAAAAAGAAATTCCCGTAAGGGGGTCCCTGTTCCCCAGATCATAACTTCAGGGAGCTGATTGATTTTAGCTTCATGAAATCTTCTGATCAAGGCCGGTAAGACATGTGAATTTTGCGGATGGTAATTGTCGTTAATTCCGTAAAGATTTGTTGGCATAACGGAGATATAATTGCATCCATACTGATCCCTGAAAGCTTCCGCCATTTTTATTCCCGCGATTTTAGCAATTGCGTAAGGCTCATTTGTAGGCTCCAGAGTACCCGTGAGTAGCATGTCTTCATTCAAAGGCTGCGGAGCCATTTTTGGATAGATACAGCTTGAGCCTAAGAACATTAATTTTTTAACCTTATTATCGTAGGAAGATTTGATGACGTTATTCTGTATAGCCATATTCTCGTAGATAAAATCAGCGCGATAGGTGTTGTTCGCCATGATCCCGCCAACTTTGGCTGCGGCTAAGAAAACATAGTCCGGTTTTTCCTGATCGAAAAAATCAGCCACTGCTTGCTGATTGCGCAGATCTAATTCGGAAGATGTGCGTGTGACAATGTTGTTGTACCCAAGCTCCGATAGTTTGCGATGAATTGCCGATCCGACCATTCCACGATGGCCTGCTATATAAATTTTAGCGTCTTTCTCCACGATAAGTTATTGATTCCTGCAAACTTAGATAAATTGCTTTTTATATGCAATATAATTCGCCCGTGTGGATGCAATTTATGCATTCCTGTGTCTGCTACAGGACTTCAGATTGTTCTGTAATTACCGGTATTCGTGCTGTCTCTCAGATTTATTTTTTTTAGCGGGAATATAAGGTTATTTTTGCGGGATATTTATTAAAAAATGGGAAAGGACAAACTACGTAAATTTGCTGAAGTTGCTACTTTTGAAAATGTAATCCAACTCGACGCAGGCAAAGAATATAAAGGAAAATGGGCTGAGAAGCAATTTGGTAACAATAATCCAGTTGTTTTGGAGCTTGCTTGTGGTAAAGGTGAGTATACTGTTAATCTAGCGAGATTGTTTCCGGAGAAAAATTTCATCGGTATCGATTTTAAAGGTAATCGTATTTGGCGAGGAGCCAAAACAGCTTTGGAGGATGGAATTCGGAATGTTGCTTTTCTTCGGATACAAATTGAGACTATCCTTGAACATTTTGCTGAAAATGAAATTGATGAGATCTGGATTACCTTTCCGGATCCGCAACCGCAAGATAGCCGAGAAAAGAAACGATTGACCGGGCCAAAGTTTTTGGAACGTTATAAAATCATTATGAAGCCTGAAGGAATGATGAATCTGAAAACAGACAATGACGGTTTTTATGCTTACACACTAGAGCAGATCGATTTACAGGGTTTGAAAAAATATAAGGAAACGACAGATCTTTACCATTCAGACTTGGTTGATAACGTTTTATCCATTAAAACATATTACGAACGGAAGTATTTGGCGCATGACAAGAACATTAACTATGTGAAGTGGAGTTTCGAGAAGGCTTAAGCCTTAACGCTTCTATTGTAATAAAGAGCCCAACGAAAGTTTGGGCTCTTTTTGTTTTCTTCAGTATTGCGGATACTGAAGCTTTGATCACCCACTTTTTACCCCAGTTGGCAGCTGTGTCTACGGTTATTTACTCTTGTCGTAGTTTTACATGAAAGTTACCGTATACTTCCAGTATAGTTACGGTATTGTTTTAGCATGGATATAGTAGTTATGTAAAATACTAAATAGCTACTTAAAGGGGGGAGTAAATTTACTTAAAACATCCTAGAATCCTCCTTTCGGGCCCTTTCCGACGGTCTTATAATTCCTAAAAGACTAAGTAATTCTTGTTTTTTTTATTTTAATATGGGCTTTTAAATAATTTCGATTTATTTCGTTTTTTAAATATTATTAATTATTTTCGATTTGTAAATATAAAATAACCAAAGAAAGATCGCTTAAAAGCGTGCCTAATGCATGATAATCCCTTCAGGGTGAACTTCAAAGCATTTTATTAAAACGGTAATAGTATGATAAAAGGAAATGCTATTCGAAACAATTGTTAACAAAAAGAAAACATTAAGTTAAAACAAACTTTTTGTTAAGAATATATTTTTGTGCCAAATTGAAAATTAACAATTTACACCAATAACTATGTTTAGTATTAACCCTATCCAAATTAATCTAAGGCACTCCTCCTCGAAAGTGCTATTTGTGGCATTAGCAATTGCCTGTAATATGGATTTTACAGCAATGGCGGCTCCACTAGGATCTGATCAAGCTGTGCATGCAGTTAAGCAGACCAAGATTAGAGTAAAAGGGCAAGTTGTCGATAATCAGACGAAAGAACCTTTGGCATCCGTATCAATCCTTGCAGCGGGTGTAGTTAAAGGAGCGACGGACAGAAATGGTAATTTCGATATTGAAGTAGAATCAGGGACAGCAATCCGTTTTCAGCTAATCGGTTACGAAGCGGAAACGCAAACTTTTTCGTCAGCCCAATTGAATGCTAAAATTTTTTTAAGTTCGAGATCGGAGGCGCTCAATGAAGTCGTTGTGACAGCACTAGGCATACAGCGAGAAGAGAAGGCATTAGGCTATTCCATAAGCACGGTCAAAGGCGAGGAATTGACGAATGCAATTTCAAACAATTGGACGGATGCTCTAACAGGAAAAGTCGCTGGTTTGAATTTGGTAAAGTCGGGTGCGGGGCCATTGGGATCCAATCAGATTATTTTAAGAGGGGAAACATCTTTTACGGGCGATAATTCCGCATTGATTGTTGTGGATGGTGTTGTCATGGGAGGAGGGACGCGGATGACCGGTAATGGTAGTTCCAATTATTTGGATAGTGATTCTCCTGTAGATTTTGGAACATCATTGGCGGATATTAATCCGGATGATATCGAGTCCGTTTCAGTATTGAAAGGACCAGGCGCTTCAGCGCTCTATGGTTCCCGTGGCGCACATGGCGCGGTGATTATTACCACAAAAAAGGGAAAAGGGGCTAAAAATAAAATTGGTGTATCCGTTAATTCGAATACGGCAATTGGGACAATTAACAGATGGCCCGATTATCAATACGAATATGGTCAAGGTGCGATTGATCAGGATCTTTATTATTCCTACGGACAGTCAGAGGATGGTGCAAGTACTTTAAGTACGTCTTCTGCTTGGGGACCCAAATTTGATGGACAGTATTATTACCAGTACGATCCTAATTTCTATCGTTTGACACCTCCAGAGCGGACTTTATGGAGACCCTATGAAAACAACCGAAAGGATCTTTTCCAAACGGAGCTCACGTCTACCAATTCGATCAGTATTTCTGGTGCCACAGAAAAGACCAGCTCAAGGTTTTCTTATACGAATGTGACGAATAAATGGATTATTCCCAACATGGGCTATAATCGGAATACCATCGCGATGCAGTTCAATAATAAGATTACGGATAAGTTGAGTCTTTCAACAAAAATTAATTTTAATAATAGAGGATCAGACAATTTACCAAATAGCGGTTATAACAATCAAAGTTACATGTACTTTGTACGGGGCATTGTGCCGAATGTGAATGCAGCTTGGCTAGAGCAGAATTGGATTCTAGGAAAGGAAGGAATTGAACAGATGACTCCGTTTTCAAACCTGTTGGATAATCCAAGAACCATATCTTATGATATGATCAATGCGCAGGATAAAAACAATATTATTGGAAATTTACAGGCCGATTATAAATTCAATAAGGAGTTGAATTTGATGGTGCGGACAGGAATCGATTGGAGCTATGATAAACGCAAACAATCGAGACCATTTGATACCTATAAGTACGCTTATGGCTATTACCGGGAGCAGTCCATCAATAACCAGGAAATTACTTCCGACTTTTTATTGCAATATAACAATCAACGGAACAATCTTCACAAATTTGGCGCATCGGTTGGAGGTTCATTGATGCACAATAAGTATATTAAAGATGATGCTTACGCTAATAGTCTTATTTATCCAAACCAATATAATTTTGCCAATGCGAGGGAAAAAATCGTTTATTTACCTTACCGCGAGGAATATGCAGCCAATAGCTTATATGCCTTACTAAATTATAGTTATAAGGATATGATTTTTGTCGATGCAACGAATCGTATCGACTGGGCGAGTACATTAGCATCTCCGAAACGGAATGAAGTTAAACCATTTATATACCCTTCGCTTAATACAAGTTTTGTTATTTCCCAATTGCTAAACCTGCCAAAAGCGATAAATTTTTGGAAAGTCAGAGCATCGATTGCTCAAGTCGGAGGTGGAGGAAAACGGGCTTATCTAAACTCTTATGGTTACCGTAGTGTTGAGGGGACCACTGGAGGGCTTACAAATCCAACCACCGTTCCAGATGAAAATCTGACGTTCGAAAGTACGCGTTCTTATGAAGTAGGAACAGATTTTAGAATGTTCAGAGATCGACTTAGATTAGATCTTACTCTGTATTCAAACTCGACATTTGATCAGATTATTGAGTCTCCGCTGGATCCTTCAAGCGGTTTCAGAAATCAGATTACGAATGCTGGAGAGGTACGGAATAGGGGGATAGAGATTGCGCTTTCTGGCGATATTATCAAGAAGAAAGATGGCTTAAATTGGAATATGTATGGAAATTTTACGAGCTATGATTCGAAAGTTATTTCCATACCTGCAGATCTGCAAGGAGAATTAGTGCTATCCACGTTGTTTGGAAGTAGAGGAACAATTGTGGCCATACCTGGTAAACGATTTGGTGATATCTATGGACTCGGATATGAGCGAAATCAGGATGGTCAAATTATTTATGAAAATGGACTTCCTGTATTGTCCCAACAGAACATGTATATCGGTAATCCAAATGCAACGACCAAATTTGGTTGGGGGAATGAATTTAAATACAAAGGATTTAGATTTAATTTCTTATTTGATGGTCAATTCGGCGGAGTGGGATATTCGTTGACGCATGCCGTATTGATGGAAGAGGGAAAATTAAAAAAGACAATTCCGGGACGATATAATGGTATTATCGGCGATGGTGTTGTGAAGAATAGTGATGGAAGCTACAGCAAGAATACAGTTGTTGCGTCTGCTGGAGATTATTATGCTAAACATTTTAACCGGGATAATATAGAATCAAATACGTTTTCCACGGACTTTATAAAGCTTCGTGAGGTCAGATTTGACTATACATTACCTAAGTCTTTTGTTGAACGCTTGAAAATTGAGCGCGCATCAATTGGCGTGTACGGAAGAGATCTGTTTGTCATGACCAAATGGCCTTCATTTGACCCAGAGTTTGGATCGCTAAATTCAAGCGGTATTGAGAAGGGCGCAGAGATTGCCCAGTTCCCTTCAACCCGCACAATGGGTGTCAATTTATCATTCTCATTTTAAATCCAGCGTATTATGAAAAAGAATATAAGAAAAGCTTTTATTTTGTTGGCAGCCTGTGGGATACTACAGAGCTGTACAAAAGATTTTGTCGCAATAAATACAAATCCAAATGCAATTTCTGCGGCAGCGCCACAAAGTCTCATCGCGCCAGCTTTACTCAATGTGTTAAACACAAATTTATCACGGAATATGCGCATCAACAACGAGCTTATGCAAGTGACTGTAACGGTGAATGATGCATTGGAGATTCAACGGTATGAAATCAGACCGTCAGAAGCGGAATCTACCTGGTCCGGATGGTACGTACAGTTGACGAATATACGCGACATTTATCAGAAGGCAGGGGAAGGGCAGCAGAAGGGTTACCAGACATACCAGGGTATTTCGCTTATATTGGATGCTTGGGTGAGTTCGTTAATAACTGATATGTATGGTGATGTACCTTATACAGACAGCAATAAAGGGTATAGTGATAGTAATTTAACTCCTGTATTTGATAAACAGTCCGATATTTATGCGGATATCTTTAGAAAATTAGAAGAGGCCAATACGCTTTTGAAAGGTAAGGTTGCTGTCGAATCGACCAATTTAGCGATGGATCCTATATTTAATTCAGATCCTGGAAAATGGCAGAAATTTGGTAATTCTTTATATCTCCGATTATTGCTACGTATAGCACATAAGTCAGAAACCAATGCCGTTGCAAAGATCAAAGAAATATTAGAAACGAATGCCGCTGAATATCCGGTGATGCAAAGCAATGCAGAAACGGCTGCTTTATACTACACCAATGTACAGCCTTATATGAATCCTTATTTTAATAGCCGTGACATAGATTTTAATGGAAACAAAGGCTATTCAGAGTTTTTTATCAATAATCTGCTGGACCTTTCAGACCCACGATTAAAAATTTGGGCCACTGAAGCCACATTAGGAGTATATGGCGGTATGCAGTCCGGATACCAGAGAGGAAATGTCCCCGAGCAACAATCAACGCTTTTAACAAGTCTAAAAGCCGACTCGCATATGGGGAATATCATGAATTACGCCGAGTTGCAATTTATTATTGCTGAATGTGGTATGAGAGGGTATGCTCAGGTTGATGCGCCTGGAGCCTATTTAAAGGGGGTGAACGCGGCTATGGAATACTGGGGGCTAACAGCGCCAGCATCTTACCTAAGCAGTGCAAAGGTTCAGTTGCTGCCCACAGATAGTGATCATGCGAAATTGAAAAAGGTGCATTTGCAAAAATACTATGCGATGCTATTTACGGATTTCCAACAGTGGTACGAATATCGTAGAACCCAATTATTGGATTTATACAAAGGTCCGGGCTTGTTGAATCAAGGGAAAATGCCAGTACGTTTAAATTATCCAACAATTGTACAATCTTTAAACAAAGTAAATTATCAGGATGCTGTGAGTCGTATGGGGGGAGACGGGATAAATGAAAAAATGTGGTGGCAACCTTCAATCAACTAATCAATGAAAAAGTTAAAATCAATACTATGCAGTATGTTGGCGATGTCAGCATTGCTGTCCGGCTGTATCAAAGACAACGTCAATGAATCGATAGGGACGCTAAATCCTGAAATATCGTTGTATGCGCTACGCAGTCTATATAAAAATGCCGATTTACAGCTTAATGCGTCTTCGCTACAAGGGGCAGAACATATCAAAGTAGTGGTCGTTTCGCATGCGGAAAATAAGAATTTACCAGAAAATACACTTGCTGTACAGAATATTTGGCGAAATCAACGCCGTGGAATATTAGTTCAGGTACCCAATGCGTCTGAATTTAAATTTGGAGATTCGGTTCAGATCAATATTAGCGGTTCAAAACTGATTAAAAAAGATGGCTTATTAGTTCTTTCAGTCGATAATAATCAACAGCTTAAAGTCTACTCATCTGGTAATACTATTGCCCCATTACCTGTTGCTGTTTCCAGTCTAAAGTCGAAGTTTGATGAGTTTGAATCAACCTATATCGATATTACAGCCGATGTTGAACCTGAACCCGCAGCTGGGACAGCGTTGAAAGGAGATAAAATCTTAATGGATGGTGATAAAAATGAGATTATATTGCATACACAAGATAATGCGACATTTGCTGGGGAGTCCATCGCTCCAAGTGCATCATTCAGAGGAATTGCATTCAAGGAGGGCGAAAAGCTACAAGTTAGGATGCAGAGTTATGCTGATATGGCTTATGCCAGCGGTAAGTTATATGCAGGTTGGCCTGAAACTTTTGATGCTGTAGATGCGAGTGTGAAAGGTAGCTATGATATGAAGGATAAAAACGCGGTCTCCTTTCCAACGGGGCAATGGAACCTGTATCAGGCTATTCTAGGAACAACTGCTGGTCGTGATCGTATCGTTTCTGGAAAAAATGCCATCCGTATGCAGCAGAACTTAAGTGTTGATGGTTATGTGCAAATGAATTTTGATGTGCCGAATGGGGCCTCAAAAGTAACGCTTTGGTATGGTTCGTATTACACCGATCGTTCGTGTACGTTCAAGTTGGAATACTCGACCGACGGAGGAACGACATGGAAGCAAACAGGCGAGCCTATTTCGGACGCGCATACAACGACAGAGAGCATGAATTCAAAACAGGCTGTATTCTTAATGAATATTCAGGGGCCGGTTCGTTTTAGAGTTACCAAACTTGGATTAGGGACAAGTAACAATGTGATTAATAACGGAAGGTTGGGATTGGACGATATTGCTATTTATAAAAGTTATTAATTTGAAAAATTGATTTTCAAATGGCCCCATTGGATTGTGTAATCCAATGGGGCTTTTTTATCATCAGCTATTATCTCAACTCATCAAAAAAAATCGTTATCTTCATTATATAACTATAAACGAAGACTTATGAACTTAACAGATTTAGTTACAGGTGGAGTAGGCTCTAAAGCGATAGAGACTATTTCAAAAATTACTGGTATCAGCGAATCCAAGGCAAAATGGATTGTAGCAGCGGCAGTTCCTTTGATGATTGCAGCATTGAATTACAATGCCAAAAACAAGGGGCAGGCGGAAAATATTGATAAGGCTATTGACCAGCATAGCAATAGCGGGATACTCGATAAAATTGGAGATTTCTTTGGACAGGGTGGAGCAGAACAGGGCGGTGAGCAAAATGTTTCTGAAGACGGCAATAAAATTGTCAACCATATGTTCGGCCAAAATACCGAAGTCGTGACACAGCATATAGCAGATAAAGCAGGCTTGAGTTCTTCTCAGGTCACCGGAGTATTGGCTACACTTGCTCCGATAGTAATGGGGTATCTAGGACAACAAAAGCAGGCTTCAAGCGGCGGTGGGATTGGTGATCTGATCGGCTCTGTGCTTGGTGGTGGAACACAACAAAATGCAGGTGGCGGTATGTTGGGTGGTATATTAGGCTCTTTCTTAGGCGGTAGCCAAGAAGAACAAGCGCAAGCAACTGAGCAGCCGGCATCGGGAGGTAGTGTTACCGACATGTTGGGTGGATTGGCAGGCAGTTTTTTTGATAAAAATAACGATGGGCAGGCAAAGGGCAATATTCTTGATTCAATCGCCGGTATGTTTGGCAAGTAAGCTGTGTTCGGTTATTATTTTTCTTGATAAAAAGCTAGTATGGGATGAAGCTAAGATGGTGCAGATCCTAAACAGGAAGCGGTCGGAAGTTCTACACTTCCGACCGCTTTCTGTTTGTTCAATTTGTATTAATCTTCGGCCGATACTTTCGGTGGAAAATTTTTATGTTTTCTTTTGCTGATTTTGTCAATATTGACGGGTTGAGGTACCTTGACATAATATCCTGTTCCGTCATATTCACGTTTATTGGGATTTTCCTTACATGCTGGCGAACAGCATCCATCCATCTCCCAGCCGCACTCATCACATTGTGTGAAATGTTCATTACAAGTTGGGTTGGCGCAGTTGATCATTTTAGTGGTTTGCTTGCCACAGTTAAAACAAGTTGATACCACGGATGGGTTGACAGAATTTACATCGACAGTAACACGATTGTCAAAGACGTAGCATTGACCTTCAAAATCTTCACCACCTGCTTCCTTTCCGTATTTGATAATGCCGCCATGTAATTGATAAACATCCTCGAAGCCTTCTTTTAACAAGAGAGCAGATGCCTTCTCACATTTGATACCGCCTGTGCAGTACGTTAATATTTTTTTTCCTTTATATTGTTCGAGCTCTTTGATTTTCTCCGGAAACTCGCGGAAATTGTCAATATCTAGGGTAACAGCATTTTTAAAATGACCAACATTGTGCTCGTAATTTGAGCGTACATCCAATACAACCACATCCTCTTGGTCTTTCATGGCTAAGAAATCCTTCGGTTCAAGGTGCACACCGGTTTGACGGTTGGGGTCAATTTCTTTTGGATCTCTCAAACCAGAGTGAACAATTTCGGCTTTGTAGCGGCAATGCATTTTAATGAATGATGGTTCATCTACATCGTCAATTTTGAACTCTGTTTTATTGAAACGACCATCGGCATAAATGGCATCCATATAGCTTTTACAGGATTCTACAGTACCCGAAACAGTTCCATTAAGACCTTCATCAGCTACAATGATACGGCCGACTAAGTTCAGTGATTTACAAAATTCTAAATGATCTGATGCGAATTTTTCGGCATCCTCGATAGGGCTGTAACAATAGTACAGCAAAGTTTGATATTGTGTCATGATATTCATTGATACCGCTGCAAACGGCGTTTAATGCTAAAAATAAATTTAGTGCAAAGCTACGAAAAATAATAAGTGGAATAAAATGACCCTCGTCACCTTTTCTTCAAAGGTTCGAGGAGGTATTCCAAGCCATTCAGCTTTATTTCATAGAGTGTTGCTAACTGCTGGCCTAGTTTTCCCTTTGGAAAGCCTTTTTGGTTATACCACACGAGATAGGGCTCAGGAAGATTACATAAGGTGTATCCCTGGTATTTGCCAAATGGCATCTTGACTGTAACAAGTTCGGTTAAAATTTCAGGATTCAACATTAGTCTTGAGGTTTTCCATAATTGAGACGGTACCAAACTGCTTTTAGCGCAATGATGCCATGATTGAATAAATTGGGAATGGCTCCATAGTAGCGTTTGAATATCGCAAAACGCTCTTTCAAGGATTCCTGATGTCTTTGTTTTGACATCCCGCCAACAAGATACCGGGCAACATATTGCTGTGCATTGACCGTTTTTTTTGCCTTTTTGGCACAACGGATAACCCAGTCAATATCAGCGCATAATTTATAATTGAGATCGTATGGCTCGGCGATTTCCCGCTTGATGTAGATCGCCTGATGACAGATATTCATACCGTAGCGAAAGCTTTTCCAGTCGAAATGAGCCGGAACCTTGTGCCGCCGTTCACCAATAATATTCCTGTTGTCGTCCACGAGGATTGTTTCGCCGTAAAGAATATCTGCGTTATCGCTCAGTTTGGCGAGGTTCTCAATGCTATTCAGATCATAGATCTCGTCTCCAGAATTTAAAAAAAGAACATAATCGCCTGTTGCTAAGGCTAAACCCTTATTCATGGCATCATAGATACCCTTATCCTTTTCGGAGAGGATGACGGCGATTTTATCCTTGTATTTTTGGATGATCTCTAACGTTCCGTCGGTTGATTGTCCATCAATGACAATATACTCTATATGACCATAGCTCTGATTGACAACAGATTTCAGGGTGTGTTCTATGTCACGCACATTGTTGTAAACGACAGTTATAATCGAAAATTTAGGATGAGCAGACATGTTTTTTATGTATCGAATTTATTTATTTTCTTCTTCAGGAATCGGATGCCACGGTTGAATAAAGATCCTTTCCGATGGGCGTAGAAATACTTGATGGCTTCATAAGCTTGCTTGTTTTCTGAAATTTCCGTCGGAAAATACCGTATAGGACTTTCCGCTAGTGTAACCTGATACGTAGCTTCTGCAGCTGTATGTGTACCCGATCCATCGTTACCAATATTTTGTATCATTGAATTCCTTGGATACAAAACTAATCCATTTTTTTTGAATACAGAAGCGTACCAGCGTATGGCCCAAGAGTTGATCTTTCCGGCTTTAAATTCTTGCACTTGCTTCCAGAAGTTTTCTTTTCCCTCGATACTGAATTGGTGTATTTGGTCGGCGGTAAAATCCGATACAAGTTCATCAATATTGGGATTGAAATGTTGCCAGGCGCGGTCCCAGGTTGCCCAGCCCCAACTATTGGCGACCCGAAAAAAGAAAGTCTCCGGCAATTTATCTAAATCTTTTAACGGATAACCATAACCGCTGATCTCCATGACCCGATCTTGATCTTTATAGCGCTCCAGTGCCTGATTGAAATAGTCTAGTGCAAACACCGCAGTTTCCAGATCGTCTTCCAAAACAATAATCTTTCCATGGGCATTGACCACTTTTGTAACACCATCGATCACATTGGCTGCCAAACCCCAATTTTCTGTCCTTTCTACAACAATAACCTCTTTAAAGTTCCATTGCTTATTGATAATCTTTCGTACTTCAGTAACTGCCTGAACAGATTTTTCGTTTTTTGCAGCATCCGAATAGATATATAGCGTGGTCTGGTCTGCTAATATATTATTTTCTAAAGCTGAGAGTGTTCTTATTGTATGATCAGGACGATTGTACACAAAAAGTATGACTGGAGCAGTATTGTTCATTTATCAATAGATTTTGTTGAAGGCTTTTTTGTTGGTCACACGGGTACGGTAAACTGCTCCTGTTTTGCCCAGCAATCTAAAAGCAATGTTTAAGTAGCTTTTTGCTTCAAAAGCATGACCTTTAAAAAATGAAGACGCCATTTTCTTTAGACTTGCCAATATTGCCATGGAAAAAGCTTTTACAAAAGTATAATTGATATTGCAATATTCTGTCAAATGATAGACAAATTCGCTTTTCAGAAAGGCCTTGCGGTCTGTTTTACGTTGTTGCCTATCGTGGTAGGCTTTGGCTCCTTCAGTGAGAATAATGCTTAATCCGTAGTACTTGATGCGGTTGGCATAATCTTTATCTTCTCCATAATGGAAAAAGATCGGTGCGAAACCACCGACTTTTCGGATCACCAGATTGGGGATAAACCAAAATGCAGCATTGACGAACGTGCAAATTCGATTAGAATTTTCGATGATGGCGTTTTTTGTATAGACAGCAAAACCATAGTCCAGTGTTGTTTCGGTTCCATCGTAGTGAATAGGTGAGATAATTCCGATATTGTCTGCGTTGACTTTCACTAAGTTGGCAATACAGTCCCGATCCAGCCAGGCGTCCTGATTGACCAAAAATGCATAATCATACTTTTCTTTCAAAACGATGTCAAGTCCAATGTTGTTGGCCTTTCCAAAACCCAAATTTTCGGAACTTTCTATGAGTCTTACTGATGGATACTTTTCTTTTATGATCTGTGTTGTATTGTCCCCCGAGTTGTTGTCGACAACTAAAATATCTGTTGGGTAACTCGAATCCAATAGGCTGGGTAAGCACTTGTGAATCCAAGGCTCAAAATTATAAGAGACGATTATGGTGAGAATCCTGGCCATCTATTTTTTTCGGATAACTGTTAGGAAATAGTGGTATAATTCCAACAAAATACTGGGTTTAAAGATTCTATTTACGATGATATAACTGCATACTGCAATTCCAATTGTACTTGCAAACCGAAGATAGAGGTTGGCGATGGCTGCGGTGGCATAATGTGCTGCTAAGCAGCTTATCGCTGCCAATAGTGCATAAGCAAAAATATCTGTTAGCAGATAACGAAATGAATAGTTCATATAAGGTTTGGCTGATATGTACCAAACGAATATCCAGAGGGCATTTAATGCCGAGGTCAATCCAATGAGCAGTTCTAGGCCTAATGATTTGCCGAAAAATAGGATGGCAATTTGGAGTAGGCCAAAAACAATGATATTCCGCATATAAACTTCAGGTTTCCCCTTGCTAATGATTAAGTTAGAGAAAACATTGCTTACAGAATCAAATGCGGCACCAATACAAAATATTTGAAGAAATATGGCGCTTTGCGCCCATTTGTCGGTGATCGCAATAGTAATAAAATCTTGTGCTACCGTGGTTAAACCCAATAACATTGGAAAGGCTAAAAAGGCTGTAAAGGAAATCAGTTTGCGAAAAACCCGAACTTGTCTATCCTTATCATCTTCTATTTCTTTTAAAATAGGCTGTGTCACATTATTGACCATATTAGTCAATATATTCTGGGCCATGATGCTCCAACGATTTGGATTCACGGTATACCCCAGTTCTTCAGCGGTATAATGCCGGCCTAAGATCGCTGCATATATATTTTTGTTGATATTGATAAAAATGTTGGTGACCAATATTTTGCTGCTAAATCCTAAAATGTCACGAATAGGTTTAAGATCGAACTGGAAAGTAGGTCTGAATTTGGAAAAATACCAGAATCCGAGCATATTGAAACCACTATAGGAAACAATTTGGATCGCGTATGCCCAATAAGCATAGTCCTTATAGGCTAAATAAACGCCGACTATATTTGATGCGATAAGAGCAAAGGTTCCCGTGATGACCCTTTCTTTGATTTTTAAATTCCGGAAGAGGTAAGCATTGTGTGCAATACCAAAACTACCTAACCAAAAGGACAAAAAGGTAAATCTGCTGAGCTCTACTAGTACTGGTTGATTATAGTATAAAGCGATAAGAGGAGCTGCAAAAAATAGAACGATATAAATAAATGTTCCAATTCCTACGCTTGTCCAGAATACCGCGTTATAATCTTTATGTTCAACATCTTTTTTATTGACAATCCCATACACAAATCCACTTTCTTGAAAAGCAGAAGCGAGAACAGAAAAGATGGTGATCATAGCGACTAAACCATAGTCTTCTGCTGTTAGCTTACGGTTTAGTAAGATGCCGAAGCCGAAGCCCAAAAACTGCTGGATGATACTGGCCATACCACCCCATAGCAGTCCTTTTGTTGTTTTTGATTTTAAAGAGTCATTTTTCGTTTGCGATGACATGCTAAATTAAATGAGCGGCAATATTAAAGTATTGCAATTGTATTCGCAAATTCTTTTAGGGAAACGTCAGTTGGATTGACATCGGTAATCAAATAAGAAATATCACGTAACGGTACAACTTTCATTTTTTGAACTGAATTAAGTTTTTCCGCAATGCTCAGAATAGCTACTTTTTTTGAGCATTTAATCATCGCACGTTTGATTTGCACCACTTCCCAGTCTGAATCGGTCACCCCATCTTCTACGGAAAGAGAATTTGTTCCCAACAAACAAAGATCGACTTTAAGATCGGCCAGTTCATTAGCGACTTGGGCTCCCGAAACAATGTTTGTATTGCGTGAAAGTTTTCCGCCAACTAAAATGACTTCAAGATTTGGCTTTTCGGCCAATTCTAGTGCAACTAATGGACTTATAGTAAAAAACGTACACTGAAGATGATCGGGTATTGTTCTCGCTAATTCAATTAAGGTTGTCCCGCCTCCGACTAAAACAGTCATTCCATTGGAGATTAAAGTGCTTGCTTTCTTGGCAATTTCTTTCTTTGCCTCCTTGGCATATACGTTTCCATCCTGAAAAGGGAACTGAAATGATTTTGATAATGCTCCACCATAGACTTTTAGAACTTTACCATTCTCAGCAAGTTCGTTCAAGTCGCGTCTGATTGTATCTTCAGACACATTCAGCTGAACACTGAGGTCTGAGGATAAAACTTTATTATGTAGGTTGATCTGATGTATGATGAATGCTTGTCTTTCTTCCTTTAACATTGGTCTTTTGGTTTTTAATCGGAATTTTAAAATTAATTGAGAAATCAGTCTAAATGTAGTGAAAATTATTCTTCCTTTTTATCAATTTTTGTTATGCCAGCTTTGAACCTCGGTTTGAAGCCTGTAGGCTTGCTGGCAGCAGGTTCCTGTGTTTCTATGCTGTCGTTTTCAGGTTCAGCCTTTACGCTCGCATCTAACTTAATTTCGTCTTTCGTATCGGGCAGCTGTGTTTGTTCAGCAGTTTCTATTTTGGTTACTCCGGCTTTAAACCTCGGTTTGAAGCCTGTAGGCTTGCTGGCAGCAGGTTCCTGTGTTTCTGTGCTGTTGTTTTCAGGTTCAGCCTTTACGCTCGCATCTAACTTAATTTCTTCTTTGGTATCGGGCAGCTGTGTTTGTTCATCAGTTTCTGTTTTGGTTACTCCGGCTTTGAACCTCGGTTTGAAACCCGTAGGTTTACTGGCAGCAGGTTCCTGTGTTTCTGTGCTGTTGTTTTCAGGTTCAGCCTTTATGCTCGCATCTAACTTAAGTTCGTCTTTCGTATCGGACAGCGGTGTCTGGTCAGCAGTTTCTGCTTTGGTTATTCCAGCTTTAAACCTTGGTTTGAATCCTGTAGGTTTTGGAGCCGATGTCGATGCTTCGTCGGTCGTTTCTTCGGATGCTGGAGTGCTTGCCGCTGCGTCAGGAGCTTTGGTTACTCCAGCTTTAAACCTCGGTTTGAAACCCGTTGGTTTTGGAGCCGCCGTCGTCGCTTCGTCGGTCGTTTCTTCGGATGCAGGAGTGCTTGCCGCTGCGTCAGGAGCTTTGGTAACTCCGGCCTTGAACCTCGGTTTGAAGCCTGTCGGTATTGAATCTGGAGTGGATTCCGCTGAATCAGCTATTTCCTGTTTGGATGTTGCTTGAGCTTCATCTTTTACAGCGGCAGAAGGAGCCTTGAATCGCGGTTTAAAGCCTGCTGGTTTTGCCGTAGGAATACTGGAGGTCTCGGATGATGCATCTGGGGTAACCTGCTTTTCAACAGGTTTTGCAATAACAGTTTCCTCCTCTGCTAAATGGAAACTTTTTCGAAGCTTGTTGAACCAAAACTTTTTGCTGTGGTCAAAACTCTTTTCTCCCATAGCAGAATAATGTGCTTTGAACTCTTCAAATAAAGGTTCATCTGCAGCTTTTAAAGCTTTTAAATCAATTTTCTTTTTTATGAAAAATTCTTCAAAAGTCATTCTGGTACGAGTTTGATTTAGTCTATTACAAATGTAGTAATTTTTCTGACGGGGCTAGGCGGTGCTTTAAATAAAAAAGAGCGACAAGCGCTCTTTTTTATAGTTTTATAGGTTCAATAGCTTAAGCCATGTTATGGTAAACTGCTTGAACATCGTCATCTTCTTCGATTTTATCGATCATCTTCAATACATCAGCAGCTTGTTCTTCCGTAATATCTGAATGCGATAATGCGATACGTTCCAATTTTGCAGATGTTACTTCAATTCCCTTTTCTTCCAGTAATTTTTGCATATTACCAAAGTCTTCAAAGGAAGTTTGAACGACAGCAATATCATTGCCTTCTTCATCAGATTCTACGTACAATTCTTCTAAGCCTCCATCGATCAACTCTAATTCAAGCTCTTCTAGGTCCAGTTCCTCTGTTGCAGCAAAACGGAAAATGGATTTACGATTGAAAATAAAATCCAATGATCCTGTTTTCCCCAATGAACCACCTGCTTTTGTGAAATAGCTACGGATGTTTCCTACGGTGCGGTTGGTGTTATCTGTTGCAGTTTCAATTAATACAGGTACGCCATGAGGGCCGTAGCCTTCGTATACATATTCTTCGTAACCTTTTGAATCTTTTTCCGAAGCACGTTTGATTGCGGCTTCGATACGATCCTTTGGCATATTTACTGCCTTGGCATTGTGTATTGCTGTACGAAGTCTCGAGTTAGTTTCAGGGTGAGGGCCGCTTTCTTTAACCGCCATAGCGATTTCTTTACCTAAACGTGTAAATTGAACGGCCATTTTGGCCCAGCGTTTGAATTTCCGCTCTTTTCTGAATTCGAAAGCTCTTCCCATTGTTATATTTTGTTTTTAAGATTTTCAATCATGTCGACTGTCATCTTCTGGATGTCAAATTCCGGCGTCCAGTTCCAGTCTTTTCTTGCATAAGAATCGTCTAGACTAGCAGGCCATGAATCGGCAATCTGTTGTCTTGGATCGTTCTCGATGTAAGAGATTGCAAAATTAGGAAGAATTTTTTTAATTTCTTGCGCAAGTTCTTTTGGAGTAAACGTAATTCCACCAAGGTTATAGCTGTGGCGAATGCTTAGGCTTTCTTTGGGTGCATCCATTAATTCGAGTGTACCACGGATGGCATCCTCCATATAGAGCATTGGTAAGGCCGTGTTTTCAGATAAGAAGCAGGCGTAAGTCCCGGTTTTCAATGCTTCATAAAAAATATCGACTGCATAATCCGTTGTGCCACCCCCTGGTTCTGTTTTCCAAGAAATGATACCTGGATAACGGACACTGCGAATATCCAGACCACGGTGTTCTTGATACCATTCTATAAGGCGCTCACCTGCAAGCTTGCTGATGCCATAAATTGTGTTCGGATCCATTACGCAATATTGTTCGGTATTTGTTTTCGGAGAATGCGGTCCAAAAACAGCAATCGAGCTTGGCCAAAATATCTTTGAAACTTTATAGCTCACGGCTAGATCAAGCACATTCAACAGACCATTCATGTTCAATTCCCAAGCCTTCTCAGGGTATTTTTCACCTGTAGCTGAAAGCATGGCAGCTAATAGATATACTTGAGTAGGTTTATATTGTTGAAATAATGTCTCGAGTCCATTTTTGTCAAGGACATTAGCGATTTCGAAATTTTCGTCAGGGCTTTTAATCTGTGGTTCTCTAATGTCAGTGGTTACAACATTCTCTGCACCAAATTTTTTGCGCAAGGCGATAGCTAATTCTGTGCCGATCTGGCCATTTGCACCAATGATAATAATGCTTTCTTTCATTTGTAAGTTTTATTTTAGGAAGCTCCTGCTTTCACTATAATGAGTGTTTATGCTCAAAAATATAAATGAATCGCTTCGCTCGTTTCTTCCTATCGATATGATAGGATCTAGCCTGACATAATTTACGTTTCATCATGTAATGAAAAATGAAATTTCAACCATGGCGGTTTATGATGCAAATATAAAGGCTTTTCAGTATCTATCAACTTTGTGGTCTTTTAGGAAGCCGGGAAAAAATGTTAATTTTTAGACTCTTTGGACTGTTTTTATGAGATTTTAAACTGTTTCAATCGTTTGTTCTTTTTTTTTGAATAAGCGGTGAAAATTTTTATTTTTTTTGAATTGCTTTAATTCTAATTTTATGGCATGAATCAAAGAACTTAACGATTCCATTTTAGCAATTTAGGAGGGGAAATGCTAAATGTTGTGACATTTTTAGCTAAGCGCTTAATATTTTGTTATTTTAATAGTGGAATTGGGGAATATTTTTTAAATTTGAAGAATTCATTCTTCGAGAATCAACTAAAAACAAAATCAAATAACAATTTTAATATACACAATTTAAACACAGACAAAAATGAAAGTGGCAGTAGTCGGCGCAACAGGCCTTGTAGGTACTGAGATGCTAACCGTGTTGGCGGCGCGAAATTTCCCAGTAACAGAATTAATTCCAGTAGCTTCAGAGCGTAGTAAGGGTAAGGAAATTGAATTCAAGGGAAAGAAGTATAAGGTGGTTACACCATCTGAGGCTATTGCTTTGAAACCTGATGTTGCGTTATTTTCTGCTGGCGGTGATACCTCGAAAGAATTTGCCCCTCAATTTGCAGAAGCTGGAATTACAGTGATCGACAATTCTTCAGCATGGCGTATGGATCCAACGAAAAAGTTGGTTGTTCCAGAAGTAAATGGTGATGTGTTATCTGCTGAAGATAAAATTATTGCAAACCCGAATTGTTCAACTATACAAATGGTGGTGGCTTTAAAGCCATTACATGATAAATATAAAATCAAACGTGTTGTCGTTTCTACCTACCAATCTGTAACAGGTACAGGTGTTAAGGCCGTTAACCAATTGATGGATGAACGTGCTGGAAAAGATGGTGAAAAAGCTTATCCTTATCAGATTGATCTGAACGTGATTCCGCATATTGATGTTTTCCAAGAAAATGGATACACCAAAGAGGAGATGAAGATGATTTTGGAAACAAATAAAATCATGCGTGATGATTCTATTAAAGTAACTGCAACGACAGTGCGTATTCCTGTTATGGGAGGACACTCTGAATCATTGAATATCGAATTTGAAAATGACTTTGATTTGAATGATGTACGTGCAGCTTTAGCCGCGCAAAGTGGCTGTATTGTTGTTGACGATCCTGCGTCACTACAATATCCAATGCCGAAGGATGCACACGGTAGAGATGAGGTTTTTGTAGGACGCATCCGTCGTGATGAATCTCAGCCAAATACGCTCAACATGTGGGTAGTAGCGGATAACTTACGTAAGGGTGCTGCAACAAATGCAGTTCAGGTAGCGGAGTTATTGGCTGAAAAAGGATTGATCTAACTCAAGTAGATTCCATAATAAATATTGAGCCCCCATGAATTCGTTCATGGGGGCTCTTTTTTGTTCCATTAGCAAATCACAATTTAGATACTTATGATTTGGTCCTTGATGTCGGGGCTATAAATTATGGTGTCAATGTTGTGGGGTGGATCGAAAATTCAATCTTGTCATTCAACGGAGCATAGCTTTCTTTGCTTTGCTCTTCCAGTCGATCTGGAAATAGAATGCCGAAAAGATGATCCGTTTCGTGCTGTAAAATAACAGCAGTAAAACCCTCGATATTTTCTTCAATAACTTTACCTTCTTTATTGATGTATTGCAGGCGGATCGCATAACTCCGTAATACATCTTCTTTACGGTTGGGGATAGAAAGACAGCCTTCTGCACCTTTACGCTTCAGTTTGGAGCGCCATAGAATTTTAGGATTCACATAGAATTCAAATGGCTGATCCGGTTTGTCAAATCGCTGTACCCAGATTAAATTTTTATTGATTCCGATCTGTGGCGCTGCGATGCCTACACCGGGGTGATTGGGATCACGTACAGTCGCGAACATTCTTTTGGAAAGAGACTCAATCAATGGGTCGTTGTATTTGACATCACTGCTTGTCGCTTTTAAAACTCTCAGATCTTTATCGTCTGTTGTTTGCAATACGCGAAGAATTGCATTTTCATCTCCTGATAAAATGATTTTCTTGTCGGCAGCACTGAACTCCTGTCCTGCGTTAAGATTGACTGGTCTTTCATTCTTTGACTTATGAAATGCTTTTTCTCCGGCCATAATTTTTGTTTCTAAATTGTTCTCGACTGGGGGTACTGGGCAACGGTACCCGTTGCTATAGGCACAGTATGGGTTGTAGGCTTTGTTAAAGTCTATCTCAACATCGTTTCCTTTAATGTCGTCTGTGGATAAATCAATATACCGGCCCCCACTGTAGCTTTCCTGACCATTTGTTAAATCTAAAAATGGTAAAAATAAATGTTTTTTGTATGCAGGATTTTGAAATAATGCGACACTTTGGTAGACATTCAACGTATGTTCTTTTCCATGAAGCGTAAATGTTATAATAGCATAACGTTTGTATTCGTTGCTTGTGCCGTCGTAGGTCGGCATCCGGAATACCGGTTCATCAAATAGGACTTCAACTTTGGCGTTGACTTTATAACTGGCGTCTACAGGAAAGTAATCCAAAAACGCTACCTGATCTGATTTCAATGGGCCGTATTGTTCTTTCGCCAATTCAGCGGCTTTTTCTTCACGAAGAGCAGTAATGTGTTGCTCGTATTTACTTTGGGCATGCGTATTCAAGCATAAGGCCAAAAGGAAACTGGCAATAAGTGTTTTTTTCATTTGTTTGCATATTTATTTGCCCGATTTCATACAGCCCAATGCCCTGTTGCTTTTGCTGTTATTTTGATCCGTTTACTTATAGGGTAAGTCGGTAGACCCGCTATGATCGGATTGAATTCGGTGATCTATTGCCCCAAAAAGCAAGTTAGTTTGCTTTTGTTAAATAGTCTATCAAAGTTATAGTTTTTTTTGATTAAAAAGTCAGAATTAAAAGATCAAAAATGAAAAGGGCATGTATTGAAAAGAAGTGTCCAATTGAAATATTACATCTTCCTGTGTAATACTCAGGACTACTTTGTATTTTTGTGAAAAATATATATCCATGAGATTGATGGCCTTTGATTACGGTACAAAACGAATAGGGGTTGCGGTGACCGATCCAATGCAAATTATTGCTACAGCATTGACGACGGTACACCCGCAGGATATCTGGACATACTTAGCCGATTATTTACAGACAGAACAGGTGGAAACTTTTGTTGTAGGCAAGCCACGGCAACTGGATGGGACCGACTCTGAATCCGCACAGCATGTTGTCGGGTTTATTCGAAAACTGAAAAAGACTTATCCCACAATTGCTGTCGCTGAAATAGACGAGCGTTTTACTTCTAAAATGGCTTCTGCAGCGATCGCACAAAGTGGCAAAAAAAAGAAGGATCGTCAACAAAAAGGGCTGATTGACACGGTGTCTGCAACGATTATTTTGCAAAGCTACATGGATAGCCGTAATTTTTAGATACACAGCGACTAATACGTCAAAATAAGAATGAATAAAAAATAGAAGGATGAAGAGCATATTATTTTTTACCGAGGATACGGATTTCAAATTAAAAGAAAAGGGAAAGATTCGTCAATGGATTGCTGATGCCATCAAAGGCGAAGGATTTAAGCGTGTGGGCGAATTGAGCTTTATCCTTTGCTCGGATGCTTACTTGCTTGAAATCAATAAGCAATATTTAAATCACGACACCTATACTGATATCGTTACTTTTGATTCTTCCGAATATGAGGACACCATCGCCGGCGATATTTTTATCAGTGTGGAACGTATTCAGGAGAATGCCGAAAAATTTAAGGTTGATGTGCGAGACGAGCTTCATCGGGTGATCATTCATGGTGTAATGCATCTGTGCGGTTATCCGGATAAAAAGCCGGCAGATAAAGCCAAGATGACCGCCAAGGAGGATGAGTATCTCGGTAAAAGAAACTTTTAATATACTCCTTCGTGCATTCATTAGGACCCACAGTTCGGTGAACCGACTGAAGATTCTATTTTACTCGAGAGAAGGAAGCAATACATAAAAAAAGCGCTTTACAATTTGTAAAACGCTTTTTTTATGTTGTTTCTAACGACTAGAATCTTTCAAATTGAGAGAAGAAGAAGTTTCCTTCAATAGCAGCATTCTCATCTGAATCCGATCCATGTATAGCGTTTGCATCAATAGATTTAGCATATTTGTTACGGATTGTACCTTCAGCTGCATCAGCAGGATTAGTCGCGCCGATCAATGTGCGGAAATCCTCAACAGCATTATCTTTTTCCAGGATTGCAGCAACGATAGGACCTGAAGTCATAAAGTTTACCAACTCACCATAGAAAGGACGCTCTTTGTGTACTGCATAGAATGCACCTGCTGTCTCTTGAGAAAGTTGGATGTATTTCATTGCAATGATTTTAAAACCACCAGCAATGATATCGTTCAAGATTGCACCGATGTGACCGTTCGCTACTGCGTCAGGTTTGATCATCGTAAAAGTTCTGTTAGTTGCCATTATTTTAATTTTTTTGCAAAATTAGATAAATTGCTTTTCATATGCAATATCATTACGCCTCAATATAGACACAATTATTGATAAGCCGACTAGCTGATGTCACCCTTATCGCTAAATTATTGGTTTTTGTTCCCGGATTTGTGCCTCTACTGAAATAGATGTTTCCTTTTGTTCCCAGCCCAATGTTTTTCTCTGTATGTAACAAAACTTTGTATCTGGCCGTTTATAGAAAAGTAAAAAAACAATTGATCTAAGTTCAATACGAATATGTAACTTTGTGTTATTATGGCATTAAATCTAACAGTAGACATCGATAAAGATTCAGGCTTTTGCTTTGGAGTGGTATACGCTATTGATATGGCAGAGGAAATTTTGGAGGAAGAGGGTTATCTTTATTGTTTGGGAGATATCGTTCATAATGACGAAGAAGTTGCCCGATTGAAAGCAAAAGGCTTACGCATTATCGATCATGCCGCCCTGCCGACCTTGAGCAATGAAAAGGTATTGATCCGTGCTCATGGTGAAGCCCCCGAGACTTATCGTGTTGCTTTGGAAAATAACATTACCTTGATAGATGCCTCTTGTCCTGTAGTGCTCAAACTACAGAACCGTATAAAAACGTCGTTCGATCAAGAGGAGAAAATTTTAATCTTTGGGAAGCACGGGCATGCTGAAGTGATCGGCTTGCAGGGGCAGACAAATAATGAAGCCTTAGTTTTTCAGGATATTTCCGAATTGGATCAAGTCGAATTGCCCGTCTCATTTACCTTATACAGCCAGACAACAAAAAGCGTGGATAAATTTTATGCCATCAAAGACGAACTGATCAGGCGAGGGTATGAAGTGAAAGCTAATGATACCATTTGTCGACAAGTTTCCAATCGATACGAAGATCTTGGCGCTTTCGCCAGACAATATGATAAGATCGTTTTTGTCTCAGGTAAGAAATCCTCCAATGGAAAGGTGCTGTTTGAAGTTTGTCAGAATGCCAATCCCGCTAGTTATTTTATTTCTGATCCTGCTGAATTAGATGCATCAGTCTTTGCTGAAAATGACCGTATTGGTATCTGTGGTGCCACTTCAACGCCAATGTGGTTAATGAAAGATGTAAAAGCAAGTTTAGAAGCATTATAAGCACAATTACCCGTCACAGATATTTCATAATTCCGCGGTTTAGATCCGGAGTGCATTCTTTTTTGCGTAGCTTTGTAAGCTATGAGCAATAAAGGCAAAAAAGGTATTCTTTTAGTACAATTGGGTACACCTGATAGTCCCACTACTCCAGATGTAAAGAGATATTTAACGGAGTTCCTAATGGATCCGCGAGTTATTGATATTCCTTATTTTCAACGCACCTTATTGGTCAAGGGAATCATTGCACGTACACGTGCGCCCAAATCGGCAAAAGTATACGAAACGATTTGGGATAAAGAAACGGGATCACCTTTGATGCACTACAGTATTTTGCAACGCAATCTGCTTCAAGAAGCGTTGGGTGAAGAATACCATGTGGAATTAGCGATGCGTTACCAAAACCCATCGATTGAGGCTGCATTGAAAAATATGGAGGGTCTATTTTTGGAGTCCATTCGTGTCATTCCTTTATTTCCACAGTACGCTTCAGCAACATCGGGTTCGGTCATCGATCGTGTCATGGAGCTTATTCGCAAATGGAATTATCTGCCAGAAATCAGTTTCGTAAGCAATTTCTGTACGGACGACTTAATGGCAGAAACTTATGCGGATCATGCCCGTAGGCACGATTTGGAAAGTTTTGACCATTTTGTCTTTAGTTATCACGGCCTTCCTGTGCGGCAGCTTGGAAAAGTAGATCCGACAGGTCAGCTTAAATGCCCCGAATCAGGCTGTGATTCTTGTAAAATGACAGTCAATTCATATTGCTATCTTTCGCAATGTTATGCGACAACACGGACGATAGCTGCCAAGCTCGGGTTGAAAAAAGAACAATATTCGCTCTGCTTTCAATCCCGTTTGGGTAAAGAACCCTGGATACAGCCCTATACCTCCGATTTACTGCATGATCTTGCCGCTAAGGGTTATAAGAAGTTATTAATTTTTAGTCCTGCTTTTGTGGCGGATTGTATCGAGACCATTGATGAAATTGGCGTGGAATATGCTAATGAATTTAAACATTTAGGGGGGGAGGAAGTGTGTTTGGTAGAGAGTCTTAATGATGATCCCAAATGGATCGAATCTTTAAAACAATTGGCGCTTAATGCCTAAAACTAAAATCGATAAAAGATGTTGTTAGTAAACGCGTGTGTATTACTCATATTGGATTTTTATATTTTCTTTGCGCTCCGTGCAACGAAGATTAAATTTCCCAAAACAAAAGTATTTTCCATTCTCTGGTGGTCTTATTCTGTTTTACTGCTATTGGGCGTTTTTATCTCAGCACAATATAGTATTCCTTTAATCGTACGGTCGGTTATTTTAGTCGCCTTTTTTCTGACAGCGGCGTCAAAGATATTTTTCTTTTTGATTTTGTTGATTGATGATATCCGACGTGGGGGGGTATGGTTGAAGCGTCTGTTCGCAAAAAAGAGATCTGTTGAGGATTTAGTCGACGATGCCGGAGACCCTTTACCAGAGAATCCAGTGAAAGGGATTAGCCGATCCGAATTTTTGACCAAAGCTGGTATTCTAGTTGGTGCCTCACCCTTGATACCCTTGAGCTGGGGAATTATTTCAGGAGCCTACGACTATCGTGTAAGGAGAGTCCCCTTGTATTTGCCAAATTTGCCCAAAGCATTCCATGGAATGACCATTGCGCAGATTTCAGATGTGCACTCAGGATCTTTCTATAATAAAAAGGCTGTCAGCGGTGGTATTGATATGCTTTTAAAGGAAAAAGCGGATGTGACATTTTTTACCGGTGATATCGTGAATGCCCAAGCTTCTGAAATGCGTGGTTATCAAGATATTTTTGCGCGTGTGAAATCTGATTTAGGTGTGTTTTCTACATTAGGTAACCACGATTATGGTGACTATTATTATGGTAAAGAAGATTCTCCTGCAAAGCGTAAGAACCTCCAGGATGTTATCGATGTGCATAAAATCATGGGCTGGGATCTTTTAATGGATGAAAATCGTAAGATTAAGGTCGACGGTGAAGAGCTTTGTATTGTCGGGGTCCAGAATTGGGGGACAGGTCGTTTTCCGAAACATGGTGATATCAAAAAAGCATTAATGGGTACCGAAGAGCAACCTGTTAAGTTGCTGTTATCGCACGATCCGTCGCATTGGCGGGCTCAGGTATTGGATACCGACGTGGATGTGATGTTTGCCGGACATACACATGGTATGCAATTTGGTGTAAGGTCCGAGATGTTGCAATGGAGTCCGGTACAATATATCTATAAGGAATGGGCAGGGCTTTATCGTGCGCAACAGAACAAACGATTATATGTTAATGTCGGCTATGGCTTTTTGGGTTATCCAGGACGTGTTGGAATTCTGCCTGAAATTACCATATTCGAATTGCTAAAAGCGCAGGACCCAAAGTTTAAAGCCTAAAAAATCCCCTTTGACTTTTGAGTTAATATAGCTATAATTGTGTATTCTGTACACCAGTTATACATAACATGCAATCAACTTTAAACTTTGGGGACTCTCCCCACACACGTGTTAATATTCTTACCGGGGAAAAAGTACTTGTGTCTCCGCATCGTAGTAAAAGACCATGGCAAGGGCAAGTAGAAGATCTTCCCGGGGATAATAGACCGGAATATGATCCCCAATGCTATTTGTGTCCGACAAATAAACGAGCAGATGGTGATATCAATCCAGATTATAAAGAAAGTTTTGTCTTTGTGAACGATTTCTCAGCTTTATTAAAAGATACAAGCCAGCAGGAATTTAATGAAGATGAATTATTTATCGCCGAAACCGAAAAAGGAATCTGTAAAGTAATTGCATTCACCCCGCGGCACGATCTTACACTACCCGAAATGGATCAGGCTGCAATCAAATCGGTGGTCGATCTTTGGCAAAAAGAGTTTGTCGAACTTTCGAAGGTTGACTGGATCAAATACATTCAGATTTTCGAAAATAAAGGTGCGATTATGGGCTGTAGTAATCCGCATCCCCACGGGCAGATCTGGTCACAAAATCATTTGCCTGTAGAAATCCAGAAAGAATGCGTTCAGCAACAGCACTATTTCAATAAATATCAACGTACCATCCTGTCAGATTATGTTAAAGCGGAGTTGAGAAAAGAAGAGCGCATTATTGACGAAAATGATTCTTTTGTTTCGCTAGTCCCTTTCTGGGCCGCCTGGCCTTACGAAACGATGATTGTGAGCAAACGATCTATCCAAAACATTGCCGGCTTTGACGAGAAGGAAAAGTCGGATTTTGCCGCTATCCTCAAGTTGCTGACGACGCGTTATGACAATCTCTTCAAAACATCCTTCCCCTATTCTGCAGGAATGCATCAGTCCCCAGTAAATGACGGTGACCACCCGGAATGGCACTGGCATATGCACTTCTATCCACCACTGTTACGTTCTGCTACCGTTAAAAAGTTTATGGTTGGTTATGAAATGCTAGCGAATCCACAACGTGATATCACACCGGAGGTTGCCGCAGAACAGTTGCGAAATTGTTCGACAGTACATTATAAAGCTAAATAAGATGATAACAAAAGATACAATTGTAAATAAATTTAAAGAACTCTACCAAGAAGAACCTCTTGTCGTTACTTCACCCGGCCGGATTAATATCATTGGAGAACATACGGATTATAACGATGGATTTGTGTTGCCTGCTGCAATTGACAAAGCAATATATGTTGCTGTAAGCAAGCGATCGGATGATAACATTGTGCTTTACGCGGAAGACTACAAGGAACGTCATGAGGTCAAGCTAGCGGCTATTGCTATTTCTGAGAAACATTGGCCAAACTATATTTTGGGTGTTGTTGACCAGTACTTGAAACGTGGGGCAACACTAGGTGGCTTCAACCTGTATATTGATGGTGATGTGCCACTGGGTGCTGGATTATCGTCTTCAGCAGCCGTTGAATGTGCCGTTACCTTAGCACTCAGCGAACTGTTCGATTTGCAGGTCGAACGACTCGATATTCCACAGATTGCTCAAAAGGCCGAACATACGTATGCTGGTGTGATGTGTGGTATCATGGATCAGTTTGCTTCAGCCTTTGGTAAAGAAAAAAATGTCATCAAACTGGATTGCCGCACCTTGGGTTTCGCGTATGTTCCACTTGATCTTAAGGGTTATGAAGTTGTATTATTGAATACAAACGTAAAGCATTCATTAGCTTCCACAGCTTACAATACACGTCGTGAACAATGTGAACAAGCTTCTGCATGGGTGCAGGAGAAGTACCCCGCTGTAAAGAACTTGCGCGATGTAACCATAGCGATGCTTGATGAATTGGTGAAAGATAAAGATGCCGATATCTATGCGAAAGCAAGCTTTGTGGTTCGTGAGAATGAACGCGTAGAGAAATCCTGTGATGCACTACGCTCGGGAGATGTTGTTCAGCTTGGACAGTATATTTTTCAGAGCCATGAGGGATTAAGTAAAGTGTATGAAGTCAGTTGTCCGGAACTGGATTATCTAGTGGATTACGTCAAGCAGTTTCCTGAGGTGATCGGTGCCCGAATGATGGGTGGCGGTTTCGGTGGATGTACAATCAATATCGTAAAAGAAGGCGTACTACCTTCAATTTTGCCAACACTTGAAAAAGAATACAAAGAGAAATTTGATAAAGAACTTTCGGTCATTCAGGTCAGGATTGCCGATGGTACCCGCGTACTTTAATAAAAAATAGGTGTGCAGTAAGGGGAATAACATTCACGTGCTATTCCCCTTCTTTTTTTGCCTTTTTTGATAAGGACTTACCACATAAGTCCTAGTCAAGCTGATCCAATGCCTGTTTTAAGTCGGCGATGAGATCATCGGCATGTTCGATACCAACAGAGATACGCAACATCCCTAGCGTGATTCCCGAAGCTTCTTTCTGTTCCTTCGTATGGTGACCTCCCCACATACTCGCAGGGTGTACAATAAGCGATTCGACACCCCCCAAACTGGCCGCGTTAATAAATATGTGCAGTCCATTGATGAGTTTCTGTGCATTTAAAAATGCATCCTCTTCATCTTTACCATTGATATCGATGCAAATCATACCCGAAAATCCACTCATTTGTTGGGCTGCGAGCTCATGTTGTGGATGATTGGGTAATCCAGGATAACTGACTTTATTGATTTTTGGATGTTGATCCAGAAACTCGGCTAGTTTTAGCGCATTTGTATTGATCTGTTTGACGCGTAGACTTAATGTTTTTAACCCCCGTAATAATAACCAGGAATCAAGCGGTGCGAGTGATGCGCCCAAAGCGACGGATCGTTTCCATACGCTGGCGATATAGTCCTGCGTACCGCAGACGATACCAGCAGTGAGGTCACTATGTCCACCTAAGTATTTCGTGGCACTGTGGACAACGACGTCTATTCCAAAATCTGTCGGTGTTTGATTGATAGGGGAGGCGAATGTATTATCGACCATGCTCTGAATCCCATGTTGTTTAGCGAGTTCCCCGATCGCTTTTAGGTCTGTGATATGGAGATTAGGGTTCGATGGAGTCTCTATATAAATCAGCTTGGTATTTGCCTGAATAGCTTCGCCAAACGCTGAAACGTCGGTCTGGTCTACGGCGGTAACCGTGATGCCGTAATCTGTTAAGAACTCTTTAAAGAAAATAGCTGTTCCGGAATAATGTGCATGTTGGGCGATAATGTGATCCCCTGATTTAACGATGGCCAATATGGCCGTGCTGATCGCTGCCATACCTGTTGCAAAGACCAGTGCATCCTCCGTTTTTTCCAATTTTGCTAGGATGGAGGCTACTTGGCTATTCGTCGGGTTGCCATGACGATGGTAAAAATAAGGGTGTTTCGGTTCGGTAGCAGCTTTGATGTATTCCGTTGGATCAGGATCTGCAATGTAGGTGGATGTCTGATAGATTGGCGTAGTTACTGCAGATGTCTGGTTGAATTGCTGTCCTTCATGGACGAGTATCGTTTCGGTATTGGTAGTCATACTAATAATGTTGATTGATGCTTGTATTGCCTTAAGAGTCTATAATTCGATCTTGTCGAATCTTTGATCGTAAGGAACCCTTCGCTCGTTTGAAAGCATTGTTGGTGCTAATAGCGCGAAGACGGTTTATCTTGTATCTCAAATATAAATAAAATCTACTCAATATGTAGATTTTATTTATATCGGGTGCATCAATATGGCTTACAACATTAATACGTCTTACAACATTTCTTTCAGCAGGCTCAACGCATACCCAATGGTATTCACATTGTTTAACGCTAAACGAAGCTGGCCTTTGACTTCTTTGAGGTTGCTGATCTCGGGATGGCTTTGTACAAAGGACAGCACACGGCCGAATTGATCTGATTCAAAGTAGCTGGATTTGGGGTTATTGACAAAATAACCTTTCAATGTATGCTTTTTATACGCTATTTTTTCAAACCCGATCGTCTTCCCAAACCACTGTAAACGGAGTGTATTGAATAATTCAAAGACTTCGCGTGGGATAGGGCCAAAGCGATCTTCAAGTTCTTTTTCAAAGGCTGCCAATTGCTGCTCGTTTTCCAATTTGGAGAGTTCAGTATACAGATTATACCGTTCTGTAATATTGGTTACATATTCATCAGGGATCAATACCTCAAGGTCAGTGTCAATCTGCGTAAAGGACACATATTTTCGTTCTTTCTCATCCGCGAATACTGCCGAAAACTCGTCCTCTTTTAGTTCCTGAATAGCTTCGTCTAAGATTTTATGATACATTTCGAAACCGATCTCGGCAATAAAGCCCGATTGCTCGCCTCCCAAGAGATTTCCCGAGCCACGTATATCTAAATCGCGCATGGCAACATTAAATCCAGAGCCCAGTTCCGAAAACTCTTCTATTGCAGAAAGTCGTTTATAGGCTTCCGGTGTTAAGGTCGACAATGGCGGACTCAGTAGATAACAAAAAGCTTTCTTATTGGAGCGGCCCACCCGACCCCGCATTTGGTGCAGGTCGCTCAGGCCAAACATATGGGCGTGATTGATAATGATCGTATTCGCATTTGGGATATCAAGACCCGCTTCAATAATCGTTGTTGCAATTAAGACATCAAAATCGTGATTGATAAACTTAAGCATCACATCCTCGAGCTCATCACCCTCCAGTTGGCCGTGTGCAACACCGACCCGTGCTCCAGGAACCAGCTTGCGGATCAAATTGCCCAGCTGCGGTAGATCTGCAACACGATTGTGGATAAAGAATACCTGCCCGCCACGATCAAGTTCGTAACTGACGGCCTCTCCGATTAGTGTTTCATTGAAAACGTGGAGTTCGGTCTGTACGGGCTGCCGGTTGGGTGGTGGAGTCGAGATGATACTCAGATCGCGGGCCCCCATCAATGAAAAGTGCAATGTTCTTGGAATTGGCGTTGCTGTCAATGTTAGCGAGTCTACATTCGCACGCATGACTTTCAATTTTTCCTTGACCGAGACCCCAAACTTTTGTTCCTCATCGATAATCATCAGGCCGAGATCTTTGAATTTGACATCTTTGCTAACAAGGCGGTGTGTACCAATGATAATGTCTATTTTTCCTTCAGCGAGCCTGGCTAAGGTATCTTTGATCTGTTTGCTCGTCTTGAAACGGTTGATATAGTCGATCGTGCACGGAAGACCCTTTAGACGCTCCGAAAATGTCCGGTAATGCTGTAATGCCAGGATAGTCGTCGGTACCAGGACAGCAACTTGTTTACTGTCTGCTACAGCTTTGAAGGCTGCACGGATGGCAACCTCCGTTTTTCCGAAGCCTACATCCCCACAGATCAATCGGTCCATCGGATGTGGCGATTCCATATCTTTTTTCACATCGGCAGTAGCCTTTTCCTGATCGGGTGTATCTTCATAAATAAAGGAGGCCTCCAGCTCATTCTGTAGGTAGCTATCCGGTGAGAACGCATTTCCATGCTGTGCCTTTCGTTTGGCATAAAGCATGATCAAGTCGCGCGCAATATCCTTGACTTTTTTCTTGGTCGTCTTCTTGAGTTTGTCCCAGGCGTCGGTACCCAATTTATTCATTTTGGGAACAGTTCCCTCCTTACCGGAATATTTGGAAATACGGTTTAAAGAGTTGATGTTCACATACAAAAGATCATTGTCCGCATAGATCAAGCGGATCATTTCCTGAGACTTACCGTTGACATCTACTTTCTCCAAACCTCCGTAGCGGCCGACACCATGGTCAATGTGTGTAATGAAATCGCCCGGTTTAAGATCTCGTAGATCTTTGAGCGTAATTGCCTGTGAGCGCTCGTAAGCCTTCTTACGTTTATATTTATAATAACGGTCAAATATCTGGTGATCCGTGTAACAGGCTAACTTTAAACTGTCGTCTCTAAAACCTTCGCGTAACGCTTTATGAATCGGAATGAAGGTGGCTGATTTATCGAGATCTTCCAGAATCGTATAGATGCGTTCGACCTGTTTGGTCGAATCTGAAAAGATCAGATTCTGAATTCGCTGGCTCTCATTCTCTTTGAAATTATGGATTAAGAGATTAAAATCTTTATTGAATGAAGGTTGGGGATGTATATCGAACTTGAACGTGGCTTCAGCTTTATAAAAGAACTGTTTGCCGAATTCGATGATGGGAAACTCAAAAAATAACGCATTGAGGTTTTTCTCGTCTGTAAATTCATAGGCTGGATTATGCCATTCCGGATTATCCTTTTTCTGCTTATCGGTTAACCCCGCCCATAATTTTTCCGCTTTCTTTAACCCATCTTTCACAATATCTAACGTAAATTGAGCGTCTTTGATCCAGATTGTAGCGTCCTGATCTACATATTCCAATAAAGAAATGTGTTGGGATGTCAGGAACTTCGCTTGAACATTTGGTACAATGGTTACTTTGTGGATTTTTTTGACAGACAGCTGCGATTCAATGTCAAATGTACGTATGCTTTCGATGTCGTCGCCAAAGAATTCAATACGGTATGGGAGGTCATTCGAAAAAGAAAAGATATCTACAATGCCACCGCGTATCGCAAATTGTCCTGGTTCATACACAAAGTCGACACGTTCGAAATCATATTCGATCAAAAATTCGTTGATGAAATCAATACTTAGCGCCGTGTTTTCTGTTATTTCTAAGGTGTTTTTATCCAGGTCGTTGCGGTTGATCACTTTCTCCGCGATAGCCTCTGGATAAGTAACAACCATTTTCGGTAATTCCGACGTATGATTGAGCGAACTTAATGTCTCCGCACGTTGCAATACATTGGCGGAGTCCGTTTGCGTAAAATCAAATGTTTTGCGATAAGACGAAGGGAAAAAAAGAACCTGCTTATCCAACAGGCTTTCCAGGTCACTTAAAAAATAAGAAGCGTCTTCATGAGTCGGTAAGATAAAGACCATTGGACGTTCCTGTAAGTTGTAAGAAGATACGGCTATGAATGCATCCGAAGAACCAATAAGCCCTTTCAACTGAATCTTGGGGTTTTTGGATTGTAAAGCCTTGGTAAGCGACTGAACAGTTTCGCTTTGGCTGTATTTTTCTAATATTTCTTGAATTCCCACGAGCAAAAATTTCGAATAAGTGCGAATTTAACGAAATAGTATCAAGTATCGGGTATGAAGTACTAAATTTTTTGGTAAAAAAATAGCTGACTTGCTCGTTAAGAAGGAGATGACTTTGTGAAGCTCAAAAGCTATAATAGATGAATCTGTGCAGGGGCTTATTTCGCGAGGTAAAAAGTATAGGCAAAAACGAGCAACACCAATAAGGTGGCCAGGTAAATTAATTTATATTGCTCATAAGCTGTAACATGAAAGGATCCAATTTTAACGCGATTTTTGCTGTTTCTCATAACTAATTTAGGTCGAGGTCAATCTTCTGTTCACTAATATAGCTTTTAAGTGTTGTATTACCAAAAGCATCCAGTGTATTTTGAAAATCTTCCCGATAGTCAAATTGAAAGTCTTCATGAAGTTTACTGTATTTGCCCACCGCATGCTTGATACGCCCTGTTATATATTTATGTAATTTATGGGCAGCAGACTGATAGGAGGAGGCGAAAAGCCTGTCGTAATCAGCGATGGCTCTCTTTAGGATATAGCATCTGAATTCTACTTCACTGATTTTATCCTTCGTGACTTTTTCGTGCTCATTCACTAAACCGCTTGCTTTTTTGATAAGCTTGTTAAGCGCAATAAAATTACTGTGTTGTGGCGTATTACCAATTTGACTCAAACCACTATCGAACAATTGTTGCAGCTGCTTTCGTAGTTTTTCAATACGTTCCTCTAAATCCTCCGCATTCTCCAATAATTGGAAATGCAATTGCTTGATCAGCATTTTGTCCTTGCTTATCAGGCGTACGAGGAGTTTGTCTTTTTCCTTTTGGGGTAGGTCAAGGACAGCTTTCTTTAGTTCGGCATCTTGATGTAAGGACATAATCTGTGTGTTTTAGTGTAAAGAGAGTTATTGAGCGAAAATTCAGGCACGCTGTCAGTGTGCCCGAATAAATTGCTCGTTTCATCAGCCGGAGTTTATGTACGCAATAGCTGCCCCACATTTACCGTCGCTTGCTATTAATACAATATTCTGAACTTAATTGTATTGTCGATCTGTTTGAGTTGTTTCAATAGATCTTTATCATATTCACCTTGTATATCGGTTACCGCATAGCCAATGTCACTTTTGGTCATTAGAAATTGTGCAACGATATTGATGTTATTTTGGGCATAGACCTTATTAATCTGAGCCATAATTCCGGGAACATTTTGGTGGATATGCAGCAATCTTGTGACCTGTTTTACTTTTGGTAAAATTAGATTTGGGAAGTTGCGACTTAAATAAGTATCACCATTGTTGATAAAATCGGCCATTCGACGCGGAATAAACTCTGAATTTTTCTTTTTATTTTTCTTGTCGTCGAAAACGACAATACCTTTTGCATTGCAGATATCCTTATTGATATGCCCTTTGATATCGCCCAAATATCCGATTGTTTTTAATTTGTCGGCCTGTTGAAGCTGTTCATCACTGATGTCGATATTGTCGCCCAAGAGCAGCATCCCTACATCCTTTACATACTTTTCTTCGAATGTATCTTTTGTGCGGATAGAAAAACCGTCTCTTTTTAAGATATGAGCCGCTATTTCTGGTACATCTCCCACGATCAAACAAAGGATACGATTTTTAGGATAAGAGATGGCACGGGGCAGATCATTTACATATAAGAACTCATCAAAACTAGGTGTGATAAAGTCTGCTTTCTCAGTGACACTTTTACGTTGGATATTCTCTGTGAATGCAAAGAATTTTTCAATTAATCCCGATTCCTTCAGTTGAAAATCTGAATAACCGTCACCAATGCCAAACAGTCTTCCTTCAATATTTAATTGTTTTAATAATTGCACTTTTCCACCTTCATTTGATAATGGATTCTCTTCGTCAAAACCGATAATATTACCGTCTTCATCAAATCTGAATGTATTGGCATAGATATTTTCGGTCTTGATATGATACGGTGTAACAACAGGTGTAATAAACTCCTTAAAACCTCCTGAAACGATCCATGCGGTGTCGGCGTGTTTCTTGAAAAATTCACGATTTCGGGAAAAAGAGGTTGAAACTTTTTTCTTAAGATGTGAAACAAGTTTATCCAGATGAGATTTATTGGCATTTAATAGTTTTACGCGACCAGCCAAAGCCTCACGGAAAGATAGTTTACCCTCCATGGCAAGATTGGTGTACCGCTCAATTTCGTGATAGATAGATTCGCGATCCGGATGGTTCTCAAGAGAGATTCGTGCAAGTTCATCAAGTGCCTCTACTTGTGTAAATGTACTATCAAAATCAATGATGTAATAGTTTTTCATCTTGTTATTTTTTTATGAAACGATCGTGAGAGTGCTGAATGCTAATCTCCGATATCGGTAGGTGCCGATGGTTTCAAGGTTCGGTTGTTTGTTATGTTATCGTTTTATTGTTTGTTATATAAATCTGCAATTTCCTTCAGCGTTTGTTCCAAAGGCCGATAACTGTGGTTTAGGAGCCCCTGGATTTTAGCGTTGGAATACTGCAATTTGGCACTTGAAGCCGCCGCAGTTTCTTTTGTCAATGTTGAATCCGATTTTTTAAATACGGAAAGCATGCTGGAAACAGTAGAGGCAATTTGGAGTAAGGTCTCGGAAACTTCGATTGTCGGTTCTGGCTTGTTCATTAATACACTTGCAACGCTCAACAGATCCTTGTTGCTTATATTGAGATGATTAATGATATAGCGTTCAGCAGTAATATCGTCTCGCTCCATCAATTGAATCATGATCGCGGCAACATCCTCTACATCAACAACACCAACACTTCCTTTTGGGTAAAATCGTAGCCCTTTATTGATCATTGAAAAAATAGCTCCAGAGCCTTTGTCGTTGGCCGAAGCACCTAAAATTACGGCGGGGTTGACAATAACTGCATTTAGACCCTCGGTAATGCCACGCCATACCTCCATCTCCGCCTGATACTTTGATAACGAATAGTTGGATGTTAGTGCATTGTGCTCCCAGTGGTCTTTCTCGGATACCGGCAGGTTGTCTCTATTTGTCCCTAAAGCTGCGATTGAGCTGACATGGAGTAAGCGAATGCCCTTTTCAAGGCAAAGATTGACCACATTTGTCGTTCCTTCCACATTCACTTTAAAAAGCGCTTTAGCATCTTTCTTTTGGTAGGAAACCAATGCTGCACAATGGAACACTTTAGTAACGCCTTCAAGAGCATCTTCTAATTCAAAATAATTGTTGATATCAGCGTCGATCCATTGCACCAACGAAGAAGATAACAACGAGGCCGGAATAGTCGATTGAGCTCTTTTGATGGCTATGACGTCAATTCCTTGGTCTATCAACTGTCTGATTAGTGTAGACCCTAAAAAACCTGTTCCTCCAGTTATTAATATCACTTGATAAAGATACTGTTAAAAATAATGTTTTCAAAAGTTAGTTAATAAATGGATATTTGTGTGAATTGCATCCTGAAAAAACCTTCATGCTTTCGCGTGTATCAAATACCATGAAAGCCAAGGTAGATTCTTTCAGTCCAATTAAAACAGTCGCTTTCAGAACAAATAGGAGATTTTACAAATTATAGCTTATGTCATCACTGTCCGTATTCTTTAGCCCGATTTCAATTACAGGTTTTGCTCCTGAGCATGGGTTCTTGAGTTCTCAACTAGGAAACGTTATTCAAGCCTATGAAACAGATTTTCCGAGCTGGGAAACGGATAAACAGCCTCAGTTGGCTATTGTCGGTGTGGAGGAAGATCGTGCATCCATCAATAATAATGGAACGGATAAAGCGCCGGATGCTGTTCGAAAACATCTTTATGCACTATATCAGGGCGATTATACGATGAATATCGTTGATTTGGGAAATATCAAAGCAGGTAATACGATTCAAGATACCTATATCGCTTTAAAATCTGTCGTGGAGGAACTGGTCAAAGAGAATATTCTTCCGATTATCATTGGCGGTGGACAGGACCTTACCTATGCACAATATTTGGGGTATCAAAATTTAGAACGAAAGATCGAGCTAGCGATTATAGATGCTCGGTTTGACCTTGATGAGGAGAACGCCGAAAATGTAAGCCTGAATTCCCGATCTTATGTGAACCATATTATTTTGCATCAGCCTGACTATTTATTCAATTTAAATGCCATAGCTTATCAAACTTACCTCGTCAGTAAAGAGTCTATCCATATGTATGATAAACTATTTTTTAATGCAACACGAGTCGGTATGATTGCGGGTAAAATGGACCAATCAGAGCCTTTGATCCGAGCAGCGGATTTGATTAGTTTTGACATAGGAGCCATTCGGGCCTCTGAGGCGCCTGGAAATGCCAATGCAATGCCAAATGGTTTATTTGGCGATGAAGCTTGTCAACTTGCCCGCTATGCGGGGATGTCGGATAAATGTTCTTCCATCGGTTTTTATGAATTCAATCCAACATTTGATCCAATGGAACAGACGGCTATGTTGGTCTCGCAAATGATTTGGTGCTTTATTGATGGTTATTATAATCGGAAACAAGATACGCCGTTGTATCCCAAATCATCTTATATCATTTATCGCACCACACTGGAAAACGAGGAGCATGAATTGGTCTTTGTGAAAAGTAAAAAATCAGACCGCTGGTGGATTCAAGTGCCTTATTTTGGATCTAAATCAGTCAACGAACGCTATTACCTCGTGCCTTGCCGTTATGAAGACTATCAATTGGCTGTCTCAGGTGAAATGCCCGATCTATGGTGGAAAACACACCAAAAATTGCAATAAAGCTTCGTTGAACGGTACATTGCTCTGATTCTGCTTCGATGGCGAAGCGGATGATGCACCTTGTAAATTGACAACAGCTTGCCAACTGACTACAGACTTTTTATAAGTGTTTTTAGTCGTGCAGATCCATTAAGTTTGAGATGTTATAGGTTTAATTAAATGCAATGATGGTTAAACAGACCTGCTCAGGTAAGCATACACCATCTTCAGAAAATACAAATCATGGAAATATTTTTCTTTGCGGGAATCGTATTGTTATTGGTCATTTTGATCGTATTGGTATTAAAAAAGAATACCGATTCCAGTGCTGGTCCTGCATACAATAAAGAGGTTGAAACACTAAAAATTGAGCTTGCCAGATCGCAACAGCGGGAACAAAGTTTGCTGGAAGAACGCCTTATGCTAAAAAATGAATTGGATAAGGAACGGGAGAATCTTCTGGTCGCAGAGCGGTCTTTAGAAAGTACACGTTCATTTTATGAGGCGCAGCTCGATAAATTTCAGGAACAGAAGAATGAAATCGCCGAGATTAAACGGCAGTTCAACAATGAGTTTCAGGTTATTGCCAATAAAATATTGGAAGAGAAGACACAAAAGTTTACAGAGACCAATCATCGTTCCCTGGGGTTGATTTTGGACCCATTGAAGGAAAAAATCAAATTGTTTGAAGAGAAAGTCGATAAAAATTACAATCAGGAGGCAGCGGAAAGAAATTCTTTAAAGGGAGTTGTCCTTCAGCTGGTCGAACAGAGTCTTAAAATTAAAGACGAAGCCAATAGCCTAACCAAGGCATTAAAAGGGGATACCAAAAAGCAAGGCAATTGGGGCGAGGTAATTTTAGAGCGGGTCCTGGAGCGTTCTGGACTGATGCGCGATCGCGAATTTAGATTACAGGTGTCTCTTATGGATGCCGAAGGAAGAAGAATGCAGCCCGACGCGATTATCGACCTTCCTGAAGATAAACACCTGATTGTGGATTCAAAAGTTTCGCTGATTGCGTACGAACGTTGGGTCAACGCCGACACGGATGAGGATCGTGCAATTTTCGCAAAACAACACGTACAGTCTGTGGAAAATCACGTGAAAGAACTTTCCGCAAAAAACTACCACGAGTTGTATGGTATAGAATCGCCAGAATTTGTATTGCTATTTATGCCTATAGAATCGGCTTTGAGTATGTCTGTGGCGCAAAAACCGGATTTGTTTAGTGAGGCTTGGGATCGAAAAGTCGTTATTGTAAGTCCTTCTACATTATTGGCAACCCTGCGTACCATAGCAAGTATCTGGAAACAGGAACGTCAGACCAGGAATGTAATTGAAATAGCAAAGGAAGCCGGGAGCCTTTACGATAAATTTGTGAGCTTTCTGAACGATATGGAGCAGGTGCAGAATCAGTTGGAGCGCGCATTAAAAAGCCATGAAGATGCAACTAAAAAACTTTCTACAGGAGCTGGGAATGTGATTGGAAAAGTAGAGAAATTAAAACGTTTAGGAGCTAAAGCAAATAAACAGATCGATTCCAAATTTTTAGATGAGGAAGATTAACGATGAGGAAGATTAACAAAAACGGACTTGCCGAAAGGTAAGCCCGTTTATAATTTTTAGCTTCGAAATGCAAAACCTACTTTGCTAACTTCTGCTAGCGGTTCTACTAAAGCTCTTTCATGCGCTTATTGATGGAAACATCAACATACGTATCCTTTAAACGGTCTACGGCTTCTTTTTGAACAGTGACATTGGTGTCTGATTCATAATCATGAATAGTCCTTTGATTTTGGATTTCATTATCATAAGGATCCTTTCCTGCCAAAAGTTTGACGATTACCGGAAGACATTCGAGGAAGACAAAAAGCAACGCAATAAAAAATACAGCATTTGCATTGGACTCGTTAACCTTTCCATTGGCATCGTACCTTAGATTGCCCAGCGCAGAGTTGCGGTCTGCAAAACCAGCGACATTGACGGCGCTGTCCAAAGAAGCGTTGGATAAAACTTTTTGGTCCAATATCCCTTCAAATTTCTGTTTCTGGCGTATAGCGTTTTGCTGGGTCGTTATCTTGTTCCGTAAAGTGTCCAAATAGCCCTCTTTTTTCTTCAGCTCTTCTTCTTTCATTTTGGCATAAGGGCCATACCCCATGACACCGGACGTTTCAGTTGTTTTGTTACCGAATATCTCGTAGTTCAATTTTGTACGGTCATTTTTAATGCTGGATTCCAATGAGTCACGTTCTGTCGTGGTTGCTTTCAAAAGTGCAACTTCATTGGCATATTTCTTATTGAAAGTACTGTTGAGCGTGTCAATTTTAGCGCGTTGGTCGGCAAGAAACCGTACACGGAGGTTTTCCCGGATCTCTTTATCGAAGATTTTTAACTCCAATGGCCTAGAGATAACCAACCCGATCAAAATAGCCAATAAAATTCGCGGCAGGGCCTGCAGAAGCTGCATAAAGCCACTTTTGGATTTATTAATACTGAGCACAATATAGCGATCCATGTTAAATATCGCTAAACCCCAAATAATACCAAATACAATAGCTAAAAGCCAGTCAAATGTTCCCCCACTAAAGACGAAATACATGGCATAACCACCCGAAAGGCTGGCAAACAATCCCGTAAAAAAAATAGTAGCACCTATGGCTGTGTACTTACTATGTTCTTCCGGATATTTTTCAAGAGTTTCTTGATGTACCCCCGCACATCTCCAAAAGAAACGGTTAATATCGCTCATTAATATATTTTTACTCAAATTGACAGATTATTTTTAACAAGATTTATGAATAAGTTTTTGTTTTACAATAGGATGACTGTTTTCATGCTCCTTTGTAACGCCTCCCCCAGAAGACACAGCATTTGCCTAATTTTATTATCTTTGAAAAAAATCAGGAATAATCAGATAATATGAAGAAAAGACAACTTTTGCCATTCTTTGCGATAGTGGCAACTGCATTTGTTGGTTGTGAGGAAAAAAAAGTGATGACAGATAATCCTCTTTTATTGGCTTACGAAACCCCATTTAATGTACCACCTTTTGACAAGATCAAAACAGAGCATTTTAGGCCAGCGTTTGATGAAGCAATAAAAATACACAATTTGGAAATTGACACAATAGTCAACAATTCGGATAAAGCAACATTTCAAAATACGATAGTCGCCTTAGAAAATGCGGGTGGATTACTGAATAATGTATCAACTGTATTTTATAATCTCAATAGTGCCAATACGAATGACAGTATTCAGGCAATAGCGAAAGATCTGGCCCCCATCTTATCGAGTCATTCGGATGAAATCTCGATGAATACCAAATTATTTGACCGTATCAAAACAGTTTGGAGCAGCCGAAATACACTTGGACTGGACGAACAGGATAATAAACTGTTAGAAGAAACCTATAAGAGTTTTGTTCGTTCTGGCGCAAATCTAAAGGATGCGGATAAGGAAAAAATGAAAAAAATTAATGCTGAACTTTCAACATTAACAACACAATTCGGACAAAATTTGCTTGCTGAAACCAATGCTTATACATTGGTCGTTGATTCCGCGAGCCAATTGGAAGGCTTGCCGGAATCGTTGAAAACGGCAGCGGCTGAAGAAGCCTTAGCAAAAGGAAAGAAAGACAAATGGGTCTTTACCTTACAGAATCCGTCCATTATGCCCTTTCTTCAGTATGCAAAAAATCGTGAGTTGAGAAAACAGCTTTGGGAAGCCTATCAGTTGCGTGGCAATCAAGATAACACCAACGATAACAAGGCAATCATTCAAAAAATTGTTAATCTCCGTCTTCAAAAAGCAAAATTATTGGGTTATTCTTCACATGCAGCTTATGTACTCGAGGAATCCATGGCGAAGAATCCGACCAATGTCTATGCACTGTTAAATAAACTTTGGACTCCAGCACTTGTTAAAGCGAAAGGCGAGGAGGCTGATATCGCACAGGAAATTAAAGCTGAAGGCGGCAATTTTGCTGTCGCTCCTTACGATTGGAGATATTATACAGAGATTATTCGCAAAAAACGTTTTGCATTGAATGAAGACGAAATTAAACCTTATTTGAGTCTTCCGGCAGTTCGTGAAGGAGCATTCGGTGTCGCCAATAAATTATATGGTTTGACATTCGTAGCCTTAAACAATGTCCCAACCTACCATAAAGACGTAGAAGTGTATGAAGTTAAAGACAAAGACGGTTCACATTTAGGTCTCTTATACGCTGATTTTTTCCCGCGCGAATCAAAAAGAGGCGGTGCCTGGATGACTTCTTATCGTAATCAGTCGACAAAAGATGGAAAACGTGTTGCTCCGGTAATTTCCATCGTATGCAATTTCACAAAACCAGTGGGAAAAAATCCTGCCTTGTTGACATTTGATGAAGCAACTACCTTGTTCCATGAGTTTGGACATGCGTTGCATGGTCTTCTTTCCAATGTAAGATACCGCTCAATGGCCGGAACTTCTGTACCACGTGACTTTGTTGAGTTACCTTCACAGGTGATGGAAAATTGGGCAGCAGATCCAGAGGTATTAAAAACATATGCTAAGCATTATAAGACGAAAGAAGCGATGCCAGATTCATTGATTCAGAAAATGGAAAAGGCCGGTACCTTTGATCAAGGATTTGCAACCGTTGAATACCTTTCTGCTGCGTTGTTAGACATGGATTATCATGCTACCACAAAAGAAATTTCAAAAGATATTAATGGCTTTGAAAAAACGGCAATGAAAAAAATAGGTATTATTGATGCTATTATTCCGCGCTATAGAAGTACATATTTTCAACATATTTTCGCAGGTGGGTATTCTGCAGGTTATTATGCTTATATCTGGTCTGAAGTATTGGATTCGGATGCTTTTGCAGCTTTCAAGGAAAAATCATTGTACGATCAAGTGACAGCAGATTCTTTCCGTAAGAATATTCTTGAAAAAGGAGGTACAGATGATCCTGCTAAGATGTACCGTACGTTTAGAGGTGCGGATCCAGATCCAAAATATCTATTGAAAAAGAGAGGTTTGAACTAATACTCACTAATCAAAAAAAGGCGATATAGAAATATATCGCCTTTTTTTTGTTAAGGTACTTGTTATTCTAAAAACTATTCTTACATTTGAATATTATTTATAATGAGTCTAAATAAATAAAGATGCTATGTGTGACACAAAAATTCTAAGCCAAAGAGGAGATACCCATATTAGTGTTTGCCATAAGTGTCAGACCTATTATATCTGGCAACAAAGTTTTGTACTGACATTTACGAAGAAAAAATTCTTCGACTTCTTGAATATTACGAAAAGTAATGGTGATGAACTCTTTTTTAGCACATTTCCAGATGGTGAATTTCGATTGATCATGAAAACACCTTATCCAGATATCGTATTTTCATTTGACGAAGAACAATGGCAGAATTTCAGAGATGCGCTCCAAGAATCTTATTACATGAATGAGTTTTATGGAATGCTGAATAATTAAGATAAAAAGTCCTGTTGCATCGCTTGTGTTTCATCTCTCTTTCCTTATGCGTTGACAACAGGCACAAACAAAACCCTCAGTTATAGCTGCATAAGTGTACGCAACTGTATCCTGAGGGTTCTTTTTTACCTATATATTGATTACTCGCCTATCGCGTAATATTTAAAATCAAGGTCTTCAAGTTCCTTACGGTTCAATAGTTTACGGCCATCGAACACAAATGCAGGCTTTTTCATGTGCTCCTTGATTTTGGCCCAGTCATAGTTCTTAAATTCATCCCATTCAGTCAATACTGCAATTGCATGTGCATCATTGCAAGCCTCATAGGCGGTATTGACCACCTTTACCAAGGCCCTGTTTTCTTCCGAAGATCTGGTGTTCAGATAATCGAGGTCGGCATAGATGCGTTCAGCAGAAACTTTGGGGTCATAGACCGTGATTTCAGCTTGTTCACTCAATAGATAATCAGCCACATAGATCGCCGCAGATTCACGCGTATCATTCGTGTCTTTTTTGAATGCCCAGCCTAAGAAAGCAATCTTTTTGCCCGATACAGTATTATACAATGTTTGGTTAATGTTGTCCGCAAATCGCTGTTTTTGATAATCATTCATCAAAATCACCTGATCCCAATACTCGGCAACCTCTGTGAGACCGTAACTCCGTGCGATATAAACTAAATTGAGGATATCTTTTTGAAAACAAGAGCCTCCAAAACCTACAGAAGCTTTCAGAAATTTGGATCCAATTCTGGAATCCATACCGATTGCCTTGGAGACTTCATCGACGTTCGCGCCTGTTTTCTCGCATAGTGCCGAGATGGAATTAATGGAGGAGACGCGTTGTGCTAAAAAGGCATTTGCGGTTAGTTTTGACAGTTCAGACGACCAAAGGTTTGTTGTGAGAATCTTGTCGCGACTTACCCAATGTGCATAGATATCGACCAATGCAGCAATAGCTTCATCATTCTCTCCACCTATAAGCACGCGGTCCGGATTGATTAAATCCTGTATCGCTGTTCCTTCAGCCAAAAATTCAGGGTTGGAAAGAATATGGAAATTAACACCATTACCCGTGTTATCCAGGATACTTTTTAAAGCTGCCGCTGTGCGAACGGGTAAAGTCGATTTTTCAACGACAATTTTGTCGTTTTTGGCAACCGCTGCGATCTGCCGTGCACAAAGTTCAATATACTTTAAGTCCGCAGCCATCCCCTTGCCTTTTCCGTAATTCTTAGTCGGTGTATTGACCGAAATAAAAATCATGTCGGCCTCGTCGATAGCTTTTTCGATATCGGTTGAGAAAAACAAATTGCGATGACGCGCTTCCGCAACAATCTCTTGTAAACCGGGCTCGTATACAGGAAGATTATCGAGATTTTCATCATTCCAAGCCGCGATACGGGCTGCATTGACGTCGACGATCGTAATCTCAATATGTGGACATTGCTTTGCAACAACTGACATGGTAGGTCCACCAACATAACCAGCACCGATACAGCATATTTTCTTGATTGTTTTGCTCATTTTGATTATCTTAATCAGCTATAAATTGAAGAACAAACTTAGATAAATTGCTTTTGATATGCAATACAAAGCACAGCATATCAAAACAATTTATTTATAGGAGCTGGCTCATCACTTGTTCTGCTTTCTATTTGCATAATTGCCCTTATGCAATGCTATTAAAGAAGCCATTTCGTAGTGGAGATGCAAAAGATTTATTCTAATTTTACATTAAAAAAGAAACGTTTTGATAAAGCAGGAAGTTATTGATAAGGTACTGGAAACAGCACGGATAGAAGAGGTGGTGGGAGACTTCGTTGATTTAAAGAAACGGGGAACTTCTTTGATCGGAAATTGTCCTTTTCACCATGAAAAGACACCTTCCTTCCACGTTTCTGTTTCGAAGGGTATCTATAAGTGTTTTGGTTGTGGTGTCGGTGGGGATTCCCTCAAATTCGTCATGGAACTGGAAAAGTTCTCATACCCCGAAGCCATTCGTTATTTAGCCGATAAATATTCCATTCAAATTGAAGAAGTCGAGCGTTCTCCAGCCCAGCTTGCCGCGCAGGATAAACGGGAAAATCTATATGTGCTAAGCGCTTGGGCCAGTAAATTCTTCGCCGAGCAACTCTGGAAAACTGAAATGGGGCAGGTGATCGGACTCAACTATTTCAAGGAGCGCGGCTACCGTGAGGATATCATCAAAAAATTTGAATTGGGTTATTCGCCTGAGGAATGGACGGCATTGGTCGATAAAGCACAGGTAGCGGGTTTTCACCCAGATTATTTGGCCGCGAGTGGTTTGGCTATTGAACGCGATGATAAATCTTTATATGATCGTTTCCGTGGCCGGGTCATGTTTCCGATTCATAACCTTACAGGCCGTGTCATTGGCTTTGGTGGCCGGACACTAAAGACCGATAAAAAAGTCGCCAAATATGTAAACTCTCCTGAAAGCGAAATCTACCATAAATCCGATGTACTGTATGGATTGAATTTTGCCAAAAAAGCAATTATGGAAGAGGATAATTGCTACTTGGTAGAGGGGTATGCAGATGTTCTTTCGGTACATCAAGCTGGAGTCGAAAATGTTGTTTCCTCCTCGGGAACTTCGTTGACAACAGGTCAGATCAAGCTTATTTCCAGATTCACCAAAAATGTGACCATACTGTATGATGGGGATGAAGCGGGGATCAAAGCCTCCCTACGCGGTACAGATATGCTGCTCGAAGAAGGCTTAAACGTGAAGGTGCTGCTTTTTCCCGACGGTAATGATCCCGACTCTTATGTGCAAAAGTTTGGTGCCACGGCTTTTAAAGATTATGTCAAATCCAATCAGCAGGACTTCATTTTCTACAAAACGAATATTCTGCTTCGCGATGCCAATAACGATCCCATAAAAAGGGCCGAGGTTATTCGCGATGTGGTCGAAAGTATTGCATTGATTCCCGATGAAATTAAGGTTTCTGTTTTTATCCGCGAATGTAGCAGCCTTTTGGATATCGAAGAGCGTATTTTGTTGGCTGAACTCAACAAGATTAGGCTCAATAGAGCAAAGAAGGCGGATAAGGATGCTGCTCGTAAAACTCAGAGTCCGCCGCCAAATACAGGGATGCCCCCTTTCGGAATGGACGGGCCACCGCCGGATTTCTTTATGACAGATGATGAAAGGGCGGGATTACCTCCCATAGAGTCTGTAGAACAGCCTGCACAGCTGACTTCGGAAATTCTCCAGGAACGTGAGATCGTCCGAATTTTAATCAACTATGGTGATTATCTGGCAACCTGGGAAGGTGACGGTGATATTCCAGTTGCAGGATTGCTATTGGGAAATATCAGCGACATTGAATTTAAGGATAAAGCTGCGGCTTATATTTTAAACGTCTATAGAGAAGCTGCGGAAAAATACGAAATTCCAGATACGAAACAATTCTATTCAAACTCTGACCCTGCTATAGCAGATTTGGCGATCAATTGCGTTGCCAGTAAATATTCGCTCAGCGAAAATTGGAATGACGATAAGCGTAAAATTTATGTAACGCAAGAATACGAACATCTAAAACAACTTGTCGTTACAGCGATCTATCGGATCAAGAAACGTAAGATTGAAGCTGAAATGCATCATATTCGTGAAGAAATGAAACATGAACAAGATGTGGCCAACCTGGAAGTCCTTATTTTTAAATATCAGAAATTAAAAGAAGCCGAACGCCTATTGGGCGGCTTTCTGGGCAACACTATTGTAAAGTAATCTTTGATATGGCAAAGCATCTTGAAACGGGCGAATGGGGCGAGCAAATGGCCATGGAATACCTCGTCAAGATAGGCTATAAAATAGTGTTAAGAAATTGGCGATTTAAGAATTTAGAAGTAGATTTGATTGTCGTGGACAAGGATACCTTGGTATTTGTTGAAGTAAAAACGCGGTCGGGAACGGATTTCGGCGAACCTTACGAATTTGTGGATCGCAAAAAACAGCGTCTACTGATTCGTGCAGCTCAGGCTTATATTCTTAAAACAGGTTATGTCGGTGAAGTCAGATTTGATGTTGTCGCAATAACAAAATCTCCCAAAACAGCACTCAATCATATCAAAGATGCGTTTTGGGATAGTTGAGGATACGTACTTATAAATAACTATACATAGATGAGAAAAAAAACTTATTTTATGGCAATTGCAGCACTAGCTTTTGCTTCTTGTAAGTCAAAAAAATCAAGTTTGGAATTTGCCTCTCCTGGAGCAAATCAAGCTGTTTTAAAAGGTGCTCAGGTCCAATTGAAATTGAAATTTGAATCTGTATCAATGGACTCTGTGGCTTATTTTGTAGATGATAAACATGTAGGGTCATCAACAGATACAACGGCAATTACGGTTGATACCAAAGACATGGCCTATGGTACACGTAATATTTCCGCCCTGGTATACAATGCTGGAAAACCCGATTCTGTTTCAAGTACATTTTATGTTGTACCTGAAAATGCGAAGAACTATGGTTTTGAGGTTGTCAACAAATACCCGCACGATACCACAGCTTTTACACAAGGGCTACAGTTTGCGGATGGTATTCTCTACGAATCCAATGGCCGTTATGGAGAGTCCAACTTGAGAAAGGTCGATCTAAAAACAGGCAAAGTACTACAGGAGATCAAATTTGATGAAAAGACTTTTGCCGAAGGAATGACATTGGTTGGTAATAAGTTATTTATGTTGACTTGGCAACAGGGAGAAGGATATGTCTTTGATAAAAATTCTTTTGTCAAGGAAAGTTCCTTTAAATATGAAAATAGCAAAGAAGGTTGGGGCTTGACCTACGATGGCCAGCATTTGATAAAGTCTGATGGATCCAATAAATTGTTCTTTTTAGATGCAACGACCGGTAAAGAGCTAAATGCTATCGGAGTTTACGATGAAGCTGGACCCGTGGATGAACTTAATGAACTGGAATATATAGACGACAAAGTCTACGCAAATGTCTATCAAAAGGATGTTATTGTTATTATAAATCCTCAAACAGGAGCGGTAGAAGGACGGATTAATCTTGTTGGTATCTATGAGCATACTTCCGCTTATGACAATGAATTGAATGGAATTGCTTACGATCAAGCTGGAAAACGTCTTTTTACCACAGGGAAGTTATGGAATACATTATTTGAGATCAAGACAGTTGAAAAATAAATGAACTTCAAGTCTTGATCCTTCTTCGTAAGGTCGACAGTATTGCAAGTTTGTGTAAAATTAGAAGGGGGTATCCAAAAGATTGGATACCCCCTTTTTCATGCAATTTTATACGTATTCCGCTGCCACATCATTTTAGAGATTCAATTCTCAACGGGTCTGATTTGGCTTTTTGAGCATTTTCTTTTTTATTGGCCCCATTCTTTTTTGAAGTATGGATGTTATCGTATGAGGCATGCAATTCAATCTTTTGTATAATGATGCCTCAAGGGCTGAGACAGATCGCTTTTAGAAGTGTATGGAGTGAATGAAACATTATGGCGAGCAGATCTCCGGGAGCGTGCCTCTCTAATAAAGAAGAGCAGAGTTTACCCGACATCAATATAGCTGATGGGTGTATGCTATTATTGTTGGCTGATTTCGCTAGAATAGGCAGTTATAAAAGGAAACTAAAAACCCCTTTGAACCAGTAGGAGCAAAATAGTTAAAGCAAAAAAAGGAATGAAGTTTGAAACTCCATTCCTTTTTTTATATTGATTTAATTTCGATTAATAAATCGGAGTAAACATCCAAGTATCGTCAAAACGAGATGAACCGTTAAGTCCAGTCGTGATGTAACCGTTGTTTCCTACAGCGAAACCAACAGCATCTTGGCGTGCTGAACCAGCGAAAGCGCCGTTATCATTTGTCCAGTAGTCACCAGAAATATTATATTTCCATGTACTATTGATTACTGCATTTTTGTAACCACCAACAACGAATGGTGTACCATTGATCGCGAACGCAGAGGCATTTGAACGAGTCAAATCGTACGTATATGAATTATCAGCTCTATTGATATCGTTCAATTTAGTCCATTTGCTACCATCAAATTTATAGAAATCTTTTGGGTAAGAACCGTTAGAAATACCACCACCTACATAGGCTACATTATTGACAACAAAAGAGAAAGCTGCTTTTCTTTTCGCTGAAAAAGGAGCATCACTAATTGCTTGCCAAGTATTAGCAGCAGGATCATATTTGTAAAACTCATTGGTATTTGTTGTTCCACCACTAACTACAGTTTCACCGGTTCCAACATAAGCCGCACCGTTTAAAGTAAAAGCTACTGCATTAGACAAAGCAATAGGAAGTGGAGCAATGCTTGACCAAGCACCTTTTCCGCCGTTAGCTGTAGGGTCAAATTTGTAGAAATCTGTTAGGTTGTTTGTTCCGTCATTTCCACCACCAACATAACCGACATTACCAATGGAAAAGCCGATGGCACCGTTTCTCTCAACACCTGTGAAAGGTGCTTTTTCAGCCCAAGTATCTGATGCTGCGTCATACGCATACGTGTCTTTCACGCGGAATGGTTTACCACCAGCATTACTTGCTAGACCAGTAGTGACATATGCAACGTTATTTATCAAAAAGCTAGCAGCAGATGAAGTTTGTGGCCCTTTAAAAGCAGCTTTTGCAAACCATTCATCTGATTTGGTTGTGCTGTCGTCACTTTTTTTACAAGAAGAGATAGTTGTAACTGTAAATACAAAAGCTAATAAAACGAGTAGCCAATTTTTCTTGTTCATAAATTATTGAAATTTAGTATAAAGGATGTTTAATTTAATTTTCGGATCATTCTCATTATCTTTTGCCAATATTAACCTGTCTCCAGTTGAAAACAAACTCGATGTCGGTAAAGATAGATATAATGAAGTGTTTTTGTATGCTGTTGTTTTAATTTTTGTCAAATATTCAATCAGATTGAATGTATATTTTCCATTGGAACCAAAATCATCGCCAGGAACTAATGTAGGTGCTTGCACACTTCTAGAATCAGTCGCATAGGGTGTTAATAACATACTAATTGGGTTCCCGTTTGGACTGGCAATCATCAAAATTACATTCTTGGGTTGCGCAAAATTTGTTTTGGCTCCATTTTCTACCTCGATGATCAGTTCCGCTTTATTGATTGCAATGGATGGATTGTTCACCAATTCTAATAACGTTGGAAATTCAATTTTTGCTACAACACCAGTTGAGCCTTCTAAAAATACATTTCCATCAGTTTGTTGACTTGCAAGTTGCGGATTTTTTATGGTCATCGGCGCAAATTTTGTTGCAGAGCGATCTGCTTCAATTTGATTATACTGATAAGCCTTGTTATCAATGGAAAAATATTGTTTGCCAACGGATTTTGTTCCTTCATTATTCAGGAATGAATAATGGACCTGTAAAAATACAGTGTCTTTGAATCCAATAACTGCCGTATTGCTATTGTCAGGGACAAGTGCCAATCCTTTGAAATACTCTTGGAAACTTGTACTATTTTGAATTCGGTTATCATTATTTTTGATCATTGTAAACAACTCATTGCTAATGCTGTTGTTGAATCTAAAAAATAAGGAATCTGCCGATTGTATACGCGGTTTAAAGGAAAGTTGTGCCAGTGGGGTATTTTCATAGGCAAACTTTTGTTTACTGAATATCGCTGCTGAACTTACAAAAACAGGACGTTCATCAACAGGTTTGGTTAAATCAATCTGTGTTTGCGTAATTTCTTCTGTGACACGGTGTACTGCTATCTTTTGTACTTTCGTTGTATCACCGTAAAAATATTTGTTTGGCTTTAATACCAAGGTTACAGAATCCAAGGTAGCATCATCAGGTATAGAAGCATTACTTATCGTTCCTACTCCTAGGCGCATATAAGCTGTAGACTTCATGCTACCCGTAACAGCATTGCTATTCTTTCCTACGAGCATTGTTCCAGTAGCAGAAGTCGGAATATCGTCCAATTGATAAGTCGAAACTTTGGCGGAAACCGTATCAATTGGTACTAAACCGATTGTTTCATCTCTTGAACTATCCAATGAGAGCGAAATGTCTTTATTACAACCAACAAAAGCGGCCAATGTAAAAAGTGGAAGTAAAAGTTGAATACTACGTCTCTTAAAGTCTTTAATCATATTAATTTTTGAATAGTGCAAAAGTAATCAATGCGAACTGTTAATCAGTGTTATATTTTGTTAAATATGGTTAATTACCACAGCGATTGCAAATCTAGTAATTTAAATTTGTTTTAGTTATGGGTAGAAGATTTAAATTACTGATCAGTTTGATCGTTTTAATAGGGGCAGGAATTACTGTAGTGCTAGGCTTTTGGCTTTATGGAAGTTATACCAATCGTCGCGACCTGTTCCTTTCTACCGCAGAGCGTTCACTCTTCAATGCTGTTCAGGAGGCATACCAAGCGCGCAATGGTGATCGGAAGTTAGATGGCCCCGAGGCTGATCGGAATCGCCTCCTCCAAGATGTAAAACGAGAGCTTCTGGGCTTATTGCCAGCTGCTGAACTCGATAAGGCTTTACAACGTGTAAGCGCCGAACGACCTAAAAACGAGCGATTTGATCGCGAGATCCACAGTAGGCGGGAGAAAATGTTTCCCAAAGACCGCGAAGGGCAAGGCGCAATTATCCCGCCCTTTCTGTTCCGGGACTTTGAGATGAACAAAGCTAATCTGGATTTGATCGAAAGGAAGTTTAAAGAATCCCTGAACAATAAGAGCATAGCAGTACCATTTGAAATGGCTATTGTCACGATTCCACACGATCAAATCAAAGATGTACGACGCAAATACCGCGAAGCAAATCTTGCTTGGACGAGACCCATGATGGTTAATCCCATAAAAAATGAATTTCTTGTTATCAAGTTTCAGGAGGATTGGAAGTATTTGCTGTATAGCTTAAGTTGGCAGCTGTTGATCTCACTGCTTTTGATTGGACTGCTGCTTGGGACATTCTTCTATTTGATGAAAACCATTCTCAACCAAAATAAGATGGCCGAGCTGCGTAAGAACTTTGTCGATAACATGACGCATGAACTAAAAACACCGGTTTCCACTGTGATGGCAGCTATAGAAGCGATACAGTTGTATGGTGTGCAGGATGACCGGGAAAAGATGAATCGTTATCTGAATATCTCCAAAAAAGAACTGGAGCATCTGTCCAATATGATTGAAAAAGTGCTTCAGATGGATATTGATGCAACGAGAGGGATTGTGCTGCAGCGTTCTGATTTTGATCTTGTCGCGATGGTGAAAGGAGCCATTGAAGTTGCGCAGCTGAATAAGTCCAAGCAAGTGGACTTTAAGCTCATTGCCGTTCCAAGTGAGATAAGGATCAATGGCGATGAAGCCCACTTAAAAAATGTGATCAATAATTTACTGGAAAACGCGATAAAATATGCTGGACAGCACGTTTATATCGAGGTAGAAGTGAAGGAAATGAAAGAAAATGTCCATATTCGTATTACAGATAATGGTAACGGAATATCCGCAGAATACCATAATCAAATCTTTGATATGTTCTTTCGGGTTCCTTCCGGTAATCTGCACGATGTGAAGGGTTTTGGCTTGGGGCTTGCTTATGTCAAGCAGGTTGTAAAAAGGCACGAGGGCAAGATCACAGTGGACAGTGAGCTGGAAAAAGGGAGTACCTTTAATATCCGATTACCTTACAAATAAAAAGCAATATTTATATTTCAGAAAGAAAATAGGGCCGTTTATCGGACAGTAATTAGGCTGATTTATGCTAAAGATTTCTTAGAAACAAAGCCGAAATATATTTTGATTGAATGACAACGCTATGATTGAAATTTTATATGTAGAAGATGAGCCAAGTCTTGGGATGATCGTTGCCGATAGCCTGGAGGCGAATGGATTTAATGTCACCCATTGTAGCAATGGTCATGAAGCCTTGGAAGCATTTACAGCGGCTCGGCCGGATATTTTGGTCGTAGATGTCATGATGCCCGTGATGGATGGCTTTACATTGGCAACAAAAATACGCGAATCAGACACGCAGATACCCATTATCTTCTTGACGGCCAAAGTGCAGACAGAGGATGTTGTAAAGGGATTTCGTTTGGGCGGAGACGATTACGTCAAAAAACCGTTTAAGATTGAAGAATTGGTTGTGCGGATAGAGTCCCTGTTAAAAAATAGCCCCAAAATGCTGTTCGGCCAAAAGCTGATGATAGGAGACTATAGCCTCGATAGCCTAAAACATCAGTTGACCTATCAAGGTGAGGTGCTTAAGCTGTCTTTCCGTGAAAGTGAGCTGCTGCGGAAGTTATACGAACAAAAAGATAAGGTCATCCCACGCGAGGATATCATGCGAGCCTATTGGAGTCATGATAAATATTTTACGGGACGAAGCTTGGATGTGTTTATCAGCCGGATACGAAAATACCTCAGTCAGGATGACCGCATCAAGATTACCAATGTCAGAGGAGTTGGCTATATGCTTACTGTTGATTGATTGATTGATTGATTGATTGATTGATTGATCGGAGTGTTCCACGTGGATTGGCAATGGTGCATATTAACGACGGGTTTTCATTTCTCCTTTTCTGCCGAGTCCCCGAATATGGTAGGTAAAACTTAATATGGCGTAGCGTGTTATTGCATTTGATTGGGATACACGTACCCAAAGATCATTGACCTGCTGATTGATGTTTTTATTGTCATTAAATAGATCAAATACCGTGAGATTGATCTCGGCATTCCTACGTTTGAACAATTTCTTGCCGATAGAGACATTCCACAACAAACTTGTCGTACTTGGTGAATTCAGGATGCTGCCATTGTAAAGGTAGTTGAACGTTGAATTGAGCGTCCAAGTTTTTAATAAAGTCAATGCAATGGAATTACCAATGGTATGTTTATAGACCGAATAATTCGATTTTTCGCTGGCTGAGTTCTTGGAGAAGGCGATGTTTCCATTGTAATCCAGTCCGATAATGACATCCTTACTGAATGCCGTGTTTACACCGACCCGTTGACTCAGGCCGTACGTTTGCGCATTGACCTTTTCGAGATTCAATAAGGTGTAATTCTGGTTGAAATAGAGGTTATTGTTTAGGTTGAAGTTAAGTTTCCATGGTTCAAGGCGGTATCCAAGGCTATTTTGCCATTTGAGATTATAGACCCCATTGAAATTTTCGGGCCTGATGTATTGCCCACCAGGCCCGAGTATAACATCCGCTGCGATCGTAAATGCTGAATCTGTGGTGAAAATGGTATTGGAGATTTTATGTTCAATAAAATCTGCTGTAATGTCAGAGGTGAAACTTCTGCCCGAGCCTTTATTGATCGATCTAAATTGTACCACAAGGTTATGGTCATATTCTTGCTTAAGATCCGGATTTCCCGAGCTAATGCGTAGTGGATTTTGATTGTCTATAAAATCTTGCAATTGCTCGATGGAAGGGGTATTTGTCTTTGCATTATACCGAAACTCGACCCGAGTATCCTTATTGAAATTATATTGGAAGTTGAGGTTAGGTAGTAGGCTATTGAAGCGGCTTTTTGTGGTCAGTATATTCGGAAACAATTTATCATTGACCTGTGAAGCCGTCTGATAATCTAAACCAATCTGAAATCTTATGCTATCCTTTTTGTTAAATAAGTAGGAAACCCCACCACTATGGTAAACAAAATCATTCCGGAATTCATTGGAAAGACGATTTTTTAATTCCCCTAGCTGGCCTGTTTCGGCTAGAAATTCATAGGTCCTGCGGTCCGAATAGCGTGCCGTATTCCGAAAAGTATAATTCCCTTGCAACCGGGAATACTTACCGAGCATCTCGGTATAGGCTATCTTTGAGCGAAAGCCGTTATTGTCACCCATGGTATAGTTCCTATTGTTGACGGTGTCGACCCGGCTGAATAAGCCCTCTTTATAATAAGAGTTTAGTGCAAAATTTTCCGCATGACTCTTGTTGCTGTTAAATGAGCCATTGAAATTAAAACTGATCGTGCGCCCAGGTTTGTTGAGTCTCCGCATGTAAGTGAGGTCTCCGCTCCAGTTGAAGTTTTCTCCAAAGCTCTTATTCCTGCGGTCGGAACTATTCAGCATTTCTGCTAGATTTAACAAGGTATTGCCTGTGGAACTTGTATTCCTATCGTTACTTTGATAGGAGAAATTAGGCTGAAAGTCCAGTTTCTGAATCGAATCTATCTTCCAGTTTGCGCGGATAGAGAAAGCATGATTGTTGTCGTAAGTACTGTTTAATTGATCTTGATTGTTGATTTGGTTGGCCCGGTTACCTGCCGTATATTCTGTTTTATTTTGGCTGACGATGTTATTGTCCGTATAGTTGTAGGTATAATTCGCATTGAAGTCCATGCGGTCATCGAAAAAGCGATCCAAGTAGTTGAAACCGGCGTTAAAGCGCGTCGTCACCCCTTGTCCGGTACGTCCTCTGGTGTTTCCGCGGGTCGCAAAACCATTGGGCTGATTAACATTGTTGGTATTGATGTCAATTGAATATTGCCGTTTGGGGTTCATTTTGGTTACCTGTGTATTGACGGCATATTTTCGGTCGGGACCCGCACCTCCGGAGAGCTTGCCAAAATAGGATTTTCTTTTATCAGGCTTGGTGACAATATTGATCACTTTCATGCGTTTTCCATCGTCAAAACCACTAAACTTGGCCTGCTCGGTTTTGTCATCGATAATTTGGATCTTGGCGATAACATCGGCCGGAAGGTTTTTTAGGGCAATCTTAGGATCGGTGCTAAAAAACTCCCGACCATCAATAATAATCTTATTGACAGGCTCGCCCTGCGCTTTTACATTGCCATCTTCATCAATTTCAACACCAGGAATCTGTTTGACCAATTCGTCAGCATCTGCAAAATCCTGCGTGATATATTTCTTGGTGTCAAACTCCAGCGTATCTCCTTTAACCTGTATACTGCTCGAAGAAATGTTAATTTCATCCAGTACAATCTCGGCATTAGTGAGTTTAAACATTAAATCGATTGTTTGCCCGATTAGTTTTACACGCCGAAGATCCATGCTGTATCCCATCGGCTGTGTACTGACCAAATAATCTCCGTTGGGAAGTGTACTGCTGCTGAATCTGCCCAAAATGTCTGTCGGAACCTGGACTTTACTGGAATCTTTTACCGCTATAATGGTGATGCTTGCACCTCTGATAGGCTGCGAAGTCGTATTGTCAAGCAGCTTGCCCGTAATATACTGTTGGGCTTGCCCGTTTTTCCCCAATAGCGATAAGCAGATAGAAAAGAACAAGATGGTCCAAAGTTTGATCTTCATCGGTCGAGGTGCAAATGTGTTTTAATGTGTTGTTGACGGTTATATAATTTTATTTCCCAAAAATATGGCACTATTTGTTACGAATTATTATCATTTTAGTTACAATAACCCCAAGTGAATGGAAAGATTAGATATATTTGCAGTAGAATTATAAAATCAACTGAACAAGTCCGTATAACGATCGAGTGATATGCGGATATAGATTAAAAAAATAAAAGATGAAAGAAAGTGTTTTGAGTAGAAAAGAGCGTATTATGAAAGAAGCCTTGTTGCTTTTTTCAGATCAAGGCTATACGAATACCTCTACCAAAACGATTGCCCAAAATGCAGGAGTTTCCGAAGCATTAATCTTTAAACATTTTGGGAATAAAGACGCACTGTTGGTTTATTTGATTAAATCAGGTTATCGTAAGGTTCTTACGCACCACCGCGGAATGATGACCTATCGTGAACCAAAGGAATTTCTGCGCACCATGATCAATCTACCCAATAAATTGGTTACCGCGGAACCCTTATTTTGGAAATTGCAGGAGCGTTTGTCTCATCACCCCTTTTCCAAACAACAGCACGAGCAGTTTATGAAGCCTGTGCAGCCCATTATCCATCGTGCTTTTGAAGATCTGAACTATGAAAATCCAGATCTCGAAACACAATTTCTCTTGTTGATTATCGACAAGCTGTGGAAAAAGGAAGCGATAGGTGAATTGGAAAATGTGATGGAGTTGACGCTGTTTCTAGAGAAAAAATATAACCTGATTTAGCTTAAAAAGCTGAATTATAGTCTTTTCTAAACATCTATTCCTTGATAAAGTTCTTTCGTGCTTATCAAACCGATAATTGAATTGTAATCGTTGGATGGCAGTTGTATTCCGGCGCTGTTATTTTTCTATATATTAAGTGTTAGTATTGCTCCCACCAATTGACATGCGGTATATTTCAGCTCTGCACCTTACGAATTGCTGTTTTATGCGTGTTTATATGAAATTGTTGCAAAAACAATTTCATATTGTCCAAAATAATAACGTCCTTAGTATTTCTATTTTAAATACATTATACAAACTAATTTATGTTCAAAAAACTCGGTCTGGGAATATTGGCATTAGTCGGCACAATTTCTTTTTTGAAAGCTCAGGACAAAAAAGATTTTGTGAAATACATCAACTCCCAGCATGCATGGGTCGATGCGGTATTCAATACGTTGACGCCAAAAGAAAAAGTTGCACAGTTATTTTTGGTTAGGGCACACACCAATTTAGGACAGAAATATATTGACTCCGTAGCTCAGGTTATACAGGACCAACATTTGGGCGGTCTCGTTGTTTTTCAGGGCGGTCCTGTCCGCCATGTTGATATGTTCAATCGGTATCAATCCCTGTCCAAGGTCCCATTGATGGTGACATTTGATGGCGAGTGGGGATTAGGCATGCGTATGCCAGATTCTACTTTGTCGTTCCCTTATCAGATGACTTTAGGGGCCGTTCAGGATAATCAGCTGATTTATCGCATGGGACGTGAGGTTGCTTTAGACTTCCAACGTATAGGTATGCATTTCAATTTTGCCCCTGATGTGGATATCAACAATAACCCTAAAAATCCCGTTATCGGTATCCGCTCCTTCGGTGATAATAAATATAATGTAACCCAGAAAGCTAAAGCGTATATGGACGGTATGGTGGATGGTGGTATCCTGGCTTCCATTAAACACTTCCCGGGGCATGGCGATACAGATGTGGATTCTCATTATGATCTGCCGCAACTACCTTTCGACAAAAAACGTTTGGATACCCTGGAGTTGTATCCGTTCAAAGAGCTTATTAAAGCCGGTGCACCTGCTGTTATGGTGGCCCACATGAATATTCCGAGTTTAGATGACACGCCTAATATGCCATCTTCCATCTCTAAAAAGGTTGTAACCGATCTTTTGCGTAATGAACTTGGCTTTAAAGGACTAACAGTTACTGATGCAATGGACATGAAAGGTGTAAAGAAGTTTTTTCCAAATGGAGAAGCCGACGTACAGGCGATTATCGCAGGGCATGATTTACTTGAAGTGTCGGAGAATAGCAAGCGTGCGATCGATTTGATTGTAAAAGCTATTGAAGAAGGACGTATCACGCAGGCCGATATTGATGCGCGGGTAAAACGAGTGCTTGCCGCTAAGCTCTGGCTTGGTTTAGATAAATATCAGGCAACTGTACAACAGAATCTATACCATGATTTACATCGTGCTTCAGCTGTTCAACTCATTGACGAACTGTCCGATGCAGCGATCACCGCTTTGAACTCGACAGAAAAATTAAAATCCTTCAAAAAGGATTTACCTACGGCTATTATCAACATTGGTATTACAGCCAATCAGACCTTCCAAAATGAATTGGCTAGTGCACTCACAAATGAAACACAATATTTCATCACGGATAGCACAAGTAAGGAAGATATCAAACGTCTTACCAAAGAAATCAAGAAGAACAAACAATTTATTATTGCCGTACACGATACGAGACTTCGTCCACGTCCGACCATGGTATTAAATAAAGATGTTCAGGGCCTGATGAAGAAATTTGCAAAAAAATCAATCCTGACTTTATTTACCAATGCCTATGCTGTGGATGGATTTGAAGCATCCAAAAAAGCAAAAACAATTTTGCTGGCCTATCAAAATGATGCTTTCATGCAGAAAGCGGCAGTGAAAACTATTTTAGGGCAAAATACGCCGAAAGGAAAACTCCCTGTTACGATAAACAAAAAATTTAAATACGGACAGGGGAAATAAAGCATTATAAAATCACACCAACACGGTACCTCTTCCAAAAATGGCCCTCCTGCAATTGCAAAGCCATTTCGGAAGGGGTATTTTTTTTAGCAACACTTAAATCTCTTCATGGGCGGACCTGCTATCGGATGGCTTACTTTCATTTTTCATACGGTCAATCGCCGTCACGACATATTTATACTTTTGATGCTGTTTGATATCGTCATCGGTATATTGAAGCTTATCCCCATCAAAGGTGATAAAAATGATTTTTCCAGGGTCTTTAATGTTTACTTTTTCATCGAGGTTGAAGCGATAGATCACATAGCCATAAGCCGACTCCCCATCATTGGCCACATCGGGTTTTTGCCAAAATAAGGTATTCATTTTACCATTGGCCGAATTTTTCACCAGAAGACCGAAGGGGGCATTGGGTGGGATACTATCTAACCAAGGCATTGTAGGGGGTAAAGCCGGTGTACGGTACAGGTCATTTCGCATGGAATCCTGCAGTCCAACAAGATTGTCCGTGAGTGACTTGGAACTGAAATAAATACTTCCCTCCACATCGTGCTCCTCCCTTAAGTGGCGTACCTGTCTGGGGATCTGACTACGGTCTGTCCAGCCGATTTTATTTTCGGTAACACGATAAGCTCCATGCCCGACATAAAAGTGACGGCCATAGGTGTGTTTCTGCCACCAGTCAACCAAGATCTCATAGGCTGCTGCGCGATTTTTGAATGGAAAGTAGATCTGTGGATTGATATAATCGATCCAACCTTCCTGCATCCATTTGACACCGTCAGCATACAGTTCCCGGTAAGCGCTAAGACCACGGGTATCTGATCCGGCACTGTTATTTTCTTTGTTGTCCCATACCCCACAAGGACTAATGCCATATTTGACATATGGTTTTATCTTTTTGATGGCAACACCAAGATCGTGCACCAGTACGTTGACATTGTTGCGTCGCCAGTCGTCAATTTTCTCGATCCCATTATTATATTGACCAAAGGTAATCTGATCCGGTACCGGTGTATTTCTGCTATCGGGATAGGGGTAAAAATAATCATCGAAATGAATGCCATCTACATCGTAGTTTTTGACCACATCCATGATGACATCAATAATATATTTGCGAACTTCCGGAATACCGGGGTTGAAAAGCTTCTTGCCAGCATAGGTGAAGAACCATTCCGGGTGACGCTTGGTAATATGCTCATCCGAAAAATGAGCCGGATTTAATGTTGTGGAAGCACGATACGGATTGAACCAGGCATGGAGTTCCATTCCTCTCTTGTGGGCCTCGGTGATGGCAAACTCCAAGGGGTCATAAAATGGCGAAGGTGGTAATCCCTGTTTCCCGGTTAGATATCTACTCCATGGTTCTCTGCCCTTCGCGTAAAATGCGTCGGCAGCTGGACGTACCTGCAAAATAATGGCATTCAGTCCCGCGCTGCGGTGCTGGTCCAATAAATCAATAAACTCCTGTTTTTGCTGTGCGACATTATTGCCCGCTTTGACAGATGGCCAGTCAATATTACCTATGGTTGCAACCCACACGCCACGAAACTCCCGCTTAGGTAGTTGCTGGGAATACGTTCTAATCGAAAATAAACAGATAACAATGGTAAAAAAAGAATATAAATATGTTTTTCCCGTCATTCTATAAATTATAGCCAACAAAGATAGGGAAGCATTTCTTACTTTTTCCCTAAAAAATGTAAGATGTTTGTTGGATACTTGTTAAAAGAACCTGAGCTTGGTTTTCAAATTGATAATAATGCAAATACAAGTAACATTGTACTTTATTTGTGCTAATTTAGATGCGGTTTTCACAAAAGCAATGGCTTGATCGGCTAATCACAATAAAAAAGATTATGAGCAAAGAACAAATATCCGTTTTTGACATGTTTAAGATTGGTATAGGGCCCTCGAGTTCGCATACCTTGGGACCTTGGCGTGCAGCCCAGCAATTTACAGCTGTTCTTAGGTCAAAAGGTGTCTTGCATGAAGTCGAACAAGTCAAAATCCTGCTGTATGGTTCTTTGGCCAAAACCGGTGCTGGACATGGTACCGATATTGCTGTGCTCCTGGGACTAAGTGGAGATGATCCGGTTACCTTTGATGTCAATAGCGTGATGCCCAAAGTCGAGCATATTAAGACAGTTGGCGAACTGGAAGTCGCTGGCGAACGGACGATTCCTTTTTCCTATCCGGAAGACCTCTTGTTTCTATACGCGGAAAGTTTACCTTTTCACCCCAACGCAGTGACCTTTCAGGCATTCCTATCCAATGGTAAGGCAATTACTGAAACCTATTATTCGATAGGTGGCGGTTTTGTGGTGCAGGAAAATGATACTGAAGGTGTTTTGTCTGAAGTGGACCTTCCGTTTCCTGTCGATACTGCACAGGAACTCTTGCATTGGACGATGAAAACGGGTCTGAAAATCTCGGAGCTGGTCCTTGAAAATGAATGTGCATGGCGTGAAGAAAGTGAAACCGTGGCAGGCGTTTTGAATATTTATAAAACAATACATGAATGTATCTACCGCGGCTGTCATACTGGCGGGACATTACCTGGGGGCTTAAATGTCGAACGTAGAGCAGCCAAGCTAAACAAGAAGTTAATGCAGGGACGAAGTTATCAAGATTATGAGTCCTGGGTAGCGGCCATTCGCGAGGGCGGCCAAAACTTTCAATATATTCTGGATTGGGTAAGTTGTTTTGCACTTGCCGTAAATGAGGAGAACGCCTCTTTCGGACGTGTGGTTACAGCTCCTACCAATGGGGCCTCAGGCGTTATCCCAGCGGTGTTGCAATATTACATTACTTTCCACGACGGAATGCTTGAAAATAAAATTATCCAATTTATTCTTACCGCATCCGAGATCGGATCGATATTTAAGAAAAATGCAACCATTTCAGCCGCAATGGGCGGTTGTCAGGCCGAGATTGGCGTTTCATCAGCGATGGCAGCCGGCGCGCTGACAGAAGTACTCGGCGGATCACAGCGCCAGGTGCTGATGGCTGCCGAGATTGCCATGGAACATCACCTCGGATTGACATGCGATCCAATCGGTGGACTGGTACAAATTCCTTGCATCGAACGCAACACAATGGGAGCCATTAAAGCCATTACTGCGGCACAATTGGCACTGCAATCGAATCCGGATAAAGCAAAAGTAAGTTTGGATACAGTGGTTAAAACTATGTGGGAGACTGCTTTGGATATGAATGCCAAATATAAGGAAACAGCAGATGGTGGATTGGCCGTCAATATTCCATTGAGTTTGCCGGAATGTTAATGACTGCCGAAGTTTTCTCGTTTTTCGTATCTTTGACGCGGTAAAATAGATCTATTCTTATAAAGAGCATAAACGAATGAAATATTGTGCAATCGCCTCCGGAAGTAATGGGAACTGTTATTATGTCGCTAAAGATGATTCTGCTATCTTGATAGATGCTGGAATCAACAGCAAGCATATACACCTGCGGATGTACAATCTGGGTATTTTACCGACTCAGATCAAAGCAATTTTCATTACCCATGAACATTCTGATCATATTAGAGGCCTATCTGTATTTGCCAAAAAATATAATTTACCGGTTTATATTACCAAGGGAAGTTACGATGGCACCCGTTTGCATCTTCCATCCCATTTGGTCCATATCATTTCTCCTGATGAGGTTGTTGAAATTGGAGGACTTAAGGTGTACGGTATTCCCAAATATCACGATGCCAAAGAACCCTGCAGCTTTCTTGTCTCAGATGGAACATACAATATCGGTGTCCTGACAGATATTGGACGACCTTGCGAAAATGTGCAGCATGTTATTCAACATTCGGATGTTTTGCTCCTGGAATCAAATTATGACGAGGAGATGTTGCGTACAGGACGCTATTCCTATTTTCTGAAAAATCGGATCAGCAGTGGTTGGGGACACTTGTCAAATCGTGTTGCCGTCGAACTGTTTAACGCCTACAAAACCGACCGTCTTAAACATCTTATCCTCACTCACCTCTCCGGCGAAAATAATACCGTCGATCTGGTACAGCAAACTTTCGAACCACATTGCGAACGTATCCAGCTACATGTCGCGACACGTTACCAGGAAACAGAATTATTCGACCTGAAACTTGTGCTGGAAAACCATGTGGCATCTTTTTCAATCCTTTCCGCACTCTCTTCCTAACTAACAACGCTCTTTTTGTTCGCTGTATTTCTTCAGTTAAAGCGTAAGAATACTGTAAAATGAAAAAATTAGTTGTTTTAAAAAGATTTCCTGTTATATTTGCTTTGTTTTTAATCAGTCTAAATAATATCTTTTATACTTATTTGGACAACAAGAAACAAAAAACACCATGTAATAGACGGCAATCTATCACATGGCGTTAATCTACATACAGCGGCAACTGCATGTAGATGACTGAAACAGCACGCTGTGTCAGTTACTCCCGATATACGATATGGAAGAACTTGCAAGATAACGAATTTTATTATTTTATTCGTTGTTAAGCATATGCAAAACCTGCAAATTCTCCCATAATAAGTTGAAGAAAACTAAACATCAATCAACATATTATGAAAATTTTAATTTCATTTTTTACATTCCTTACGGTATTACTGTGTAGTCATACTAGTCATGCCCATGCCCTTTGGATTGAATCATCTTCTTATGGAACGTTAAACCAATCCCATGAAGTCAAGGTATATTACGGCGAGTTTGCAACGAATGAAAGAGATCAGGTCGACAAATGGTACTCCGACATGAAGGACTTCTCATTAATGTTGCATGTCCCGGGACAGGAACCCGTCAAGCTTCAATTGACGAATCAAGGCGATCACTTTAGCGGTTCATTCCAACCTACAGCAGCCGGAACCTATTTCCTATCCATTGTTAAAGCACCTAAAGATCTAGGCGGTAAAACGAAATATGAATTTTCTTCCTTAGTGCCTGTTATCGTAGGAAAGTCTGCAACACTCGATTATAAAAATGTAAAAAGCCCATTGCAAATAGAGTTGCTTGGTGCGGCTAACGCAAAAAAGGGGCAACGTATACAAGCAAAGATCACCAGCTTCGGCAAAGCTGTTCCACAGGCCAAAGTTTCTGTTTTTTCGACTACCGGTTGGGGAAAAGAGTTTGTTGCGGACGAGCATGGCATCCTGACATTTGACGCAATATGGGCTGGTCCATACGTCTTGGAAGCAAGTACGTTTGCTGAAACTGCAGGTGAACATGAAGGGAAAGCCTATGCTTCGACATGGCAGGGAAGTACGACTTTCATTACTGTCAAATAACCGCAGCTACAGCGCAGACAGCATAAGGGTCTAATCTGAAACGATGGCAACACCAATGGGTCCTTACAAAAAAAATATCTAAGAAAAATCTACTATAATAAAACATCTACCATACTACATTCATGAATAAAACTTTATCCTTTTTGGCTATTCCTATGATTAGTTCGGTCTTTTCTGTTGCACAAGCACAGACGAACAAAGTCATTGAAGGAATTCTTATCAATGAAAAATCCGAACCTATCACAGGAGCGACAGTAAAATTAACTAATACAGGTGTGACCACCAGCACAGATAGTGAGGGGCATTTCGCTTTTCATAAGCTTTCATCCAAAACCTACCATATCGAGATTAAAGCGATCGGTTACGGTAAGCATACGATGGAAGTGAACGTAACAGATGAGACGGCAAACCTTGGTCCCATTATCTTAAAGGACCAATCGCAAGCTATTGACGAAGTTGCGGTTTATGGTAAATACTATGAGCATTATAAGTTTGACAGTATCTCCGGATCGTTACGCCTTAAAACACCAATCCTAGAGCTGCCTCAAAATATACAGGTTATTTCTTCCGATTTAATGGCAGATCAACAGGTTTTCGACATTGTTGATGGTATTACGCGTAATGTTAGTGGCGCAACACGTCAGGGCCATTGGGACAACCAATATGCCAATATCCGTATGCGTGGCTCTAAGATCCCTGCATTCCGTAATGGGATGAACATTGAAGCTTCTTGGGGGCCTACAGCCGAAGATGCAAGTATGATCGAACGGATCGAATTTGTAAAAGGACCAGCCGGTTTTATGCTTGCCAATGGCGAACCTGGCGGCTTTTATAATGTGGTAACAAAAAAACCTACCGGTAATACCAAGGGGTCTGTTACCCTGAATACAGGGAGCTTCAGTACCTATCGCGCTGCCGTTGACTTGGATGGTAAATTGCGCAAAGATGGCAAACTGCTTTACCGTCTGAATGTGGCCGGACAACAAAAAGATTTTTTTACAAAATATAATTACAGTAACCGTCTTGTTATAGCGCCAGTGGTTACCTATAAAGTAGATTCTTTGACGAACTTAACATTTGAATACACCTACCAAGGGTCTACCTACCTATCAAATGGTAATTATACGTTCTCACCCAAAGGATTTGCCGATCCGGGTATTGCCAATGACTTCTTCTATGGTGATCCCTCCATGGAGCCCGGAAAGCTAAAAGACCATAGTGCCTATATTTACCTGGATCGCAAACTAAACGAAAACTGGAAATTGCATGCACAGATGGCCTATTTCAATTTTGATATGAAAGCCACCAGTACATGGCTGAATTACATGAAAGCCAATGGCGATATGCCACGTTATTACAGTATTGCCGACGAACATGGTGAAAATAGTTTTGGTCAGGTTTCTTTAAACGGAGAAGAATATACCGGAAGCGTTCGTCATCGGATTTTGGTGGGAGCCGACTATGGTAATAAGAAGTTCTGGGGCGATTTTAGAACGATTTTAGATTCGATTCCTTCAGCTCCGCTCAACGTCTATGATCCTAAATACGGTATTCCAGGCAGTGTATTCCCTACGCTGGATCGTTCGCAGAGTGTAAAGGTCCGTGCGGGCGGTAGCAACTACGTGACTTCAACAAACTATATGTCATTCTACGCGCACGATGAATTGGCGTTCCTGGAAGAGAAATTGCGTTTATCGCTTGGCTTACGCTATACAATTAATGAGACCATAGGAAAAACGTCTGTAGCTGACAGAACCGATAAAGCATTTACGCCGAGGGTAGGGTTGAGCTATTCGATCGATAAATCCATGAGTGTATATGGCTTGTTTGATCAATCTTTTGTTCCTGTCGCTGGTACCGACTGGGAAGGTAATGCTTTCAAACCAATACGCGGAAATGATTTAGAAGCAGGTGTTAAGAAAGAGTGGATGGGTGGAAAATGGATCTCCACGTTAAGTGCCTACACTATTGCCCGTAAAAATGCGCTGGTAGCTGACCCCGATCCGAGTCACGTCGTTAATGGTGTGTCATTCCAGACCCAATTGGGAGAAACCAGAAGCAAGGGTATCGAATTTGATGTCACCGGTGAAATTATTAAGGGGCTGAATGTGAATGCAAATTATGCCTTGACAGATTCGAAGATCTCCAAAGATACCAAAGAAGAAAATATAGGTAATATCACTCCGAATACGGCCAAACATACAGCCAATGCATTTGTATCCTATCGTATTCAGGATGGGAAAGTGCGTGGACTTGGCTTTATGGGAAGTGTTCAGGGAATGTTTGACCGTGCAGTTGGGACAACAAAAGAAAGTAATTTCAAGAATTATCTGCGTACCGATGCAGGCATCAGCTATCAAAAAGGGAAGTATGCCATTTCGGTCGTAATCAATAATGTGTTGGACAACCGCAAATTGCTGACTGCTGGATCGATCTCCAAAGCAAGTGCGGCCGTTCAGAAGCTCGGTGGTGTGGATTATTATTCCTATATCGTCGAAGCCAGACGTAACTTCCGCATGGGAGTGACCTATAAATTTTAACGGACCGATCCAGATAAATTATAGAATCGATGTATAGTACACTGTTAATCGTTATACTCATGGGAGCCTATCTTTTTTACAACACGAGCAAAAAGGTGAAGTTTGGCCCTAGACCACAATGGCTCGAAAAATTGTGCGCACAAACGAAGTTTGTGCGCACATTGAGCATGCTGCTATTGATCTTTCCATTTATAGCTGTTCTTTATCTGCAAGGCTTTGGAGCAGGTTTTTTTGCTTTTTTTGCCTATTTCATGTGCATGATGTGTCTTGTGGTCCTATTAAATCCTTATCGCTATTTCAAATTATACCCAATTATGGGATTGTATGTATTTAGCCTTTGTGTTGAATTATTGATTTCTTAACCGATTAAATATGCCTGCTAATAAAAAATACCTCAGTACGCCATTTCAGCGATTCCTGAAAATTACAGCCGGATTTATCGGTGGTTATGTCGTCATGATCTCTTTCCACGTGTTGGTCACTCATATTTTTGAGAAAAAGGATGTTGTTGCCACGGCTTGCTTCACGGGCTATCTCCTATGGGCAGTACTGCTCTTATTGGCCTTTCTTGCTAAGAGTGGATGGAAAATATGGGGGATATATTTAGTGTTGGCTGTCCTTTTCTCCCTGCCCTATTTCTTCAAACTGTAAGTCATCATGAATAACCGAAATTATAATATTTACTTCAATACACATACCATTAGCGGCATTATCATCTGCGCCATCCTCTATGTGATATTTTTTGCGGGATCATTTGCATTTTTTAGAAACGAAATCGCTGCCTGGCAGAATAACACGTCGTATAAGGCCTATCGCGAAGATCATAAAAACGTTGATCATTTGCTCGACTCACTCAGAGGACAAACAAATTTGCATGGACGCGATATTACCTTTTATATGCACCGGGAAGGGACTTCAGCCTACTTGGGCTTGAGTGCATCCAACGATAGTATACTCAATAAAGAAAACCTGGCGAAGATCACGCCTGAACAAAAAGCTGCAAAAAAGAATAGCCGCAGAAGGGGTGGAGATGATGATTCAAAGAACTTTACCTATAATTTTGCCAATAAAAAGGCTGGAGACTATGTGCAGAATTACGATATGGGCGAGTTTTTATTTCGTTTGCATTTCTTGGCCCAGCTCAATCAGGTGCCGATTCGGGTAGGCATAGCGCCATTTGGTTATCTTATTGCAGGTATTACCGCTTTTATTTTTCTGTTTGCCCTTATTACCGGGTTATTGCTGCATTGGGATAAGATCGTCTCAAATTTCTTTGTGTTCAGACCCTTCAGTAAATGGAAAACGGTATGGACCGATATGCACACCGCATTGGGCGTCATTGGTTTTCCGTTTCAATTTATCTTCGCGGTAACAGGTACGTTCTTGATCATCAATTCAGTACTCGCTTTGCCGCTGAGCAAGTTGTTGTATGATGGTGATCAGCAAAAAATGTATCAGGAGATGGGGGTTAGTGCCGAAACCAATTTTCCTTATACCTACAAACCTTTAAATGCAGACATTAATATCGCTCCATTTTTAGATCTGGCAAAACACAAATGGCCGGAAGCCGATTTTCAGCGTATTACGATCAAAAACTACGCAGACTCCAATATGCATGTTATCATGGAGCTGGAACCGCATTTTAACAAAAGCTTTGCTGGATCGGGGCTGTTGTCTGTGCGAGCGGCCGACAATAAAGTTGTTGCCGAGAAATCACCAGTTAGCGATGCTAGCTATGCAGATGGGGTGCGCAGCATTATATACCGGTTGCATTATGGCGATTATGGAGGCTATCCGCTCAAGATGGTGTACTTTATTTTGGGAGTTATGGGGTGTCTTGTTATTATCTCGGGTATATTGATCTGGTTGGTAGCGCGTGACAAAAACAACGTAATTCCACGAAAACGAAAATTCAATTTCTGGGCGGCCAATATTTTCACGGCAATATGTTTGACGATGTTACCTGTCACTGCATTGACTTTCATTGCTATTAAATTGAGCCCTGAGGTCAATCAGGATTTTATATACCGCGTTTATTTCTATAGCTGGCTCCTATTTTCACTGTATTACATTATCCGGAGAAGCATACGCAGAACCAATCGCGAAACATTGCTGGTTGGAAGCATATTGGCATTTTTTATTCCACTTGCCAATGGTTTTATGACTGGTAACTGGATCTGGGATACCTTCCGCAATGGACAGCGGGATATTTTCGTCGTCGACTTTTTATGGCTGATGATCGGTATAATTGGTGTAATCGCCTATAACAAGACTAAAAAATTCTTTGAGACGATTCGTTAACAAAGATTCTTTTCTCTCTGCGAAGTGTATACACTTTGTTTTTTGATTCCAAGGGTGCTCACAAGGTGCCCTTGGAACGTTTATAGGGTACGGCTTAAATACCTTTAAGGTCAGATCCTGGTAGACAACGCCTCATGGCGCAGAGCAATTCTTATCCAAGGATACCATACTGATGATCGCGGAAATTTCCTCTTACAATACAGCCTTAAAAAATCGGCCGAGGCGCATCAGATCCTGTGCTGTCTTTTCGTTCCAGTCCACAGCATAGTTTAGCCGAATACAGTTCTTAAACTGATCGTGCTGTGTAAACATCCTTCCCGGAGCAAAACTCAACTTTTGCCTAAGCGCATAATCGTAGAGCACCGTTGAGTCTATCTTTTTGTCCAGCTCTAACCAAAGTACAAAGCCACCTTCGGGCTGCGACATTTTGGTATTTTCCGGAAAATGGGCCTCAATGCTGTTTCTAAAATTGACATAATTGCTGTACAGTTTTTTTCTGAAGCTATTGAGGTGATGGTCGTACCGGCCGATCTGCAAGAATTTGGAAACAGCTTCCTGGTAAATTGCAGGCTGCGAAATCGTTTGTATGAGCTTTTGTTTTAGGATCTTATCTTTGTATTGCCCGGGCTCAACCCAACCGAGCCGAAAACTTGGGGCTAATACTTTGGTAAATGATCCACACCACATCACCAGTCCCTCTTCGTCAAAATATTTGCATGGTTTGGGCCGTGACGAACCGAAATAGATGTTTCCATATAGGTCCTCTTCAATCAATGGAATATGGTGGTGTGCGAGCAGTTTGACAAGCTCTTTCTTGTGCTCCTCAGGCATGAGTGCGCCCAATGGATTGCTAAAGTTGGTGACAAAACAACAGACATCAATTTTATGAATAACTTTTTTCAGGGCATCCAATTCAATTCCCGTAATAGGGTGGGTCGGAATCTCGATGGTTTTGAGGCCCAGTAGTTGAAAAGCCTGAATAAAGCCAAAGTAAAGGGGGCTTTCTACCGCTATGGTGTCGCCGGGTTTAGTGACGGCACGAAGGCAGCTGTAGATGGCATTCATGGCGCCCGACGTGATAATAAGATCCTCGTCACTTATTTTTCCCTCAAGTACCAATGACCATTTGGCAATTTCTTTCCGTAAGCTCGGACTTCCCTGTACCTGTCCATATTGATCACCGTAATCATGCAGCTCATGAACCGACTCTATAATGCATCGATTAAGTTTCTGAATCGGAAGTAATGATGCACTGGGTAAACCCAGTGAAAAGCGTGTAATTTCCTTGTCTTCCAGGGAGTGGAAAACTTTATCGATCAATGCCGCGGGATCTTGTTTCTTTTCGTCGATTTTGAAGGTAGAAATGGACGGGATAGCCATCCGACGAAGCCCGGATCGGCTAACGAAATAGCCTGATTTGGGGCGTGATTCAATGAGCGATCGACTCTCTAGTTCCATATAGGCACTTTTTGCCGTATTTAAACTTACATTGTATAATTTCTGAGCGCTGCGGACAGAAGGTAAACGATCGCCATAGACCAAGGAACCATTTTTGATCTGGTTTTCAACAATATTGGCTATTTTTTTATATAACAGTTGCTGTTCCATCCTTATGCTAATTTACTGTTTCTGTTTTGATTTAACCAGTTATTATATCGGCGGATTCCTTTTCTGAGCGATTCTTCCGAACCAAATAGGTTCATCAACTGTTGCTCAAAGAAGGATTGCGCTTTGTTCATAAATACGTTGGAAAGCGTATCCGAAATAGGACCGTCGTAGGTCATTTCGACCGACAGTAAATTCTTTCTGCAGAGTATTACAGACGAAAAGGCTTTTAATTGATTGCCTTGGTCGAGCACCAGGAAAGGCATGCTTATGCGTGCTGTATCTACCTGCTTTTTGTTTTGTATTTCTTTGATAAGCGCTAAATCAGAAAGATCCACTTGTCTGATCAGATACGGTTGATGTGCAGTTGTCGCCATAAGAATAAATCTTTTTGCTAATTTAAGAAGGGTACAGGATGCTGTTTAGGTACAGAGTGCCGTTAAAATAGGGGTACAGAAAAAAATTAGGTTGCCCGGTGATTTTTGTAATTTCCATTTGAGATCTTTACACTACGAAAAGGATATCTCCGGATCTATAGATTATGAAGTAGTATGCACAGCTTATTTCCTTTATTTATCGCAATGATTGCGATCATCGTATTGATCGAAATGTGGGCGACCAAACTACGGGTAGCCTATCCCATTCTCTTGGTTCTGGCGGGGCTATTCATTAGTTTTATTCCCACTTTGCCCGTAGTGACGATTGATCCGGACGTCATCTTTCTCATTTTTCTACCGCCCTTGCTTTGCGAGGCTTCTTGGTCAATTTCGTTTAAGGAGATGAAGAAATGGTGGCGTATTATCGGGAGTTTTGCCTTCTTGGTTGTATTCTTTACGGCACTTTCTGTCGCGGTTGTTGCCAATTATTATATACCGGGGTTTACACTAGCGTTGGGCTTTCTGCTGGGAGGCATTGTGTCACCGCCAGATGCTGTCAGCACAGGAGCGATTATGAAATTTGTGAAAGTTCCCAAAGCTACTTCTGCGATCCTGGAAGGCGAAAGCCTATTAAATGATGCTTCTTCCTTGATCATTGTACGTTTTGCTCTTATTGCTGTTGGGACAGGTCAATTTGTATGGGGACAAGCTGCGGTATCCTTTATCTGGATGCTGGTCGGTGGTGTGGGTATTGGCCTGTTATTGGGTTGGTTTTTTATACAGGCACACAAGCGTCTACCGACAGATGCGCCCTCGGATATTGCACTTACCTTGATTGAACCTTACTTTATGTATTGGATCGCAGAGCAATTTCATAGCTCAGGGGTGTTGGCTGTCGTTGCCGGTGGCCTTTTGATGTCCGGTCAGCGGCTGACATTTCTCAATAGTACGAGCCGGGTGCGGGGGCTGAGTGTCTGGGAGAGTTTTGTATTTATCCTGAACGGTATCATATTTTTTATTATTGGATTAGATCTTCCGGAGATTGTTGCGGGTTTGCGGTCCAATGGAACGTCGCTGTTAGAAGCCATCGGGTACGGTCTTTTGGTAACGGGAGTATTGATCCTTGCTCGTATTATCAGCTCGTATGCAGCCATGATTGCTACCCTTATTTTTCGCCCGGGTGTGGCGCCAAGATCGAGATCTACCAAACAGCGTTTTCTAATGCCTCTTTTGTTGGGCTGGACCGGCATGCGTGGTGTGGTGTCATTGGCAGCAGCATTATCCATTCCTGTCGTTATGAATGGTGTGGATATTCCGCAGCGAAACCTGATCTTATTCATCACCTTTGTCGTGATCTTATCCACGCTCTTGATACAAGGGCTTACTTTACCCTACTTAATCAAAAGGACTAGACTATTTGAAACTTTTGGAGAAGAGCCCGAAGAGCAGGTCCGTAGTCGCATGAAGCAAGGGTTGAAACATCATGTTTACCAATTTCTAAAAGATAAACATGAGAAAGAGCTGCACAATCGTGATGTTATGGACCGCATTTTGAAACATTGGGAGGAAAAGGTGAATGCGGCCGATGATTCGTGGATGAATGAAAAAACGAAAGTGATATTTATGGAGCTTTTGGATGTACAAAGGGAGTATCTTCAGAAGCTAAACTGCGAGTAGACCATTGACGAGGGGATTGTTCGTTCGCAGTTATATCAACTGGACTTGGAAGAAGAGCGGTTGCGGCGGATTTAGTCATAGAATTTTATAAATGCCTCAGGGCAATAATGTATTTTTAACTAAAGGTTCCAATGAGGAGCCATGCTGAAATATGAAGGTAATTATAACAGGAGCCACCGGAATGGTTGGCGAAGGCGTTTTGCTGGAATGTCTACAAAATGAAAAGGTAACAGCCTTGCTGAGCATTTCCCGCCGGACTGCTGCCATTCAGCATCCAAAATTAAAGGAACTTTTGGTCGAAGACTTTACTAAACTTTCGCTATTTAGAGATGCGATTGCGGGCTATGATGCCTGCTTTTACTGTGCTGGCGTGAGTTCTGTGGGAATGAAAGAAGACAAGTACCGTTATATTACTTATGATACAACACTAGCTTTTGCAAAGTCCCTGCTGGAAATCAATTCGGAGATCAGTTTTATTTATGTTTCCGGAGGAAGCACCGATAGTACGGAGCAAGGCAAAGTGATGTGGGCTAGGGTTAAGGGTAAAACAGAGAATGATCTTGCCAAATTACCGTTCAAAAAGGAGTATAACTTTAGACCAGGAGCAATGACGACTGTTGCAGGGCAAAAGCATGCCAATCCCTTTGCTTTTGTGGCCAAAATAATCAAATTTTTTGCCCCTTCAGCAGTACTTTCCCTACATGAAGTCGGACGTGCCATGATACATGCCGTGGAAAGAGATAACGTTAAGAATATATTGGAGATTAAAGATATTCGGGCCCTTGCTTGACCGCTTTGTTAAATATTTATGTAGTAATCTGAATAATCCTGATTATTTGCAAATTATTTGACATAATTATAATTGGTTTATTCCTTCATAATCGGCCTTCTATTCAACTTGTTCGACCAGCTGTTGGCTAGAAATTTTCTCGAAATAGCTTTCCATCTCTTGGTTACACCTTTCTATAAACGTTTTTGTGCGTTTTTGCAATTCTATAATTGTTAGTGGATTTCCTTTATAATTTGCATTATATCTAAATTCCTGCTGTGCTTCCGTAATGTTTTTGAAGGCGTTAAGCTGATCTTGATGATCCAAGCAAAAAATGAAGTAGGCATCAGGAACTATCAATTTGCAGAGTTGCATGAGGAAAGTAAGGTTGACCCGTTGCGGTTTGTATTGAAGTACGGTATTGATTACGCCAAGACAAACTTGTTCCAGCGCTTGAGATAGCATAAAATATACTGCCTCTATACTTATTGCCGAGCAGTATTCCTCATAAGGCAAGTATAATGTGCGCGCATTATTATAGCGCGTCTTCCATTGTTGACGTACATAATCTAGATTTAGCTGTGGGGCAACGATGCTTTCCAGATCGATATTGGCCATGGATGTATTTTGCAACCAGATGTCACCTGCTTTCAGGAGTGAAAGAAAAAAGGGATGACCCTTTGAAAACTGTTTGCTGAAAACGGCTGAGTTTTCCAGGGCCAGCGTGAGCGACACATTGTTGGGAAGCATATCCGCAATGAATTGTGTTAAATTATTGAGTTCGCCATTTAAAGTCTCATAAGCAACAAAAATATAGTAGGAATGGGTGATGTGGTCCTTTTTGGCTCTTTGGAGCGCATTATGGTGTCTGTGATAATCAGAGTCATAACCAAAACAAGCAACCAAAGCAGGTGTACAATAACATTCAATTGCATTAAGAATAAGATCCCGAAAATTGGAGTTACAATAATTTTTTTTGTATATATCATTGTTATTTTTGTAATTTTCAACTTCGTTATTACTATTTTGAAGAATGGTTAGTTTTACCCTTATTTCTTCGTAGAGAAGATTGGAATAATCGTATATCCAGTTTAATGTATTGATCGCAATCTGATAGGCTGTTTCTAATACATCTTCATCGATAAAATAATCAAAGTGATATCGATAGTCGATGTAAGCCTTGTTAATTTTCTCCAAAGCTTGTTTTTTTTCGTTATTATCGGCTAGTGTACCGAGGCGATCGTCGAAAGCTCTGAGATAGTTTATATGGTTTTTTAAGGAATGGGACTTCTTATCCTCAACAACGAGGATATTTTCGGATGTTCGAAATGCAAGCTCCAAAGCTTGATGTAGCATGAATGCTGCGTGTGCATAATTTTTATGCTCAAAATAGAAATTGTAGCCATCAATAAAAGATCGAATCTTGCTCTTTTCCTTTTCGATATATGTCCGTGTTTTTTCGATGACTTCATCACTTTTATTATTGGGTAAGACAAGGGGAATCTCTTGCACAGGATTCTGATAAATGCGGTTTTCAGGTTGGCAAATAAGATAGGCCCGGCCTAAACCTTGATCCACTTTTTGTTGTATTTCGTGCGTGAAGTTCACATTGATATACACATTGGGATAGGAGCCAACAGTTTTGTTTATCAGACTGTTGGCGTCGGAAAATCGAATTCCGGCATTTGAGGTAAGATTGACCTGTAGCATCTGATACTTTTTACCATCGTGGTCAAAAGTCCATTGGTAGATTTCATCGACAGCAACAGCACGAAGGATTGCCTCGATAATAGGGTTAATATCGGTATTCATAATATGGGTTGAATAAATGGTTGTATTTAGTTTTACAAATTTCCTAAGCGATCGCCTTGGTAAATTTTATTTCATCTTTATTGGTAAGGAGATAGCAGAGCTCAATCAATTTTTGAAAGTTGAGGAGGAATTCAGGGATATCCAGATCCCCATAGTATACTGTGCCTTTGTTCAATACGAATCCTCTGTGCATGAGATCTGTAAGGTTGTCGCGCCAATCGAAAATTGGATAGGTAAATAGCATTTTAATGAGATAGTACTCTGGATAACTCGCTTCCAGTAGTGATAGAGCTGTGAAATTTCCAATTGTATTTTTGTCCCGGAATATATAATATAAGGAGACCTCTCGGCGTGGAGTTAATGCTATTTCTGCATCTCTATCAACAAACCAAAAGACTTCCTCGTATAAAATATCTAAGAGTGTTATTGACTGGGTAAATAGCCAAAATCTACTTTCAGGAATATATACTTTGAACGCATTATCCCAGCTTTTAAAGTCCCTCTCTGCTGATATATATAGGCTGTTAATGAATGCTTGCCAGTCCTGTAGATCTTCTCCTCCCAAAATGTTTTTGATTTTTTGGAGGGTCTCGGTCTTTTGTGGACTTTTCTTTATTTCACCTGTCAACGTGTTGATTTTTTCAGATGTTGGAGTTTCTTCCGCTAAATTTTCAGAAATTTCGCTCTTTACATTTTTTTCCTGATAAGATTCAGGGGTATTCGGCAGAATTGCATCTTCATAGATCTTTCCGAGAGCAGCAGCTAGACGTAGTAAGAATTCTTTTACAGCAAGAATTTCATGGCCGTTGTTGCCTAAAAAGCCGTTATCTCGGTCTCCTAAACTTATCCATAAATCATCAAGAATGCTGTACCATTGTTGTAAAGACTCGTAAGAAAAAAAACGGCTAATGCTGTCTGCTGCAGTATCAATATTGCTTGCCGATGAGTCTATTGCTAATAGCTGATTCCAGTAGTCTGAAACGCCTTTGTTGAACTTCAGCGGTTGTTCTATTGTTTTTAGTTTACATTTCCTAAAAATAACATAGGCCAATTCCACCTGTTCAATTAATTTTCTAGTGAGATATCCGGTAGAGGAACGTGGTGGGTTCATCTTTGCGTTTGAAGCCGCGTTAATTAGCGTATTTAGGTCCGCTAACCAGTCACGTATGGATGTTTCGCTTTCAAAGAACCCAATGAGATATTTCATCGGATCGTCGATGTGTTCTTGGGTTAAATAGCGAAAATGTTTCGCTTTTAGTTTCTTTTGCGTATTTTTCATCAGATTATATGTTTTAAAGTTGATGAAACTGCTGCTTGGGTTCATAATGATCTGTGCACTGATCTATAGCCCTGTTGGTTTCATTTGTTAGTTTTTGGTGAATGATGTGTTTATAATTATCAATAGTTAAGCTAATTTAAACACTAATTTTCAATTAATCAAATTTTATATTGATAATTATTGATTATGAGTTCTTTTTTAACGAGAATTAAAGTTATTGCAGATCGAGAAGGACTGAGCGTGACAGCCTTTGAAACTGCCGTTGGAGCTAGTAGAGGAGTATTTACACGTGCCTTAACCAACAATACAGATGTACAGGCGAAATGGTTAGTTAGTATTGTTGAAAAATATCCTGCATATTCTTCCGAATGGTTGTTAAAAGGCGAAGGTGAGATGCTAAAGCCCGTTCTTGCTCAGGAAGAAGAAAAGGAGGGTTATGTGACAAATGAAATTGAGGGCGTTACTAATGCCGTTGTCAACTCCTTAAGACAGGTTATATCGTCACAAAATATCACAATTAAATCTCAGGAGAAGACAATTATTTCGTTGGAGCGATTATTGTCAATTCAAGAGCAAGAAATAAAATCGTTAAGAAATAAATAAACAGCCAACATTTAAAAAAGCTATAAGTGAATGTAAAGGAACGTGTGCTGCTGATCGCTGAAACCAAAGGCATCAGTAAGACCGAATTTTTCAAAGATGTGCAACTTTCCTATGCAAACTTTAAGGGAGGGCAGAAAAATACTGCACTCAGTTCAGATGCTATGGTGGCTATATTGTCCAAACATCCTGACATTAGCCCAGCTTGGTTGCTCATGGGTGAAGGGACTATGATGCGAAAGGATGAGAAGGGGGCTCTCAGTGCTCTACCTGCCGAAAAAGCTCATGTCACTGCCGAAGGTCTTGGTATTTATAAACAGCTGGTCAATGCCTTAGAGCAAACGGTCAAGGCACAGGAAAAAACAATCCTCTCATTGGAAGGTCAGGTAAGTTTATTACAGCGCAAATAGCCACATTGCGTAGTTTAGAAACCAAACAATCTCCTGCCCAAAAAAAAGATACCTGATTCCGGTGATTTCATTGGCCTCCTTTTTGTTTTAATTTCGTTATTGCAACGGTGCGTGTTTGACCGGTAGCCAGGAAAAGTTTCTGTTGCATTTATTGATGTCTCGTTCCCTGCTGTTGATCGCAATGGAGCGACCACTGGTCATGTATTCAAAGAATTAATTTTATGCCAAAAAAAGGATTACTCATACTCTGCTTTTTTGTTAGTTGGTTTGTGCATCACGCAGTAGGACAGCCAGCGGGTCAACGGCCACTTTATACCTCAACATGGGGGCACCTTTTCCGTGAAGCAGGAAATAATAAAGACCTCTTGGGAGTTTTTCCAACAGAGGCACCTGTGTATCTGTTGGATTCCACCAACACGCATTACAAAGTGCAGGTGAATAATGGGGATATCGGTTTTATAGACCGTCAGCCTCTGAAAAGTGCCATGGATGGAAAAAGGTCTGCCGGAGAACCACAACAATATTTCTATCGCGGAACCGAAGGCGCTCAATGCCCACATTTCTATGTACAGGTCTCGCAATTGCGCGTGCGTAAGGCACCCAATACCACAAGTACCGCTGTGCGTAGGGCGGGGCTCAATGAAATGGTATGTATCGATTATGTGCCGCTCTACACAGATGGATGGGTCTACATCGGAGACCACTTCCATGAAAATCCGGAGTACATTCAGATGAAATTTTTGGGTGCTGAGTTAAGCTATGACAAGGTCCTTAAAGAATATTTGGCTGTCAAAGGGAAGGACCAGGAGGAAGAACTGATACAGGCAGGCCGTCTACGTGAAATCGGCTGGACGAAGTATTCCAAGTTAAAACAGGCGCTTACCTATTGGAAGGAATCTTACGACAAAGCGGGAAAAGTGGACCCCAAGGTTGATATCGATTTTGAACTGTTAATGGCCGATAAATTTCAACATGAGTTCCAGTCCGAAGTGTACGCAAAGAAACTGAAGGCCTTAAACTTCCATTTCGAATGGAAAGGAGTGTCTTTATTTGATGGTAAAATCACAGATGGACAAATGAAGCAACTGGCGCTGCAGGGGGTTACCGAAATCCCCGATATGCCCGAATGTGGCTGGGAGCCGCGGTATTATTATAAAACACCGAATATGATCGTTGCCTTTGAAGAAAATTATAAAGGCAAAGTGGTCGGAACCTTGTATAAGCTATTTTTTAGTGCGGGTGAAGCTATTGTGTTGGGGGACCAGCGGATGGATGCCAATTATGCGGAAAGAGACTTTGTAAACCACTTTGGTGAACTGCTTTCGGCAGACTGGATTTCAACGCCACATACTTTCTATATTCAAAATGGCGATGCAGGATTATTTATTTTCAGATTTGTTGATGGGAAACTCGCCAGCTATGAGTGTATGTATTATTGTTGATATTCGGAAATAGCGTCGGGGTCACGTAAAGACCTCCAAGTGTCTGAAAATGTCCCTCGTTTGTGTCTTTAGTAGGGGTTTTATTAACCATGAGGAACAGGGATGCTCAAAAAAGTAAGGCCCTTTGAAAGGAGATTAAAATTCCGCTTTCAAAGGGCCTTTGTATGTTATTGAAAACTTAAATTACACTATTTGCATTTCAAAGAGTTGGGCAATATGGCCTTTAAGTTTCCCTTTCACGTCTTCCATATCAACTTCTTTGCCAAGCTCCCGTTTTAAAGACGTTACATCCTTATCGTCGATGCCGCAAGGAATGATGTTGCCGAAATAATCAAGATCTGTATTGACATTGAATGCGAAGCCATGCATGGTCACCCAGCGTGAAGCACGCACGCCCATTGCACAGATCTTGCGTGCAGTTGGTTTATCCGGTTCTATCCATACTCCCGTAAACCCGGGATATCTCCCTGCTTCGATACCATAATCCGCACAGGTCAATATGATAGCTTCTTCCAGTGTACGCAGATACAGATGGATATCCGTAAAGAAGTTGTCGAGATCCAGTATCGGATAACCGACAATCTGTCCCGGACCATGATAGGTAATGTCGCCACCACGGTTGATCTTGTAGAATTTGGCCTCTTTCTCTTCCAGTCCTTTCTCATCTAGGAGCAGGTATTCCTCGTGCCCGCTTTTCCCTAAGGTGTAAACATGGGGATGTGCTGTAAAGATCAAGTAATTTGGGGTGTTTGCTGCTGTTGCATTGACTCTATTGTCATGTTTGATGTCCAATACGCCCTTAAAGATGGATTCTTGTCTGTCCCAGGCTTCCTGATAATCGACAAGGCCCCAATCTTGAAACTGCACCTCTTTGTTCATTTCGTATTTTATTAAGCTGTGAACAGGTATAAGGCCCGTTCACAGCATTGTTTGTCAAAATTAATACAATAAGTTATTGTAAGGGTAGCGTTCATTGTGCATTTTCACAATAATATCGTAAAGTTTTTGTTTGAACTCTTCGATATTCGTTTTATTCGTTGCTGATAGAAAGATTGCTGGATCAGAATTTTTTGCCATCCAGGAATTACGAAAATCATCCAACGTGACCTCGATTTCCTCACCATCGTGTCCTTCTTCGACGGCCGGTTTATAAAGGTCAATTTTGTTGAACACTGTAATCACCGGTTTGTCAAGTGCTTTAAGATCCTTCAATGTTTCGTTTACCGCCTGGATATGATCTTCAAAATTCGGATGCGAGATGTCGACCACATGGATCAGGACATCGGCTTCCCGAACTTCATCCAATGTGGATTTGAAACATTCCACCAAATGGTGCGGTAGTTTGCGGATAAAACCAACGGTATCTGAAAGCAAAAAAGGAAGGTTGTCGATCACAACTTTACGTACCGTCGTATCCAATGTTGCGAAAAGTTTATTCTCGATCAGTACATCAGACTTGGAGATCATATTCATGATCGTTGATTTTCCGACATTGGTGTAACCTACCAAAGCTACACGGATCATCTCGCCACGGTTTTTTCGTTGTGTCTCGTTTTGCTTGTCGATTGCTTTTAGGCGTTCTTTGAACAGGGAAATCTTGTCCAGGATGATCCGTCTATCGGTCTCGATCTGTGACTCACCCGGACCACGCATACCAATACCCCCGCGCTGACGTTCCAAGTGGGTCCACATACGGGTCAGACGCGGTAATAGATATTGCAGCTGTGCCAATTCGACCTGTGTCTTTGCCTGTGCAGTTTTGGCATGTCGGGCAAAGATGTCCAGGATAAGGTTGGAGCGGTCCAATATCTTGCGTTTCAATTCTTTCTCAATATTACGCAGCTGCGAAGGTGAAAGCTCATCGTCGAAAACAACGATGTCAATTTCCTCCGCTTCAACGTATGCTTTTATTTCTTCCAGCTTTCCACTGCCGACAAATGTAGCGCGATCTGGGAAGCCCAGTTTCTGTGTAAACATGCCTTTGGTCTCGCCACCGGCAGTCTGTACCAAAAATTCAAGTTCCTCCAAATATTCCTTTGCTTTTGTCTCCGTCACACTTGGCGTGATCACACTCACCAAGACGGCTGTTTCGGGTTTTATTGCTGTATCGTGTATTTTAATTCTGGCCATTTTGTACTATTAAGTCTTTCAAGTGAAGTAGGGAGGTCATTAAGCTTTGCAATGTATGCTATTGCCTACCTCTTGTTATACGTTCACTTTTTAAATTATTTTCAATGAGCTTGTAAGCCCGGTTTTTGTTTGAAAAGGTAAATTTAAGAATTTATGCGTTTGTACACCACACAAGACTGATGCCGATTATGACATAATTCTCCATTAACCAATAAATTTCCTGTGATTTGCTTACCAGGGCAACTCAAAATATGTAAGCGTTCGGTCGCCATCTTTTGCCTAGTAAAAGAAGGGATATTTTTCTATATCATGTTCATAATGATGCAAAAGTAAATAAATTTGGTTTTATATACAAAAAAGATAAATTGTCTTCAAGAACTAATAAAAACAATTCGTATCCTATTTATGTTGACGAGTGGCCTTTAGATCCCAATGCGCTCTATTTATTCACTTAAACACGTTATCGATTTATTTGCTGGCCCCGCTTTTTATTTCGAAAATGACATGCGATTAAGAAATCTTGTCCCAGGCAATGCCATCTGATTTTCTGGCGAGGAAGCTTCGCAGCAACTGATTCTTTTCGCTTTGTAGCGTTGGGTCTTCTTTGAAGATAGCAATGACCGTGTTGCGGCATTCTGTAAGCAATGCCTGATCTGTCGCCAGATTCGCCATCTTGAGGTCAAGTACACCCGATTGTTGCGTGCCGGAGATGTCGCCCGGGCCACGTAACTGTAGATCGACTTCTGCAATTTCAAATCCGTCATTGGTACGCACCATGGTATCCAGCCTTAATCGTCCTTCTTTGCTCAGCTTATTGCCCGACATCAGAATACAGAAAGACTGTTCAGCACCACGGCCTACACGGCCACGTAATTGATGCAGCTGGGATAGTCCAAATCGTTCGGAATTTTCAATGACCATCACCGATGCATTGGGAACATTAACGCCCACCTCGATAACGGTAGTGGCAACCATAATCTGTGTTTCGTGTTTGACAAAGCGCTGCATCTCAAAGTCCTTGTCCTTTACAGGCATCTTGCCATGAACAATACTGATCTTGTATTGTGGTAATGGAAATTCAAGTTGTAAGTTCTCCAAACCTGCTTCAAGGTAGATCAGGTCCAGTTTTTCGCTTTCCTTGATGAGGGGATATACCACATAGACCTGTCTTCCCTTGGCGATCTCCTCACGCATAAAACCAAACATCCGTAAACGGGAGCTTTCAAAAAAGTGAACAGTCTTAATCGGTTTACGCCCAGCAGGTAATTCGTCAATTACAGAGATGTCCAAGTCGCCATACATGGTCATGGCCAATGTGCGTGGAATTGGTGTCGCTGTCATGACCAACATATGCGGTGGAATGACATTCTTGCGCCAGAGTTTGGCCCGTTGTTCCACGCCAAAGCGGTGTTGTTCGTCAATAACAACGAAGCCCAGGTTCTTGAACTGTACCTTATCCTCGATCAGGGCGTGGGTGCCAATTAAAATATCTAAGCTGCCATCTTCCAGTGCCTGGTGGATCAAACGGCGTTCCTTTGTGCTTGTGGATCCTGTAAGTAGCTTGATATTGACGATGTCATCGCCCACGAGCTGCTTTAGTCCATGATAATGCTGTGTCGCCAGGATTTCTGTAGGAGCCATCATACAGGCCTGAAATCCATTGTCGACAGCAAGCAGCATGCTCATGAGGGCAACAACTGTTTTCCCGGAACCTACATCGCCCTGTACCAGGCGGTTCATCTGCGCACCTGTATTGGTATCTATGCGGATTTCCTTTACAACGCGTTTCTGCGCTCCTGTTAAAGGAAATGGAAGGCGCTCGTTAAAGAACGTGTTGAATTTTTCACCGACTTTATTGAACCGCTGGCCTCTAAATTTCTGTGTGTTGAGCTGCTTGTTGTTGAGCAGCTTCAGCTGAATAAAAAATAGCTCTTCAAATTTGATGCGTTTGATGGCCTGGTTCAGCTCCTTTTGATCGCTTGGAAAATGGATGGAAGCAAAAGCCTGTTGCCTGGAAATGAGACCATGTTTAGCAAGCACATCCTGGGGAAGCGATTCGTCAATACTACGGAATACGGTTTCCAATGCAGTCTGTTGTAAGCGTTGGATTCCCTTGGTATCCAGATTAAACTTTTTGAGTTTTTCTGTCGATGAATAAACCGGCTGTAAACTCATATTGCCGATCTGTTTTACCTGCGGGTTATACAGATCCATTTCGGGATGGGTAATGGATAGCTGGCCATTGAATTCGCTCGGCTTGCCATATATAATATAGGCGGATCCGACTTTCAATGATTTTTGAAGCCAGGGGATGGACTGAAACCAGACCAGTTCCATGGAGCCTGTCTCATCTTTGAATGAGCCAACAAGACGTTTCGTTCTCTTTTCGCCCACGAGCTGTAAAGAAACCAGACGGCCCAGCACCTGTGCAGCCATCATATCGGGATGAAGTTTCCGGATTTTATGAAACTCCGTACGGTCGATATAACGGAAAGGGTATTGTGTCAATAGATCGCCAATGGTAAATACCTGTAGCTCTTTTTTGAGTACATCTGCTTTTTGTGGACCTACACCTTTGAGGTATTCTATCGGGGTAATTAAACGTAATTCAGCCATTCTTCTTGATGGCTAAATTACGAAAAATTTATGCGTTTATGGAGCTGTTTCTTAGGCTCGAGTAACTATTTTGAAGCGGATTCTTCATATTTAATGTCCGCTTTTCCTTCTTTACAGATCACGCCCAATGGTTTGCGATAAGATATACAATTTATTTTGGGCGCCATCATTGGTTGGTATATTTCCATTAGTCGGTTGTTGTCATTGATCATGTTTTGCAAGGTTGTTTTGTCAACGGATTTATGATAGGGGAGGTAACTTGTTCCACATACTGTCCGTATTTCTATCATTTCCCATTCTGTGGCATCACTACATGCTTTAGGGCTCGCAAAGGCAATGATTTTACTGTATTTTTCATCGGATAGGGATTCGAGTTCCTTTTCTGTTTTGTCCTTGTAGGGATTTTCTAAATGTGATTCTGATTTACAAACAACAAATAGCATGCAACATGCCAGGAGGGTGATAAAACCCAGGATTGAGAGATTTTTCATAATATTCTTCTTGGTTTTTTTAATTGAACGGGTAATTCTTTATCTCTGCTACAGGAACTTTCTATTAAGTTTTTGTTAAGAGAAATTTGATTTTGAAATCTTTTGTGGTTGATTTCTGTTGTATTGTAGGTTTAAAACAACATTATTTAGTTGACTTTGTAATATAGTTACAACAATCTGGAAACTTTGATTAACTTTCAAGACATCATAAAAAAGGGGCAATCCAGTTATGGATTGCCCCTTTTTGAGATTTATCTCGGCTAATCTCTCGATTAGAAATTACCCTTATTTACATCCCACCAAAGTCTGGTACCGCCGTTGTCAGGTCCGCCCAACAAGGAGATTGCAGATTGTACTTCAGGTGCATTTGTATTGTATTCATTTTGTGGGAACGGTAAACGACGGATCTGTATTTTAGTATCGATCAGTCCACCGCTATTGTTGACCACAACAGGGAATAGACGCGGATATCCTGTACGGCGGAATTCACTCCAGGCCTCTTGTCCTTCAGGGAAGATCGCCAACCATTTTTGCGTAATGATACGTTCCAATTTTTCTTCGTTGGTAGCGCCCTCATTCCATTTGATGGTCAGTGCGCTAGGTGAAGCTGCGTTATTCTTCGCGTTGAAAGGATCCTCGTAAGCCGCTGCCTTACTTGTATTATCATTGAGATAAGTGCTTAACCCAGCTGATACACCCCATTGTGTAAAGGACGTTTCCACTCCTTTTTCATAAAGTGATTGCGCTGTTCCCCCAGCATTGTTCCAACCTCTCAATGCTGCTTCGGCACGGAGGAAGTAAACCTCAGCAGCAGTCATTAATATCGGTGCTGTAGTCGCTACGAAAGTTGGCGTTGTACCTTCAGTATTCAATGCGGATAGCTTTTGGTATTTATCCTTTTCGATGCCGTCTGCTCCTGCACGGATTCCGATATATTTTCCCGCGAAAGCTGTTGTTGTTGCGTCTTTAATAACGGGAGACATATACTTAGAGATACGAGGGTCGTTCAATCCGGTCATATAAGACGAAAGTGTCGCATTGATACGCGTGTCAGCCCAGTTTTTGGAAATAAACCAAAGTTGGTTGCTGTAGGTTCCGTCTGCTGGTACAGTGATCTTGAAGTTTTCGCTATTACTTTCCAATACACCGCCATTTGCTGGATCCAATGCTTTTTCAGCTTGTGTTTTTGCTAAAGTTGCATCGATTTTAACCAAACGCATCGCTAAACGAAGACGTAACGAATTGGCGATTTTTAGCCAATTTTTAAATCTGACCTGATTATCGGTATTCGGAAATACCAAATCGATCTGGTCTATTTTAGCAGCCATTGGGCTATCCGCTTTGAATGATTTTAATGCTGTTACAGCCTCATCGAGCTCTTTGAAGAAAGCAGCATATACATCGGATTGTTTGTCGTATGGAACAGTATTGGAGGTGCCTACTTTACTATAGGGGATAGGACCATAGATATCTGTCACTCGGCTGGCAGCTTCTACTTTGATCACCAAAGCCGAACCCCATAATGCAGGGTAAGTCTCTGCAAGTCCATTGCTTTTTAGCTTTTCAATAGATTTGATAACATTCAAATAGAGTACTTTAAATGGTTCTCCATTCCATCCATTTACCATGGCGTAATTCAGGTTGTTCTGCCCGCTATTAAACGGAGTAGGAGACATGAAGAAACCTGAAAATACATCCGCATTTAGATTCTGTTGTACCTGATAGGAATTGGGATCGCCCGCGCCCGAGAAATTGTAAATAGACATCTGTGCATTTCGCAAGAAAATGACAAGATCTTGGCCATCACCTTTTAAATCCTCATCCGTAACGCCAATGTTATTTTTGTTATAGTCCTCAAAATTCTTGGTACAACTACTTAAGGTGCCGCCAAGCATTAAAAAAGCGAGTGAGAACTTGGATATGTTTTTTATGTTAAATTTCATCTTTTAATCGTTTGTATTTTAAGACTATATAAAATATCCTCGTCATTTTTACCGATATATGTGTTTTTTAACGAGGGATATTTCATTGTTGGTCGTTTAGAAAGTCGCATTTAGTGTAAGACCATAATTACGTGTTGCCGGCATCATAAAGATATCCACCCCACTTAAGGAATTACCTGTAGACATCGTTACTTCAGGATCGAATGGAGCCTTTTTCGAAATATAGAATAGGTTTCTTCCTACAGCATTTACGCGAAGTTTTTTGAAGAAACTGTCTTTAATATTGAAGTCATAACCGAAAGTCAATTCACGCAACCGCACAACCGTTCCGTCGTAAATATATTGGCTGCTAACCGGACCCATACCAGCCGTGGAAGTGTACCATTTTTCGGCGTCCACTGTTGTTACGGCTTTACCGCTTGGTGTAACCCCATTGATGCTAACACCGCCATTGGCACGGGCGTCGCCACTCGCTTTCGAGACACCGTAACCGTCAAGCAACGCTTGCGTCACGGACATCACTTCGTAGTCAAATTTACCATCGATCAGGAAGCTTAAGTTGAAATTTTTATAATTGAAACTGTTGTTCCAGCCCATTTGCCAAATTGGGTTTGAATTCCCGAGTTTGGTATAGGTGTTGTTTTTCTGCGGAATACCGTCTTCGGAAATAAGAATCCTTCCTTGGTCGTCACGTATAAAATCTTGCCCATAGATGTCTCCGAAAGAACCACCAACTTGCAATTTAGATGCAAAATTATTACGTCCCTCACCTGTTAGGGTAAATTCAGAAATACCGTCTGCAAGTTTTACAATTTTGTTTTTATTATACGTAAAGTTGAGGCTGGTTGTCCATTTAAAATTGTCATTTCTGATCGCATCCAATGATACCAATGCTTCTACCCCTTGATTTTGAATGTCGCCGGCATTAACTGCATACATGTTGTTGAGGGATGCATTTCCAGCTGCAATTTTGAAAAACTGATTGGTGGTGTTTGTTTTGTAATAAGTAACATCCACATTTAAACGGTTATTCCACATGCGCCATTCCGTACCGATCTCCAAGGAAGCCGTTTTTTCTGGTTTTAATTCCTTCAAAAAGGCAATATCATTCACGGTTAGTACCGCATATGGGTCTACCCGGTTGGTAAGCAAGGTAGTGTAAGGAGGAAGATCATTTCCGACTTTTGCGTATGAACCCCGAATTTTGGCCATATTCACAAATTCAGGTAGATTAAGCTTGTCGTTCAAAACGATGCCCAAACCGACCGACGGATAAGCGTATGGGTTTTGCGGTGTATAGGCTAATGTGCTCGACCAATCCCAACGCGAAGTCAGATCCAAATAAATCCAGTTGTCATAGGCTAAGTTAGCCGATGCAAATACCGATTGCAATTGTCTTCGGTTTGCAGACAATGTCGAAGTGACCGGAGTTGTCGTATTTTGGATAAAGAACTGATTGGGAACTTTGAGTCCATCTTTGCCGCTGGTAAAATCTGTACCTTCTGTTTTCCAGTCGGTGATACTCGTTCCAACCAATCCTGTAATTTGTAATTTATCGCCAATATTAAAGTTCATGTTGGCCGTTAAATCACCGTATTGTTGGGTGATCGTGGTATTGGTATAGCTATAAGCTCCATTTTCACGCGCTAAAATGTGCTGTGTGCCGGCATAAGCTTTCCGGTCCCATACTTCGCTGGTACGGTCTACACTACCGCGGGCCTGCACGCTGATCCAAGGTGCAATTTTGTATTTCGCACTACCATTCAAGAGCAAACGATTACGTGTTGAACGTGTAGAATTACGGTTCATAATCCACCAAGGATTTTGTTGGGTGGTTTCGTCGTCCGAAAGCGTAAACCAGTTTTGATCGTAAAGATTACGGCCTGTGTTGAACGTTTCGAAATTTTTATAATCCGCAATATTTAAGCTGCGAGGTAATAGGTAGGTTCCAACCAATGGATTATAATAGAAACCTGAAGTAGGCGCATTATCTAATTTTTGCGTAATGTAATTGGCACTTCCTTCAACGGTCAGCTTATTATCAAAGAATGAAGCACTTTCCTTGAGATTGAAGTTGTGACGCATCAGGTCATTTTCTGGAAGAATACCTTTTGCAAGGGTATTGGCATAAGAAAAATACGTTTGGGTTTTCTCGTTACCACCTGACAAAGTCAATGAATTGGTGAAGTTGCTACCCGTACGGAAAAATTCACCTAAGTTATCATAGTCGGCACCATTGGTTTTGTCGCCCCAGCTAAATACACTGGTGTTACTGTTTTTGCCACCCGAACCTTGACCATATTGGCTTTGGAATTTCGGTGTCGATACAGCCTGTTCGATCTGTGCACTTGAGGAGAAGTTGATCGTTGTGCGGCCTTGTTTACCTGATTTCGTTGTTACCAAGATAACGCCGTTGGCCGCTTGGCTACCATATAATGCCGCCGCGGATGCTCCTTTTAATACGGAGATATTTTCGATGTCTTCTGGGTTGATCAATGAAATAGGGTCGCCACCATCACGTTGTCCGCCGAAAACGTTGTCTGGCTGGCTTGCTAATGTCTGATTGTTGATCGGAACACCATCGACAACATACAGCACTTGATTGTTACCGGAAGCCGATTTGTTACCACGCAAAATAACTTTTGCTGAACCACCTGGTCCAGAAGAGCTGGAAGCAATGTTAACACCTGCAACTTTACCGTTTAAATTATTCGCCAAGTTGGTGCTTTTAACTTTGTTTAATTCGTCACCACTGACCTGTTGTGTAGAGTATGTTAATGATTTTTGTGCACGGCTAATACCCAAAGCAGTAACGACCACACTTTCCAGTTGCTGTGTCTGTTCGTCCAGACTTACCGTCACTGTCGTTTCGCCGGGACCAAGTGTTACCGTTTTGTTTTCATAGCCGACCGTACTGATGTTTAATATGCGGTTTTTGTCATCGACATTGATCTGGAATGCACCTTTAACATCCGTAGAACTTGCGTTGGAAGTGCCCAATACTTTGATCGTGGCACCTGGAATAGGAGCTTTGGTTTTAGCGTCTACAACCGTTCCCTTTACTTGGCTGGTTTGCGCGTGCAATAAAGATGCTGAAAAAAGTATTGTTGGAACAATACCTAACACCCTTAATGTAGAGTATAATTTGTTATTCATATAGTATATGTGTTATATTCAGTTTTTTATATACATATTTTCATAACGGTGAAATTTTAATGAAATGGGCTAATTCCATTTAGCATTTTGGTTAGAAGAGAAGATATTGAATAATCGGGGGGCAAAATAAGTGATTATTTGTAATAGTGTGTTTGCTATTCAATACCTGTTATAAGAAAAAAGAGCGGTATGATTTCCCTTAATAAAGATCTAATTTACTATAGTTGAGCAAAAATCAAAAATTTTATGAAACAAAAATGATACACTTTAACTGTTTTTAGTGTTTAATATTTTGATAATCAGTGTATTTTGTGTTTTGTCATTTTTTTTGTCGCATTTTAGCTGGTTGGTGGATATGAATAAAATAACTGTTTTCTGCTAGAAACTGGCCATTCCATGTGGATGAAGTTTCCTATTGCATTGGGTATCATTGTGCTTAACCGCGTGATGGCCTTGCAAAAACCTGTTTGATGTTTGCAGCATTAAATAGCATGATCGCAACCAGTATAATTCCGTAAGCGACATATTTGATTGGAGAAACGGGTTCTCCGAAATAGGTTGCAGCCAAAGTAAAAGCGATCAGTGGATTAATATAGAGCAGAACGCCAGTCGTTGTTGATGAAATGCCAATGAGTGCATACATGCTCAGGAATAGGGGGATAATCGTGAATAGCGATGCGATAAGAACTATGGTGCCCCAAAATATGGGGTCTGTAGGAATTGCATGATGATTATAGATTAGTTTGGGGATCACAAATAATGCACATATACTGAGCTGGACCACCAATTGATTGAGTTTATCGAAACCCGTAGATACCCGTTGTACGATCAGATAAAAAGCGTAACAGGTGGCAATAGTGATAGCCCATAGGACATCATGAAGCGAGCCATTTGCAAGGAGGCAAACGCTGCCAAAGGCAATAAAAGCGCTGTTTTTTGCCAGTTCGTTAGCTTTTCCTGGAGCATGAGATAGGCACCCGCCGCCGTGATCAGGGGGCAGGTCAGGTAAGCCAATGCCGCAGACTGAATGCTAATATGGTTGACCGCATAGATATAAGTAAACCAGTTGCCAAAGATTAACGCCGAAGCGAGGAAGGTAAGACAAATTTGACGGATCTTGCCCACTCGAGGTAGAAGCTGAAACTTAAGAATATCAGCTTTAAAGGTTTTTCTTCGAAACAGCAGCAGGTATATCCAAAGGATCAGGAGCGCAGTTATTATTCTAAAATAGAGAATATCCTCGGCCGGATAGACGCGTATCCAGCGTACAGGGATAGACATAAAACCCCAGATAAAAGGGGCCAAAAAAGCCGCGAAAAGATATTTTCCGCGGCTTGCTGTTTCGTTGTTATTTTCCACGGATTAATCTTTCCAGGCAATGACCGAAATTTCGACATTTACATTCTTAGGAAGGGTTTTTACCGCAACACACTCACGTGCTGGTTGCGCTTCCTTAAAATATTCGGCATAGACTTCATTGACTAAGGTAAAATTGCCCATATCACTTAAGAAAATCGAAGCTTTGACAACATCTTCAAAAGTATATCCCGCATTGGTCAAGATAGCTTCTACATTTTTCAGTACCTGATGCGCTTCGTCTTTCACACCCGATGAAATTAATTCCATTGTTTCGGGAACCAGAGGAATTTGTCCAGAGACATATAATGTATTACCGGCTTTGATTGCCTGGTTATATGGTCCTATTGCAGCAGGAGCTTTGTCGGTATTTAAAATTTCTTTTTTTGACATGGATAACAGTGTTTAGGATGTAAAAAATATTTTGTAGATAAGGCCCAATAAAAAGACAATAATGGCCGTTGCATTAATAATATGCATAGCTTTTATGCTGCCATTTGTGGGGCGATCGGCGTTACGCTTTCTAAAGAAGTACATGGAACTAAGTTACAACAGTAAATTAGAAAGTGAAAATGAAAAGATCAAAAACTTTGAACGGATTTCTTGTAGGCTACGAAACAAAATCTTATGCAAGTGACAGGTTTTTTTTGAATTTTGGTAACTTGGTAATGAAATAGAATTTATATGAATAATAAGATAGCATTAATTGGTGGCAAAATATACACTGGTGAGTCGATTTTGGAGCAAAGAGCATTGCTGATCAGCGAAGGTAAAATTGTAGCGATTGTCCATGATGATGAGGTGCCTGCAGATTATACCAGTTATCCAGTCGGCGGGTCTAATATTTGTGCTGGGCTGATTGACCTTCAATTGTATGGTGACGGATCGGACTTGTATTCTGCCGAACGTAGTGTAGCCTCTTTGGAACGCATCGCTGAGGGTTTGGTCCGTAAAGGCACAACTTCTTTTATGATGACCTTAGCGACCAATACCATTCCCTTATTTAAGGACGCCATTCGGGTGGCAGAAGGCTTTCGGCACGATGCATTTCTAGGATTGCATCTGGAAGGCCCCTTTTTGAATCCTAAAAAACGGGGTGCGCATCCCGCGGAATTAATTATCGAGCCTACAAAGGAAAAGATTGACGATCTTTTGTCCGGAAATCAGGTTGTCAAGATGATGACCATTGCTCCTGAATGTATCGCTGATGATATCTTACAGCATTTGCAGAGCTATAATCTATTGCTCAGTGCAGGACATAGTGATGCGACTTTTGAGGAAGGTACCCACGGTTATGATCTGGGGATTCCAACAAGTACCCACCTGTTTAATGCCATGTCGCCGTTACATCATCGCGAAGTCGGGTTAGTCGGCGCAATTTTTAATCATCCGACAGCACAAGCAAGTATTATTGTCGACGGACATCATGTCAGCTTTGAAGCCGTAAAAATTGCGAAACGTCAGATGGGGGAGCGGCTGTTTATGATTACAGATGCGGTAGCCGCCTGCGATAAAGACATCTATCATCACGTCTTGAACGATGGCTATTATTCCCTGCCTGATGGCACCATTTCAGGAGCGGCAATCTCCTTGCTTGAGGGGGTAAAAAATGCTGTGCAAAAAGTTGGTATATCGCTTGATGAAGCGATCCGAATGGCAACACGGTATCCTGCAAATCTTTTAAAAAGGACGGATATTGGAAACCTCAATAAGGGGAGCATAGCGAATGTCATTGTCTTTAACGACGACTTTAAGCTGGAGCAGGTGATCTTCAATGGAGAGTTCAAGCATTGATCTATGTCGGAGAAGATTAACCGATTGGCCGTGATTGACTAATATTATATGTATCTTCGTTCGTTATTTTGAAAAAACACTATTCTATAGCTTGATGAAACGTTCCCTATTATTTTTAGCGACAGCACTTTTTGTTTTATCTTCTTGTTCATCCAAGAAAAATAAGAAACAGGAGCCTGTCAATACCACAACTACAAATGTCGAAATTGTAAAAAAAGATCCACCTTCGGTACCCAAGCGCGAACGGGTGAAAAATACAATTGAAACAAAAGAACAGCCGGTTGCAGAAAAGAAGAAGGAAATTGTTGTCGATCTTCCGGTGTTACCGCGCGAGTTTCGCGCCGCTTGGGTGGCTTCTGTTGCCAATATCAATTGGCCGAGCAAAAATAACCTGAGTACCGCCGAGCAGCAACAGGAAGCAATTGGTATTTTGGATTTTTTGAAAAACAATAATTTTAATGCTGTTGTTTTTCAGGTGCGTCCATCAGCCGATGCATTTTATAAAAGTGATCTTGAACCCTGGTCTTATTTTTTGACAGGTACAGAAGGACAGGCACCTTCCCCTTATTATGACCCGCTTGATTTTTGGGTTGAGCAGGCGCATAAACGAGGAATTGAGCTGCATGTTTGGTTGAACCCCTACCGTGCCCATCATACTGCTGGTGGTGCTGTTACTTCAGCTTCCATGGCACGTAAAATGCCTGAGTCGGTTGTCAAATTGAAGCAGGGCTATTATTGGTTTGATCCTTCTAAACAATCTACACAGGACCACGCTGCACGTGTGGTTATGGATATTGTCAAGCGTTATGATATCGATGGTGTGCATTTCGATGATTATTTCTATCCTTACGCGGAATATAATGGTGGACAGGATTTCCCGGATTCGGATAGTTACAATGAATACAAACGTAATGGCGGGGATCTATCACGCGGAGACTTCCGCAGAAATAGTGTGAATACCTTTATCGAACGGATTTATAAGGATATTAAGAAAGAGAAGAATTTTGTAAAATTCGGTATCAGTCCCTTTGGTATCTGGAAACCGGGTTATCCGTCAGGAATCCAGGGATCTAGCCAGTATGATATGCTTTACGCAGATGCTAAATTATGGTTGAACAAAGGCTGGATAGACTATTTTGCTCCCCAGTTGTATTGGCCTATACAGCCAGCCAGACAAAGCTATACGGCTTTGTTAAAATGGTGGGAAAGTGAGAATACCATGGGACGCCACCTTTGGCCGGGCATCAATACGGTTGGCAGACGTGGTCCGGAATATGTTCAGGAAATTGTTAATCAAGTGGAGGCAGCACGTACGCTATTGCCTGATAACCGAGAAGGGGTGATCCACTGGAGTCTGGCAGGGCTTACCAAAAACCCGGCCATGACACAAGCTTTGGTGAATGGGCCTTATCAGGTGAAAGCATTGGTACCAACAAGTCCTTGGTTAAATGCAAATCCTTTGTTGAAACCTACTTTGCTGGTAACTCCACAGGGGGGTACTACTTTTGTGAAATGGCAGCACCAGCAAATTGATCAGGTTGCAAAATGGGTATTGTATCTCAACTACGGTGGCGTATGGCAATATGAAATATTGGAGCCTGGGGTTACAGGTAAGGACATCCCAACGACATTGAACAACAAAAAACTACAGTATGTTGCGGTAAAGGCTGTTGACCGTTTGAGCAACGAAGGTCCTTATGCCGCAGAGAAGATAAAATAACGAGCTGTTGTTTCATCAACGCGTAAAAAAGGGATATCTGAATTTTGGATATCCCTTTTTTGTATCATTATCTATCGGTAATGGTCAGGACGAACCTTCTGTTGGCGCGTGTACGTAAGCCCATGTGATTCATTCAGGTTTTGTTTTGAATTGTAATCTATCCAAAGTAAATTTATGGGTATGGAAGAAATCTATAAAACGGTAAGCGAATCTGTGATTCGGATGTCACAGCTGATGTTGCCCTCCAATGCTAATTTTGGCGGTAAAATTCACGGCGGTTATATTTTATCTTTGATGGATCAGATCGCTTTTGCGGTGGCATCTAAATTTTCTGCACATTATTGTGTGACGGCCTCCGTTGGCAAAGTTGATTTTTTGAAGCCTATTGAGGTGGGCGAATTGGTGACATTGATCGCTTCTGTGAATTATGTAGGTAACTCTTCTATGGAAGTCGGTATTCGGGTCGAAGCCATGAATATTCAGACGGGCGAAACCAAGCATTGTAATTCCTCTTATTTTACGATGGTGGCAAAAGATGAAACAGGCAAGCCCGCCCGGGTGCCAAGGTTAATATTGGAGACCGAAAAAGATGTATTTCGTTTCTACCGCTGTGTGGTGAAGATGGAAGTCGACAAAGAAAGAGACCGTGCTATTCATGATCTGGAGACAGATTCTGCGGAGCAGCAGGCCTATATCAAGCAGCATTTTGATGTGAAGATCAGTCTGAGCTCCTAGGTCTTCTTTCCTTTCTTACCATTCAAATGTCCCTAGATATTTACTGTCTGTGCATTCATCGCTTCCGTCTGTTTTGTAGAAAAATACATAGACATGATAGTTGCCGACGGTTTGCTGTCGGGATAGGATAGCTGTCTGTGTTTTATGCGTAAGAGGATTCATGCTTTCATTTGTGAAAGCGCACTCATCGGGATTGTATAGCAGCAAACGGCAATTACTCGAGCTGATGTTATGTTGTGATGCAGTATCTGCATCATATTCCCAGGTGAGTGTAAATGTTCCTGTCTCTTCATCTACCTGAAATGTATGGGTGGAAATGGGATTGGGGGTTCCTTTACTCACGCGAAAGTTTTCAAAATTGATGACATAGCCAGTTGCCGTTTTTTCTACGGCATTATTGAGGTTGTAAGACATCGCATTGCCATATGCTTTCTTCTCGGGGTTATAATTTTTAAATCCGACCCGTATTAAATCTAGCATTGGGGAGATAAATTTTTGGATGAGGGAGAAACGTGACCTTGATTGAATTTGATCTGCAGAAGGTTTTTTTCTACTTTTCTTAGGTAAGCCCCTTGCATAGGTTGTATTTCCATTGGTAACAAATACTACTGATCCTGCTTTGCCCGAAAGCGTGCCATTGGCACCGTTTTTAATGACTGCCATAATCTAAGTTAATTGCGATTGATTTTTCTTTAAGTTACAAAATAAATAGGTATTGATCAATAGTAGATTCAACCTTTTTTCGGATTTACAACGAATCTTGAACGGAATTTAGTCGGACTTTATTCGCTTGCAACCGAAGAAGCACCGAAGGAGCACCGAACAAGTACCGAAGAAGCACCGAGTAATCTCCGAATGCAGTAGCTAATAATTAGTCTAAAATGGCGGTGTAAATCGAATATTCCTTTGCATAAGCACGCTGTTATGTGTTGGATGCTGCATGCTATTGGTGGTTTTGTGGTGCTAATGTTTGTTTTCTGCTATCAAATTCGGTGAAAAGGTCTTGCTAAATGCTTTTATAAGATGTTTTGGTTTTTATTTTGCTGTGCTATGCGTTTTTGTATCTGTTTTTATAGGAATTAATGGTTTTTTTGCTGTCAGATTGTGCGTTAATGTGTTTATTGTTATTTCTTTTTCAAATAATTATGCATAAGCTTGCAAAAATAGGAAGCTTTTCATACTATTGTGTAGTAATTGATATAAACTTAGGGTTGGAACCGCCCGTTATGGAAAATTATTAACAACTAACTAAAAACCATGAATAAAAAAATTCTCTTATTCTGTTCAGGGGTGATGCTGTCAAGCAGTTTATGGGCACAGACCAAAACTGTAACGGGTAAAGTGACGAATGCTTCTGATGGTGGTACAATGCCTAATGTAACCGTAAGCATCAAAGGTAAATCTGTCAGTACACAAACTAAGCCTGATGGAAGTTTCACCATCAATGCGGAGCCAGGCGATATTTTGATTTTCAGAGCCGTGGGTTCTCAGGAAAGACAACAACTGGTTGGGACAAATGCAACGATCAATGTTACGCTTTCTGGCAGTGAGGAGGCGCTTGAAGAGGTGGTTGTGACGGCCATGGGAATTAAGAAGGAAAAAAAAGCGCTTGGCTATGCTGTTCAGGACATAAAATCGGATGAGTTGATGAAGAATAAGACGGCAAACGTGGTCAATTCATTGGCAGGGAAGATTGCAGGGGTTAATGTAACACAGGCTTCGGGTTCTGCCGGTGCCGGAGCGCAGATTATTCTTCGCGGCGGAACTTCTCTTGAGCGCGACAACCAGCCCTTGTTTGTTGTAGACGGTGTGATCTACGATAACTCTACGGTTATTGGAGGAAATAGTGCCTTCGATGGCGCTCAAGCAACAGCAACCTCTAACAGTAACCGGGTGATGGATATTAATCCCGAAGATATCGACAATGTGTCGGTGTTGAAAGGTCCGGCTGCGGCAGCCTTATACGGGTCAAGAGCTGCTGCGGGAGCTATTATCATTACGACGAAAAAGGGACAAGAAGGGCGTACGGAGATTGGTTTTTCAAGTAGATTTTCAAATAATTGGGTGAATCGCTTGCCAGAGCAGCAAGGAAAATACAAACGTGGCTATTATAACAGTGCGGGTGTACTGGATGATTATACCACGCAATCCTGGGGCGAAAAATTTGGAAGTAATGATGTTGTTTATAACAACGTGAAAGATTTCTTCCAGCATTCGACGGTATTTGACAATACCGTTAATTTATCCGGCGGAAATAAAAATGGATCATTCTATTTGTCTGGTTCCCGCTTTGATCAAAAGGGTATCGTACCTAATACAAGCTTTGATAAAACCACGTTCCGCTTTAATGGGGATCAAAAATTTGGTAAACTGACGGTGGGCGCTAATGTGGGGTATTCGCTGGCAAATACAGATAAAACCCTAACTTCTGCGGGGCTATGGGGATCAGGTGGTACAGGAGCGATGGAGTCCCTGTACAGCTGGTCAAGAAGTGATAATATGAAGAAATACCTCAACGATGACGGGTCGAAGTATCGGATGTTTGAAGGCCGCCAGCCGCTAGAATCTGATGTGGAAAATCCATACTGGACAATCAATAAAAATATTTTGGGCGATAACACTGAGCGTATTACAGGTAGTATCAATGCAAGTATGCCCATCTTCGATTGGTGGAGCCTGACCTATCGTGTCGGGATGGATAGTTATCTGACTAAAAACTCAACTATTATCGGTGAAGGTGGTGCAATTAAGAAACCTTGGCAAAAAGGTATGATGTCGGAAAGTGATTTCAAATACAACTATTGGTCTTCCAACATCATGTCCAATTTCAATAAAAAGGTAGGTGATTTTGATTTAGGCGCTTTAGTGGGATTTTTCTCGGAACAAACCAAGACGACAACAAACCGCCGTATGGGCTATCATTTTGAGGTAGACAATTTTTGCAGCTTCGAAAATATAGCAGCAGCGAATAAACAGTTCGCAGTAAACAATACAAAAAAACGTCTTTTTGGTTTGTACGGTGAGTTAAGAGCTTCATATAAAAATATGTTGTTTTTGAATGTTACGGGAAGAAATGACTGGACCTCGACGTTACCAGTAGACAATAGGTCTTATTTTTATCCTTCTGTTGGTGGTAGCTTTGTGTTTACCGAACTCATGAAAGACAGTCGCCCAGACTGGTTGGATTTTGGAAAGCTGAGAGCTTCCTGGGCGCGCGTGGGTAAGGACGCAAATCCGTATGTAACCAATACCTACCTTTGGAAGCCTGTTGAATATTTAGGTGGAATTGTAGGCGCGGGAAATAACTGGCAGAAAGGTAATCCGTTTTTGAAACCTGAAACAACAGGTTCGTTTGAAGTCGGTGCTGAACTGCGCTTTTTTAAGGGGCGATTGGGCGTGGATTATGCCTACTATACCAATAATTCCTATAACCAGATTCTGTCTCCACGTTTAGGACAATCGACAGGATATATTTTCATCTCAGTCAACGGTGGCGATATCTACAATAAAGGGATGGAGTTGTCCTTAACTGGTAAGCCGATTGTGAAAAACGACTTTGTTTGGGAATCTACGTTAAACATGTCCAGAAACAAAGGGACAGTAGATAACTTGCTCGCAGGGGTCAATATTTTGTATGTCACAGACGTGCAGGTAGGGAATGCGAAAGCTGCATCCTTTAACGGAGGAAACTTTATGGGGATCTCAGGTTCGCAATGGACCCGTACACCTGATGGAAAAGTTGTTTTGGACGCTAATACGGGTATGCCAACAAGTGACAACCAGACGACATATAATATCGGAAACCGTGAGCCTAAGCTGACAGGTGGATTCAATAACAGCTTGACTTATAAAAATTTTAATCTGTCCTTCCTGTTTGATTTCCGTATAGGTGGCGATATCTATAACGGTACAGATTATGCGATGACGATTAATGGAATGAGCAAGCGAACCGAAGATCGTGATCAGCTGATTTTGGACGGAGCCATCCGTAACGGCGGAACAAACGACGCTCCGGTGTACGAAAACAAAACATTCACTTTCTTGGCCGACCAGATGTACACGATTAAAGGTGTGTCAACAAGCGGACGGAAGATTATCCAAGATTATTGGAGTGATTTCTACGTCCGTGAAAGTGCGAACTTTATGGTGAAAACAAACTGGTTGCGCTTGCGGAATATCTCGATGTCCTACAACTTTTCGGACGGTGTCCTGAAGAATGCCGGTGTTTCCAAAGTGGTAAAAGGTCTTACAGCTACTTTGACTGGTACTAATCTTTGGTTGTTGACCAACTACAAAGGGCTTGATCCGGAGGCCTCCGCTGCCGGATCTGGTGTAACGGGATCTAGTTCGGTAGGTATTGATTACAACGGTGTGCCAAGTACAGCCGGTGTTATGTTTGGTTTAAATTTTAGATTTTAAGATAGAAAAGTCATGAATAAATATAAGAGAATAGTCTCATTTCTGTTGGTTCTAACTTTATTTTCGTCCTGTAGTAAGAATTGGTTGGATATCAATATAGACCCGAATACGCCATCCAGCACCGTGGCTTCGGTCCAGAGTCGTTTGGCTTGGATACAGCATTATTATATGTATGCACAAGGGACAGCGGGGACACGGGCGGGGTTTGTGACACAGCAACTGACATTTGTCAACGGTACTGCATCAAACAGTATGATTGCTGGCTGGAACCCTGCGGCAGGTATGTCGACCACACCTTATCAGTTTTTCTTTGTCGGTGCAGGGGCAAATTTTAAGGATATGGAAGATAAGGCTACGGCCGATAAGGCTTACCATTATCTTGGTGCATTGCATGCTATCCGTGCCATGGGTTTTATGCTAATGACGGATTGGTATGGTGAGATGCCTTACACGGAGGCCTTGGGTACCATCATAACGCCAAAATTTGATGGTGGAAAAGTGATTTTCGAAGGTTGTCTTGCTGATATTGATAAGGCAATTGAATACTTTAATATGACGCAGCCTGGCACTGCTGCTCCCTTGTCGGCCGGCGACAGCTGGAATGGTGGCGATGTAAGTAAGTGGCTGAAGATGTGTTATGGCTTAAAAGCGCGATGGTTGAATAACCTATCGAAAAAGAGCGCTTTGTACAAACCGGATGATGTATTGGCGGCGTTAAATAAGGCTGCCAATTCGGTGGGAGAAAGCACAGTGATAGCCCATATGGATGATGCGACTGATAATATCGGGGATATCCTATTTGCAGATCCTGTAAAAACGTCTATCGTTTTTAATAATGCGGGTATGAATACCAATACTTTGGTTACGAAATGGTATGAGAATTTATTAACCAATTTTGACAATAAAGGCATAGACGATCCGCGGGCAGACAAATTATTACCTTGGGCAGAATACGGTTATCCCAAAAAGATGATCCGTTCCAAGGGAGTAGATATGCAGTCTACTATCCGCATGAACTCCGGGCCTATAGCGTCCTCTTATAATGATAAAGATGTGGCTATTCAGAGTAATGGCCGTACGGTAAACCCACACTCCTGGTATATTAACAGTGCCAATACAGCACGTTGGGGGGATACCGTTTATGTATCCATTAAAAGTAGTTCCAAGGGATATGACAGCGATGTGTCGGATACCTATAGATGGAAAGATGGTACCGTGGCTGCTTCAGGTACATTTTATTCGCGTCCCGATGCGCCTACCCATCTGGTTGCATACCCCGAAATGTGCTTTATTAAAGCTGAGGTCTTATTTAATAAGGGAGATAAAGCAGGTGCCTTCAATGCCTATAAAGAGGGAATTAAAGCACATATTGACTTAATGAATATAAAGCTGGGTTCTTATGCAGACGCCAGTCCGAGCAAATCGCCAATGACCCAGGCTAAGATCGATAATTTTCTGAACAATGGCATTGGTACGGCGGGAGATATTACATTGGCTAAAATTATGACGCAAAAATTTATCGCACTTTCGTTTTCACAGCAAAACTGGAATGATATGCGTCGCTATGATTTTAGTAGTTCAGTCTATCCCGGTTGGTCAGTTCCCTATGAGTACACGGTGACCGCAGCAGCACAAACTAAAATACCGCAAGGAAAGCAGTTCAGAAGAGTACGTCAGGTTTCGCATGAGATCAACTACAATTCCGATAATTTAAAAGCATCTCACCCGAATGCGTTAAATGACGATATCTGGTCATTCCCGGTTTGGTGGGATACCAAAGAATAATTTTAAATTTGAAAGCCGCAACTGCGGCTTTCTTTATCTAGTTTGTTTTTGTTATGAAATATTGTATTAATTTCCTTCTTCTTTTTATACCATTTGTGCTTTTTGCACAATCACCCAAAATTATTCAAAAACCGATTACCTGGGATAAGGACCGTATTCAACTTTCATTGGAGTACCTCAAAAATCGGCACGGTCTATCGCAGTCGACTCCGGTTATCCATCCCAAAATGGTGGTAGTGCATTGGACCGCGAATAACAGCGTGAAAGCGACCTTTAATACATTTAATCCTGCGCGGCTTCCGGGGCGTCCGGAACTGACCAAGGCCAGTGCCTTGAATGTATCTTCGCAATTTGTCATCGATCGTGACGGTACGATTTATCAGTTTTTACCAGATTCTATTTTTGCACGGCATACCATAGGTCTCAATTATTGTGCAATAGGGATAGAAAATATAGGTAGTCGCCAGAACCCACTGACTGATGCACAATTGAAAGCGAACGAAGAGCTTATCCGTTACCTCAGTAAAAAATATCCCATCGAATTTGTTTTAGGTCACCATGAGTACCAACGTTTTAAGAAAACAAGCTGGTGGAAAGAAACTGATCCCAATTACATCACGGGTAAAGATGATCCGGGAGATAAATTTATGCATGAGCTAAGAAAGCATCTTGTCGATCTGAAATTGAACCCCCTGCCTTAAATCATGCCTAATCGAAGAATTTCGTTCTGCAGGTAAATTGCGTTTTCCTACAGGAATAAGTAATAAGTGTGCAATTGGTGATCGTTTTGTAATATATTTTGCTGGTTTGCTGTATTTTGCTGCATTGTTAATAAAATGTTAATTGTATTTGATTTGTTACGTGAGCGTGTGCTCTGCACACTTACTTATTTTTCTTTTTAATCGTCTGATTTATTGTAATCGACTGTATTTCAGTTTATTGTAATGTATTTTTGCTTTTAGTCTCGACTAATATATTGCGGTTTAATTCCTGTTACAGAAGTAATTTGTAAGTGAATACTTACTTTCTTTTGCGTTTTTATGTTGCTTTAAGTTTTAAAAACGAAAAGTTCTACTTACTTTTATTCTGATTTTCAATTATTCGTGCATAAAACTGCAATTTGTGTATGATCTAAGAGTCTATTTATGATGAAAAATGCCTTATTAAAGCTATCCTTTTTAATTTCTGTTGTTGCTTGGGTTTCCTGTGGGAATTCGTTGAAGTCTACGCAAGCGAGCAAAACCGCAGTAAACAGCATGACCGGCCGGGTAACGAGCCAAGTTGTTATTCCGGGTGCAGATCAACTTACGCTGTATTTACCACAACTAAAAGGTAAGAAAGTGGGAATAATGGGAAATCAAACTTCCATTGTAGGGGCTGATAAAAAACATCTTGTCGATGTCTTGATCGATAATAAGGTTGATTTGAAGTTTGCCTTTGCGCCTGAACATGGTTTCCGCGGGAACGTTGAACGTGGTGAGAAGTTTGGGAATGATGTTGATCAAAAGACTGGTTTGCCGCTGTTTACATTATATGGAGGTAATAAGAAACAAGATTCTATCGTCAATTCAATTGATGTGATGATCTTCGACCTGCAGGACGTTGGGGCGCGCTTTTATACATACATCACTTCTTTGCACCGTGTAATGGAATTATGTGCAAAGCATAATAAAAAATTAATTGTACTGGATCGTCCAAATCCGAATGGCGATCAGGTGGATGGACCTGTAAGGCATGATGATAAGTTTAAATCAGATGTTTCCTGGCATAAAATAGCCATGATCCATGGTTTAACAATCGGCGAGCTGGCGCAGATGATCAATGGAGAGCGGTGGCTTGAGAATGGCCGCCAGGCTGATGTAACGATTGTACAGGTCAAAAATTGGAATCATAACAGTAGGTATGAGCTGCCGGTCATCCCATCGCCAAGTCTGCCAAATTATCTTTCTGTTCGGTTGTACCTTTCATTATGTCTTTTTGAAGGTACGGATATTTCGGTAGGTCGGGGTACGGATTGGCCGTTCCAGGTATTAGGTTATACAAATCCGGTCTATGGCTCCTTTACTTTTACACCGGGCGAACGTCACGGTATGTCCAAACATGTGGAGGGCAAAGGAACAGTCAATTATGGTGTTGATTTGCGCGGTCTGGATGCTGATCATCAAAAATTTACCTTAAAATATCTGTTGGACTTTTATCAAAAGACACCTGATAAATCCACTTTCTTCGCGCGGCCTGAATTTTTTGATAAGCTTGCGGGGACAGATCAATTACGTAAGCAAATCCTTGCCGGACAATCTGAAGCTCAGATTCGTGCTTCTTGGTCCGATGACCTGAAAGCCTATAAGCAAATGCGTAAAAAGTATCTGCTTTATACTGATTTCGAATAGCAATAACTAACAATATTAACTAGAATCATTTATTTTAAAACTCTATAATCAATGCGAAAATTTGTACTATTTTCTGTTGCTCTTGGATTGAGTTTTCCTTCTGAATCCTATTCTTTTGCAAAAAAAGAAGGTGCTTTGAATCGCGACAATTTAACAAGCGCCTTTCTGAGTTCTTCTGCAAAAAATGCGTTTCAAAATACGGTGCAAGGTACTGTAAAGGATGGAAAAGGTCCAGTCTCTGGGGTAAGCGTGTCTGTGATTGGCGGTACTGCGTCAACTAAGACTGATGCTCAGGGGCATTTTAAAATTACAGCTGCCGTGGGGAGCAAGTTGCGTTTTTCGTCTGTAGGATACGTGATGAAGGAGGTTGCCATTACTTCAGCTACGCTTGATGTAACATTAGCGGACGATAATCAAGCGTTGGACGAAGTGGTCGTTGTCGGTTACGGTACCCAGAAAAAAGGTAACCTAACTGGTGCGGTTTCATCGATCAATGTGAAGGAGAATCTACAGAGTCGTCCGATCGCCGATGTCGGCCGGGCAATTCAAGGGACGACGCCAGGATTTAGTGTTACTGTACCGAGTGGTGAGGTTGGATCTGATCCTACCATGCGTATTCGTGGTGCAATATCTTCCATTCAAGGGAATAGTAGTCCATTGATCTTGGTGGATAATGTGGAAATCCCGAGTATCCAATATGTAAATCCGGATGATGTTGAGTCGATCACCGTATTAAAAGATGCTGCCTCTTCGTCCATCTATGGTGCGAAAGCTGCTTTTGGTGTCGTATTGATTAAGACGAAAACAGGTGGAAGTGCGGAAAAGGTTACCGTAAATTATTCTAATAACTTCTCATTCCAAAATCCATATAAAAAGTTGGAAATGGGACGTGTTAATGCCTTGAAATATACCATTGACGCATTAGAAAGAGTTGGCGGAACCGAAACTGGTGCTTTCTATAAAGTAAATAGAGAAAGTTATGAACGCGCAGTGGAGTGGGATAAAAAATATGGATCTTCAATCGGGAAAGATGATCCAACGGTATATGGCAGAGACTGGTATGTAGATCCGGGGTCGCCGACGAAAAAGTACGGTGTTAGAACGTATGATCCATATGATTATATGGTGCGCGAGTGGGCTCCCACACAAACACATAACTTGTCTTTAAATGGTACCATTAAGAAGACACAATATACAGCTTCATTTGGTTCGTTAAACCAAAGCGGTATGTTAAAGGCCGGCGATTCGGATAAGTTTAAACGGTATAATGCTGCATTAAGACTAAATACCGAACTGAATAAATATGTGACTATTAGGGGTGGAGCGATGTTTGCACAACGGAACAAGATCTATCCTTATGCGACAAACTCAACAACGGCCGATCCATGGTTGTACATGTATCGCTGGAGTTCCCTTTATCCAATGGGCTATGACGAAAATAACAACCCAATAAGGAGTCCATGGAGTGAAAATGAGGCGGCAAACCAAGCTTCCATGCTTCGCAATTATATTAATTTAAGCGCTGGTGCTACAGTTAATATAATGAAGAATTGGAAAGTAGATGTAGACTATACATTTACCAATGAGGATTATAGCTGGCGTAAAAACGGGACGAGATATACAGCAGCCAATTCTTGGGTAGCAGCTAAACAACGGTTTGATGCACAAGGAAATCCAGTTTATGTCAATAAAGAAGGAGCTGTTGTCAATAAGGGAGATGCTGATGCAACTTTAGCTTATGATCTTTCCAATGATATGTATACAGCGAATGGTTCTGCGCAAGATCATATCTATATGCGTTCACAAAATGAACATAAGCATACTGTCAATGCATTTACAACGTATGAGCTCGACTTGAATGATGATCATAACTTTAAATTTATCCTTGGTTTAAATAGAGTAACAAACGATGGTTCTTACCATTGGACACAGCGTGCTGATTTATTGGATATCACAAATCCTCAGTTTGATTTGGCTGTGGGCCAAATTACGGGTAGCGGTGGTGAGTATTGGGAATCACAATTAGGGTATTTTGGCCGTGTGAACTATGCGTATAAGAATAAGTATCTATTTGAAGGTAATATCCGTTATGATGGTTCCTCCAAGTTTCCAACAGATTTGAAATGGCGATGGTTTCCATCCTTTTCAGCAGGCTGGGTAGTTTCAGAAGAAAAATTCATGGACTGGTCAAGGGCTACATTAAATCAGTTGAAGTTTAGAGGTTCATGGGGTGTTATCGGAAATCAAACGGTACCTTCTGATCTTTATGTTTCAAACATGGATGCGGGTCAGATTAATTACATCGTCAATGGCGCATTGTTGAATTCTGTGGGTACGCCAAAACTGAATTGGCCAAACGTTACGTGGGAAGATCTGGAAACCCTGGATTTCGGTGCGGATGCCAGATTCTTCAAGAATAAATTAGGTTTGACGTTTGACTGGTATCAGAAGAAGACCAAAAATATGTTTGCTCCTTTGGAAGGAACAACACTGACCTTGGGTTCTGCGGCGCCTTGGGGTAACTTCGGTACCTTGACGACCAAAGGCTTCGAATTGGCCATCGATTTTAATCACCGATTTGAGAATGGATTGGGTATTAATTTTAGGGCTAATTTGGATGACTCTAAATCTGTTTTTAGTGGCTATACGTCATTACGCACTACCGGTGTGAATTATAATGGTCGGGTATATGGTGATATTTGGGGGTATGAGACAGACCGTCTGTACCAATACAATGATTTTGTATTGGATGGAAATAACAATCCGCAGTTGGTAAAACCAAATGCAGATATGACCAAATATTATGGAAGTACAGATAACGTCTATCTCTTGAAAGAGGGGCCGAATGGTGAAAAGCCTGTCTATCAGCCACGATTCCAAAATTCAACTAATTTCTATTTTGGTCCTGGGGATGTTAAATTCAAAGATTTGAATGGTGACGGCGAGATCGATAATGGTGACGGTACGATCGATAATCCTGGCGATATGAAGATCATTGGTAATTCGACGCCTCGTTATCAGTATGGCTTTAGATTTGGTGCTGATTGGAAAGGCTTCGATGTTTCAGCATTTTTCCAAGGTGTGGGACAACGTAAAGTTTGGGGAGCAGGATTCTTGGCGATTCCAGGATTTAACACTTCAGATGGAGCGATGCCTGCAAGCTTTGTAAACGATTACTGGACGAAAGATAATCAAGGAGCATTCTATCCGGCTGCATTCAACAACGGCGGTAGTGCGAATGTCAATAATATGCAAGTTCAGTCCCGCTATCTGTTGGATATGTCGTATTTGAGAATTAAGAACCTAACTGTGGGGTATACAATTCCTCAGCATATCGTGCAACGAGCTAAGATAAATAACTTACGTGTTTATGTTTCGTTGGAGAATTTCTTCACTTGGGATAAGCTTCGTGGCTTACCGATTGATCCGGAAGAGGTGGAAGGCTTCTCGATTTTTAATGAAACGAATTACAACGGTGGACGTACAGGTGTTGGAACACCAACATTTAAGAGTGCCTCATTTGGTGTTCAGTTAAACTTTTAAACGAATTTGACAGATGAAATTAAATAGAATAAAAATTGGATCTATCATGCTTTCCGCCATGTTATTGGGGGTGGGCTGTAGTAAGGATGTGCTGGATAGGCCTGATCAAACTAAAGTAATCGATGAAAACTTTTGGAGAAATGAAGCTGATGTTCGTTTGTATGCAAATGATTTTTATTTAAATTATTTTGTTGGCTATAATACTTTTTATGGTACGGCCTATGCTCCCTTAGTGGGATATAACTATGCAGATGACTTTACTTCTGAAGGAACGCAAGGTGGCTTTGAGTCAGTTGTTCCGACGAGTAGAGGTGCGAGTACGGTGACACCTGATATGTTGACGACCTACTCAGGGCCGACCTGGAATTTTTACTGGGTTAGAAAGGCTAATGTGATGTTGACCAGGATTGAAACAAAGGCCAAGTCAAAATTGTCAGAGGCTGAGTATAAGCACTGGACTGCAGTAGCTCGTTTTTTTAGAGGCTACGAATATAGTAGGTTAGTTTCTGTGTTTGGTGATGTGCCTTATTTTGATGTTGAAGTTGATCCGATGGATCAGGCTACAATGTATAAGGAACGTACCAAGCGCGGGGAGGTTATGGATAAAGTCTATACAGATTTTGAGTATGTGCTTGATAATATGCGTGCTGATGACGGAAAAGGTTATGTAAATAAATATGCAGCAGCGGCACTTATTTCTAACCTCATGTTGTTTGAAGGTTCCTGGGAAAAATACCATGGCTTGGATCAAGATCGTGCGAAAAAGTATCTCGCGCTTGCGGTTAAAGCGTCCGAAGTTGTCATGAATAGTGGAAAGTGGTCTTTTGGAAGTGATTTTAAAAGCCTGTTCGCATCTGAAGATCTTTCAAGCAATCCAGAGGTAATTTTCTTCAGAACTTATAATGATGCCTTGAAAGTAACGCACGCCGTAGGTTCTTACAGTAATGGTACTGAAGGGCAGAAGGGCGTTAACTTGGATTTGTTGAAATCTTTTATCTGTAACGATGGAAAGGTTTGGCAAAACTCAGCGCTCACAAATGCTTCGGACTTTTCGATGAAATCTTTGGCGAGAACGAGAGACCCACGGTTTGAAGCTTCGTTGATGGATACCGTTAATACAGCTTCATCAACATTTGCTTACGGTCATAAATTTGCTGCTAGAGAAGCCTTGACGTATATTGGAAAAACTTATCCAGCAAAATGGAGTAGTAATACAAATACAAATGATGCTCCGATTGTGCGTCTTGGTGAGGTTGTGTTGAATTGGATTGAGGCAAGGCAGATTCTTGCGGAGTTTTTTGGTGGAGCAGCTGTTACCCAAGGTGATTTGGATAAATCAATCAATGCGGTACGGAATAGGCCGCTAGACGCAGATGCCATAGCTAAAGGGGTAAAGAAAACGGCACCTTTGACATTAAATTCCCTGCCGAACGATCCAAGCCGCGATGCGGATATATCGCCGTTGATGTGGGAAATCAGACGCGAACGAAGAATGGAATTTGTATATGAGTATGCGCGATTGAATGATATCCGTCGCTGGAAAAAATTGGATTATATGAACTTTTCGCGCAATGTCGATTATTCACTAGGTCCCTGGGTAAATATCAAAAAGGATCTTCCAAATCGTTTGACAAAAGCTTACGAAGGTGTTTTGAAAGTCCGTGACGCAGCAGGAAATACAATCACGTACAATGGTAAAAACGCCGATGCTATGGTGGGATATTACGTTGTTCCGAAATTTGCGAACAGGGTAAGTTTTACCGATCGGTCGTACTTGGCTCCTGTTGGACTGAATCAGATTCAACAATATGCAAATTTGGGCTATATCTTAACACAGACGCCAGGCTGGCAATAGATAGCATTGTATTAAAAGGCCTTTCTGAATTTCAGAAAGGCTTTTTAATACATAATGAATTTTGATTTACATGAAGATGCATAAAAATGCAATATCATTTTTGTTTTATGCATAAAAACGCTATTTTTAAGAAAACATTACGCATGAGGTTTCCAATTATCACCTTTTTTATTGCATTATCCTGCGTTTTTAACGTTGCGATAGCACAGCAGTCCTTCAAATTTGCCCACGTAACAGACACGCATGTCGGTGGTGCAACAGGTGAGGAGGATTTGCGACGTACTGTAAAGGACCTGAATACATTGAAAGATATTGATTTTGTTATAGTCTCCGGAGATATCACCGAGTTTGGTGCTGATCATGAGTTAAAGCTTGCGAAGCGAATCTTAGATAGTTTGCAGCTGCCTTGGTATGTGATTCCGGGAAATCACGATGGTAATTGGTCAGAAAATGGAGCCAACACGTTTCGCACCGTTTTTGGTGGCGAAACCTTTTTCTTTAAGCATAAAGGCTACGCATTCATTGGAACCAATTCAGGCCCCAATATGCGCATGAGTCCTGGTCAAATTCCTCGGGAAAACCTGGTTTGGATGGATTCCATTTTTGCAGCGAATCCGGATAAACAGCTACCATTGATCTATATTAATCATTATCCACAGGATTCATCGTTAAATAACTGGTTTGACGCACTGAAAAGAGTTAAAACGCGGAATGTCCAGTTGGCGCTTTGTGGGCATGGTCATGCCAATAAATTATACGATTGGGAAGGAATTCCGGGGGTGATGGGACGGTCTAATCTGCGTGCGAATAAAGCGGTTGGGGGTTATAATATCGTGACCATCGCCGATGGCAAAGCCAGTTATCAGGAACGTAATCCCGGTGTAGGAATGCAGGAGAAACCTTGGGTTGTTGTTCCAATGTTCGACCATCATTATGAAAATGAAACGATAAGCTACCCGAGACCAAGTTATGCTGTGAACGCAAAATATGCGGACCAGGTTAAAGTTAATTGGACGTTTGAAGACGCCAGCGATATCGGGGCGGGACTAGCCGTTTACAAAAATAGCGTGATTACATCAAATACCGCGGGCGATATCTTTGCGCTTGACTTAAAAACTGGCAAAAAGCTATGGGCATACCGTACCGGCGGTAAAGTTTATTCTACGCCTGCTGTGTGGAAAGGGATTGTCGTGGCGGGATCATCGGATCATGCAATTTATGCGGTAGATGCCGGTAATGGCAAGTTGTTGTGGAAGGTGGAGACTGAGAAGGCGGTTTTGGGTTCACCCTTGCTACATGATGGCGTGGCTTTTATCGGTGGCTCGGATGGTAAGTTTAGAGCGCTGGACATCAAGACGGGAGCTGTAAAGTGGAGTTTTGACCAGGTCAAAGGATTTGTATCGACGCTGCCAACGTATTATTTGGGGAATGTAATTTTTGGTTCCTGGAGCAATGGATTCTATGCTTTGGATGCCAAAACGGGTAAGCTTTCGTGGGAGTGGAATAATGGACAGGCCAATCGGATGTTTTCTGCTGCGGCATGCAATCCGGTGGGGGTAAACAATCGTGTTTTTGTAGTTGCACCGGATCGTTTTATGACAGCACTGGATGCGAAGAACGGTGCGGTCATCTGGCGGGAAAAGAAAGATACCATTCGGGTGCGCGAGTCTATGGGGTTGGCTGCAGATGATAAATTGGTTTATGTGAAGACGATGGATGGGGATCTTTTAGGTATTTCGGTTGCTGGTGATCGTATGGATGTTGCCTGGAAATCCAAACTTAAATTGCCCTACGAATTGACACCTTCTGCAATTACATCCAATGGCAAGTTTGTCTTTGTGCCGAGTCATTCGGGTTTGCTATCTGGAGTTGACGCAAAAACAGGCGCGGTAGTATGGCAATATAAAATATCCAATGGAATGGTTAATCCCGTTGCACTAAATGGGAGAAATACCGTGATAGCGAGTACGATGGATGGCAAAATAGTTTCATTACAGTTTTAAGCAATCGATTGAAATGATCTTTTTGAAAATAAATGCCTTGATATGATAAAAAAATGTCTAAACTTCTTAAATTTACGTCAAGCTTTTTTGCTTGTTTTTGCATGTTTTGTTTGTAACTTTGCGAAAGCACAGCAAAATGCTTGGATTAGAATAAACCAATTGGGCTATACTCCAGCGGGCAAGAAGGTCGCGGTATGGGGTGGGAAATCAATCAGGCAGCTTCGTTCTTTTGAAATTAAAAACGCACAAACGGGTAAAACAGTCTATGTACATCCTGTTGGAAAAGATTATGGGGCTTATGGTCCTTTTGTTCAGAGCTTTCGTTTTGATTTCTCTTCCATGCAGGATACTGGACGCTTTTTTGTTCAGGCCGGAGATGTGAAGTCTCCAACATTCCGAATCGCTCGGGACGTTTATAAAGGAGCGGCAGATTTTGCACTGCGTTATATGCGGCAACAACGGACATTGTTCAACCCTTTTCTGAACGATAGCTGCCATACACACGATGGCTTTGCGCTGTATGCAGGAAAGGTTGGCATTCCCGATAGCTCCCGTATCGATGCGGGTGGCGGTTGGCATGATGCTTCTGATTATTTGCAATATGCGACAACGTCAGCAAATGCAACATTTCATCTGTTAGCGGCTTACCGCGATTTTCCAAAGGTGTTTGGTGATCTAAAGCAAGCAAATGGTCTTGATGGAAAAAATGGCCGGGCCGATGTGCTCGATGAGGCAAAATGGGGCTTGGATTGGCTGTTGAAAATGCATCCCAAGGCCAACCAAATGTACAATCAGATTGGTGATGACCGGGATCATGCCAGCATGCGGATGCCAAAGGAAGATCCTTACTATGGTCGTGGATTTGAGAGACCGGTGTATTTTATCGATGGCGAGCCACAGCAGCGTGGCAAGTTTATGAACAATACAACCGGGACAAGCTCTACTGCTGGTAAATTTAGTAGTGCTTTTCGACTGGGGGCGATGTTGTTTGACAAAGAGGATCGGAAATATGCAACGCTGCTTTCGAAGAAATCGGAAACAGCCTATGCTTATGCCAATATAAAACCAGGCGTGACACAGACAGTTTCTGTGAAATCGCCCTATATTTATGCCGAAGATAATTGGGTAGACGATATGCAGTTGGCCGCTGCAATGGGTTTTTCGATGACAAAAAAAGAAAAGTTTGCACGAGAAGCCTTACGCTTCGCCCGGCAAGAAAAGATTACACCGTGGATGGTTAGCGATACTGCTGCACATTATCAGTGGTATCCTTTTATCAATCTTGGGCATTATGAGTTGGCAAAAGGATTAAAAGGACAAGATCGCGAGGAGATTGTTTCGTATTATAAACAGGGGATTGAGCAAGTCAATCGGAGAGCTGAGAAAAACGCTTTTTTTCGGGGAGTTCCCTTTATTTGGTGTAGCAACAACTTAACGGTATCCTTTGCGATCCAATGTCTCTGGTATAAAGAATTGACGGGAGATGCACATTTTGATGAGCTAGCCCAAGCTAATTTTGACTGGTTATTCGGGGCGAACCCTTGGGGCACGAGTATGGTATATGGTCTTCCGGCTGGAGGCGATACACCTGTCGATCCGCATTCGGCGTTTACCTTTCTTGGAAAGCATCCGATCGACGGCGGATTGGTTGATGGGCCCATTATGGCATCCACGTACCGCAATCTGATTGGTATCAAGTTGAATAATCCGGATAGCTATGCGGAGTTTCAAAGTGATCTGGCGGTCTATCATGACGACTACGGAGATTATAGTACGAATGAGCCGACAATGGATGGTACCGCTTCGTTGATTTATCTGTTGGCTTCAAAGGAGGGTAAGGCCATGGAGGAGCCTACCGGAAAAAAGTAACACGGGATGTTTTTGGAGCTATTGTCCGGGGCGACTCGACAAAACGGCAGGTGGCCCTGGTGTTTACCGGTCATGATTTATCTGAGGGTACTGCTGAGGTATTAGCAAGTCTAAAGCATAATGGCGTTAAAGGCTCTTTTTTCCTGACAGGTGATTATCTCAGAACTCCAGGTTTTAAGCCGTATGTCCGTCAGATGTTAAGCGATGGCCATTGGATTTCGGGGCATTCCGATAAACATATTCTGATGAGTGACTGGGGGAGTAGGGATGTGCTTTTGGTCAAACGTGACTCTTTTGTCGCTGATCTAAAAGCAAACCTGAAAGCACTGGAAGGCGCGGGTGTCAAAAGAGAGCAGCTGTCTTATTATATTCCTTCTTATGAATGGTATAATAGTGAAACAGTCGACTGGGCAAAGGCAGTTGGTCTAAATTCGGTTAATTATACACCAGGAATACGGACTGCGGCTGATTATACCTATCCTGAAATGGGGGGGCGTTATTTATCGTCGACAGCGATTCTCGACAATCTCTGGTCTTACGAAGCTCGATATGGGCTCAATGGATTTTTGATATTGATTCATATGGGAACTGATGGTCGGCGGAAAGATAAGCTGTATCATCATTTGGATGATATCATTAGCATATTAAAGGGGAAAGGGTATCAACTTGTGGATGTACCCGATTTATTGAAATAAAGAAATACAATATATACTAATAATGGTAAATACAACGGAGAAAGATTCGAATTATCAGGATTTGGACAAGATGTCTGTGCATGAGTTATTGACAAATATCAATAATGAGGATAAATCTGTGCCACTTGCTGTAGAGCAGGCTATCCCTCAGATTGAAGCATTAGTCAAAGTCACTGTGGAGAAAATGAAGGCTGGTGGTCGAACTTTTTATATCGGCGCTGGTACAAGTGGCCGTTTGGGCGTGCTGGATGCGTCTGAATTACCTCCGACATACGGCGTTCCATTTGAATGGATCATTGGGTTGATTGCTGGTGGTGATACTGCAATTAGAAAAGCAGTTGAATTTGCAGAAGATGATCTGGAGCAAGCCTGGAAAGATATGGAAGCGTATGATATTGATGAAAACGATGTTGTTATCGGCATTGCGGCTTCTGGAACCACACCTTATGTTATCGGCGGATTGAAAACGGCAAACGAGAAAGGGCTTGTGACGGGCTGTATTGTCTGTAACGGAGGGTCCCCGATTGCGGAAATAGCGCAGTATCCGGTTGAAGTTATTGTTGGGCCAGAATTTGTTACCGGGTCTACGCGAATGAAATCGGGTACAGCACAGAAACTTGTGTTAAATATGTTCAGTACCGCAGTGATGATCCAATTGGGTAGGGTAAAGGGGAACAAGATGGTCGATATGCAATTGTCAAACCATAAGCTGGTCGGTCGTGGTGTACGTATCATTATGGATCAGACCGGGGCGCTTGAAGAAGAAGCTGCGGCTTTGCTTGAGCAATTTGGTAATGTAAGACAGGCAATCGAAGCTTATCAGGATACCCATTGAGCATAACCTATTAAAATCACCTATTTAAAAACAAACTATGTCACCAGTAATATTATTATCTTTTATAATAATCTATTTTGCAGTTCTGCTTGCTGTAGCTCACTTCACCTCGAAGGGAGCTTCCGATAACTCGACTTTTTTTGTCGCAAACCGGAACTCTAAATGGTATATGGTCGCCTTTGGGATGATCGGTACCGCGCTCTCCGGCGTAACTTTTATCTCGGTTCCCGGCGCAGTCGGTGCGTCTGAATTTAGCTATTTTCAATTTGTTCTTGGGAACGCCGTTGGTTTTGTCATTATTGCCTATGTATTGCTTCCGCTCTATTATAGAATGAACTTGACTTCCATTTATACGTATTTGGAAGAACGTTTTGGGCACACCACGTACAAGACCGGTGCTGCTATTTTTTTGGTTTCCCGTACGATCGGTTCGGCGTTTCGTCTTTATCTGGTCGCAATCGTATTGCAGCATTTTATTTTTGATGCCTGGAATGTGCCTTTCGCGATTACGGTCGTTATATGTTTGGTGTTAATCTGGATGTATACAAACAAGGGTGGCTTAAAGACGATTATTGTGACAGATACCCTACAGACTACCTTTTTAGTGACCGCAGTAATTCTCTCTATCTATTTTATGGCCAAAGGATTAGATTTTGGTATCGTCGATACTTTCGAGGCTGTAAAAGAAAGTAGTTATTCCAAGATCTTTTTCTGGGATGATTTTGTCGGCAGTAAAGCAAATTTTTGGAAACAATTCTTGGGAGGAATTTTTGTGACCATTGCGATGACTGGGCTTGATCAGGATCTAATGCAAAAGAACTTATCGATGGGGACCATTAAAGAAGCCCAAAAGAACATGATCACTTTTACAAGTGTTTTTGTGGTCATTAATATTTTCTTTTTAGCTGTCGGTGCTTTGCTGTATATCTATGCGGCTAAAAACGGAATTGATGTGACTCAATTAGCAACACGCGATTATTTGTACCCAGAAATTGCATTAAACCACTTGGCTATTGTTCCTGCAATCATCTTTATGATGGGGTTAACGGCTGCTACTTTTGCAACGACAGATAGTGCGCTAACGGCATTGACAACATCTTTCTGTGTGGACTTTCTAAATTTCAATAAAAAAGAAAATCCCAATGATCCAGCGCTGATCAAGCAGCGTAATTATGTGCATTTTGGTTTTTCCATTGTGATGCTGTTGGTTATTCTGGTCTTTAAGCTGATCAATGATGACTCGGTCGTCAATGCAATCTTTACTGCGGCGAGTTATACCTATGGACCTTTATTGGGTTTATTCGTTTTCGGAATATTCACAAAATATGCCGTGCGGGATAACGCTGTACCTTATATCTGTGTACTTTCGCCTACCGTCTTATTTTTGCTTAAAACCTATGTTATTGAAGTGTATACACCTTATGTTGTCGGATTGGATTTGATCATTATTAATGGTTTTATCACGTTTGTGATGCTTTTGATCAGTTCTCCAGGTAAAGCAAGTGAAAAAGCATTGTCCCATAATTAATGCACTTCGGCTATAAAAAATTTCTCCATTAGTGAGAAGATGTAAATACAAGTATTGATTTTGATTTGTACGTACAGAAAAATTAAGTTAAGTTTGATATACTTAGTTTTTCTGTACGTATGTATCATAGCATAAATGAGACTACGGAGTTTATCCGTAGAAAAATTGGAGATTTTACTCCAGAGTTCGGTATCATCCTAGGTACTGGTTTAGGTAAGTTGGTGGATGAAATTGAAGTCGAGTATCAGCTGATGTATTCCAATATACCAAATTTCCCCATTTCGACTGTTGAATTTCATTCTGGTAAGCTCATTTTTGGAAAATTGAGTGGCCGCAATGTGGTTGCTATGCAGGGGAGGTTGCATTATTATGAAGGTTACGATATGCAACAAATTACCTTTCCGATCCGTATCATGAAAGTTTTGGGGGTACAAAAATTGTTTGTTTCCAACGCTGCGGGCTCCCTGAATCCTGATGTGAAAAAAGGTGACCTTGGAATTATTGAAGATCATATCAATTTGTTGCCGGATAATCCGCTACGCGGACAGAATTTGGCCGAGTTTGGTCCACGATTTCCGGATATGAGCGAGCCTTATAACCGAAAGATGATTGGACAGGCTCTTGAAATTGCAGCCAAACATGCTATTGCTGCGCGAAAAGTTGTTTATGTTTCTTCCGCAGGTCCAAATTTGGAAACAAAAGCGGAATATCGTTATATGCGCCTGATCGGTGGGGATGTGGTCGGTATGAGTACCGTTCCAGAAGTGATTGTTGCTAATCATATGGCACTGCCGGTATTTGCGATTTCTGTTGTTACGGATGAAGGCTTTCACGAGGAGCTTAAACCCGTATCATTACAGGAAATTGTTAATGTTGCGGAGAAAGCGGAACCTAAAATGACATTAATTTTGAAAGAATTAATAGCTTTGCAATAAATTACCTCTTCATGTATCTCTGTTGAAGGAGAAGGTTGTTGGATTTGTGTGCGGTGAAGGGTAATTGGTTCATTGAGGTGAATTTAGCTTTTTTGGTTTTTATATAATTTTAGATGAAGTTGATCGTACGCATACTTGCCGCATGGTGTGTTTTATTTATTTATTCCGTGGATGTCATTGCGCAGAGCAAAGAGGATTGGAGTAGCGCATTGGATTCGGCCAGAGCCAAAGAGGACGGGAAGAAAGATTCTGTCATCCTTTCTGCGAAGTATATCCGATATGCCACACTGGATATGTTAAAAAAAGGAACTTATACACGGCAGATCGATACATCACATCATAATTATCAATATTATAATCCGCAGAATTTACCTTGGAATCCCAGTGTGAACCTTGGGGCTTATGGCCTTGCCACACGGGATCTATTGTTCCAGCCTAAAAAGACCATTGGCTTTCAGTCTGGTTTTACAGCGTTGGAACGTTATTTATTGAACCCCGATTCGGTCCAATATTTTAGGGCCTGGGCGAGGTACTCCGAATTGTCCGCGGTAGGATTCTTTTTTAATGACCAGGTTTTTAGGGCTCGGGTGGCGCAGAATATCAATTCCCAATGGAATATGAATGTCGATTTCCATTCTACTAAAACGGATGGATTTTACCTTGGACAGAATTATTCGGATTTAAAGGCTTCAGTTGCTTCTTGGTATGAATCGAAAAATAACCGGTATAATTTGTTGATCAATGGCGTATTTAATCGTTTGGATGCCATGGAGAATGGCTCTATTACAGAAGATCTTCCATTTGCGCCTGGAAATAGACAGTCTCCTGATCGATTTATACCGAAATTCTATGATGCCGGTAACACAAGGGTACCTCGATCTAAGTGGTGGGATAATTCATTCTTCCTGAGACAGTCACTTTATTTGGGACGATTGGATACGATCGATAAAGGCAAGCCGACCATGCAGATCCATCCGACCAATAGTATGGCGCATAATACGCGTATCCGAAGGCAGACATACAGCTTCTTCAAGAACATGGATGACCAAAATGCAGCATTACCATACAATAATAGAGCATTGGCGCTAAACAATGATAAGACGTTGATCACGAATGTTTCCAATGAATTTGAATATAACTTTTTTCTTAGAGGGAAGTCGGTCTTTAAGAACGAGGCAAAGTTGAATTTGGCTTTTCAGCACGACATGAACTGGGTGGAGCAGAATCAGTTGGACTCCATGCGGTATTACAATAATACATCAGCCTATCCACAGCCGCTGAAGAAACTGCCGGATAGCACAACATTTGATCGTTTTTATCAGAACGGAATTGTGAAAGGTGAATTAGGGTATAAGTTTTCAGATCGTCTTGATTTTAGTTTAAAAGCGAATCAAATCGTATTTGGCCACAACTTTGGAGATTTCTTGTATGAAGCTAAAGCGGATATCTCGATGGGGGATAAAATCGGAAAGATGACGTTGTCAGCTTATTCACAGAACAAATCTCCGGAGATGGTTTTCGAGAATTTAAATTATACCTACGGAAAATGGAATGATTTAGATCTTAAAAAGACGAAAATTCAGAATCTGGGTTTTCAATATGCCAATCCGATGCTTGGTTTCCATGGTAAGGTGGAGTATTTTTTGATGAACAATTATACCTATTTCGAAGAGTTGTCCAATCTACAGAACGATCCTAAGAAGGATAAATGGATTGTTCCGATACAATTGGATAAAGCTAATCTGTTGAAGGTAACCGTTGGCCAAAAGTTTAAATTAAACCATTTTACGTTTGATAATCTCGTGGTCTATCAAAAGACAGATCAACAGGATGCATTGGCAGTTCCCGAGTTGTATACCTGGCATAGTTTGTATTACAGTAACCTGTTTTACAAAGTTATTGATTATAGTATCGGTCTGGACGCAAAGTTCAATACACCTTATGCCAATCCGAATTATTCAATTGGGACGGGACAGTTTTACAATGCTTACAAACAGATTGAGTTTTCGACATATCCAATCATGGATCTATGGATTACAGCGAATATACAACGGGTGAATATGTTTTTGAGTTATAATTTTTTAAATCAGAACTTCTATCCGCATGGTTACTATACGGTCAGACGTTATCCGATGAATAGTGCTAATTTTAGATTTGGTATTTCTTGGAAGTTCTATGATTAAAAATTATTTCGGTGTTTCTTAGCTTGTTGTGATATTAAAGGCATAAAATCTTATAAAATAATTTTGAGAATAGAATTTTTAAGCTATATTTGCACACGCAATTAGGGAACGGCGTTCTTTAAAAAAGTATGGAGGCTTAGCTCAGCTGGTTCAGAGCATCTGCCTTACAAGCAGAGGGTCACAGGTTCGAATCCTGTAGCCTCCACCATACAAAGTCGGAGAATTAGCTCAGCTGGTTCAGAGCATCTGCCTTACAAGCAGAGGGTCACTGGTTCGAATCCAGTATTCTCCACCAATCCAAAACGGAGGCTTAGCTCAGCTGGTTCAGAGCATCTGCCTTACAAGCAGAGGGTCACAGGTTCGAATCCTGTAGCCTCCACAAAAGCATCATCAATTGGTGCTTTTTTTTCGTTAGGGGGTTTAGCTCAGCTGGTTTAGAGCACTACCTCGACAAGGTAGGGGTCACTGGTTCGAACCCAGTAATCCCCACGATAAAAAAAGCGTTCTTCATGAACGCTTTTTTTATGGGCTGAATTCGCTGTAAATTTGAAAGTCCCCGATCCGGTATTCAATCTATCTCGGGAATCTTTCGCATTTATTTTCTAACTATTTCCGTTTCTTCCCTAGTTTAATTCCGTAACCTGTTGTCCATTCAATAAAATCAGCTTTACCGCCATGGGCTTTAATGGAAACACCGGCAAAGAAATCTTTGTAAACTTTATAACGTACTCCTGCTCTTAAATACACGGGCATGCTCTCGCCATTGAATTCGTTGCGATGAAGATAGACTCCTACATTTCCGTTGATATAAAGGCGTGAATTTAACACATGATCAATGTAGAATGCGGGGCTGTAAGAAAATAAAGCGGAGAATTTTCCGGCTTTGTCGCCGGCAACCTTCTCGTCGTTTCCACTGGCTGAATAAAATGCATCAAACCCAGCGCCAAGCCGCCATTTGTAGCCGAAATGCTTGCTGTAGTATGCACCTAGCATAGATTTAAAATATTGGCCATCGTGTTCGCGATCAATCTGTTTGAAGCCAAAGGCATAGTTGAAATGGAGTTCCTCTGTTTTCTCCATTTGTGGAATACTACTTTTTCTATAATCAAAAGGCTTGTTTGTTGGTGTATACGAAACGGATAGGCTCAACGGGACGAGGTTTATCCCTGTGTTCGGTAATGCCAGGGCGCCATTGCTGAAGTGGTGGAAGGCTGCACCAGCCCCTACCTGAAAGTTTTTATTTAGGCGGTAGTTGACCTGAAGTCCAAGATCAATAAATACATTGTTTTTGCTGCCAATAAGTAGGTTGAACGGATTGTCCTCCTCATTATAGGGGTTGAATCTCCCGGAAAGACCGAGCGCAATGCGGTAGTTGAAATTCCATCTTGAATTTACTTTTGGCCGAATAGGAATGGCGACAAAGCCATAGGCGGCGAAAGGTCGTCCGAGGTGCTCCTGACCAAAAGTACTGCTGTAGATGCCTATGCCGTATATTGGATAGTTGTATATTTCATTGTAAATACTCTTCAATGAGTCTTGAAACTGGGTCTGAAAACCGACTCTAAAATTTAACCCACTATAGTATGAGTCAGCAAGGGTTTCTTTGGAGCGCTCATTGAATTTGAGTTCGCCCCCGCTTTCATGTTCAAGTTGGAATATAAGTCTCGTCTTAGCTGGGGTACGGCTTTGTAAAGTGTCATTCGGATTTTCTATTCGGGGTGTGACCTGTGCTGTGGCACGAAAGGAGAGCAGTGTCAGGGCCACAAAAGCAAGTATTCTTGATCTCATGAAATAAAACGTTAGCGTTTTTTAAAATTTTTGCAAAAATAAGAATGATATATCATTGTAACAACAGTATTTAAACAGTAGCGAAATCAAGTTATAAAAAATGCCATTTTTCAGCCACACCATGTCGGTTAGTGGTGAGAGAAATTAGGCAGCTTAACTATCAGGCTGTCAAATGGGTAAATAATTATTGTTTATGTCTGTAATTATATTGCATATAAAAAGCAATTTATCTAAGTTTGAGGTGAAAAGAAAAAGGAAATATGATTAAAAACCTATTTAGAATTACTGCTGTTACGTTTGCACTAACAACAGCAGGGTGTGCTTTGTTTGCTCAAAACGCCAAATTTGATTGGAAAGAAGCATCTGAGGGGGGGTACACCTACAAGTACGTCACGAATGACCCTACACATTCACGGTTTTACAAGTTAAAAAATGGCTTAACGGTGATTTTGAGCCCGACCAAAAAAGAACCACGTATCCAAACCTACATTGCGACAAAAGCGGGGAGCAAAACAGACCCGAAAGATCACACCGGTTTGGCCCATTATCTGGAGCATATGCTGTTTAAAGGAACCGATAAATTTGGTTCTAAAGACTGGGCAAAGGAAAAACCTTTGTTAGATCAGATTGATGCGCTCTATGAGAAATACAATGGTACAACAGATGAAACCGAACGGAAAGCAATCTATAAGGAAATCGATAAAGTATCTGGAGAGGCTGCGAAATATGCTATTGCGAATGAATACGATAAATTGATGGCATCAATGGGGGCGGAAGGTACTAATGCATTCACCTCATTTGAGCAGACAGTCTATCAGGAGCAAATTCCTAGTAATGTAATGGATAAGTATCTCGCTGTACAGGCAGAACGGTTTAGATATCCGGTATTGCGTCTGTTCCATACTGAGCTGGAAGCTGTGTATGAAGAGAAAAATATCAGTCTGGATAAAGATAATCGTAAGGCTGTAGAATCGATGTTTTCAGCTGCTTTTCCTAATAATAATTATGGAAAGCAGACGACAATTGGTACGGTAGAGCACCTTAAAAACCCATCTTTGAAAGCGATTCGTGAATATTTTCACACCTACTATGTCCCTAACAATATGGGGGTTATTATGTCGGGTGATTTTGATCCTACAGAGGTAGTGAAAAAGGTGGATAAGGCCTTTGCTTTTATGCAGGCGAAAGAAATTCCGGCCTACACGTTTGATGCAGAGAAACCAATTTTAACTCCTGTTGTCCGCGAGGTTAAAGGTCCGGATGCTGAATTTATGTTAATGGGATTCCGTTTTCCTGGCGCTGCAACAAAGGATGCCCGTATGCTCAATCTGATGAGTCAGATCTTGACAAATGGTTCTGCCGGTCTGATTGATCTGGATTTGGTGAAGAATCAAAAATTATTAGGTGCAGGTGCTTTTCCGTATGTGTTAAAAGACTATTCTCTGCTTCTGTTGCAGGGTAATCCTAGTCAGGGACAGAGCTTGGAACAGGTGCAACAGCTGCTGTTACAAGAGTTGGCAAAATTGAGAAAAGGAGAGTTTTCGGATGAGCTGATCACGGCGATTGTGAACAACGCTAAGAAAGACGAAATCAAGCAAAATGAAAGTTATGGTGATCGTGCTGAATCATTGATGGATGCCTTTACTTCGGGTCAGGATTGGGCGTCTGTCGTGGGCTATTCGGATGAGTTGAATAAAATCACCAAGCAAGATGTGGTTGATTTTGCTAACAAATATTTGAATGACAATAATTATGTTGTTGTTTATAAGCGTAAGGGAGTTGATAATAATGTCGTTAAAGTTGTTAAACCTGAGATTACTCCCGTAACGGTCAATCGTGATGACCAGTCTGATTTCTTGAAGAAAGTAGAAGCATTGCCAGAGGATAAAATTCAGCCGGTATGGGTAGATTACAACAAAGATATTCAGAAGGCTACTGCAAACGGTTTGCCAGTACTTGCTGTAAAGAACTCAGATAATGAACTGTTTTCGCTGTCTTATCGTTTTGATGGTGGAAAATGGAGCAATAAATTGCTTTCATTGGCTGCGGGTTATCTAGAATTTTTAGGTACAAAAGATAAATCCAGTGAGCAGTTTAGCAAGGATTTTTATCAATTGGCGTCTGATTTTTCAGTGTCTGCAGGAAATGAAGAAACTATGGTGTCGATTTCAGGCTTGAATTCAAACTTTATAGCTACACAGAACTTGATTCAGGATTTATTGCGTAATTGTGTTGCTGATCAGGAGGCTTTCAAAATGTATATTGCCCGTCTTAAAAAAGCGAGAGCAAATGCGAAAGAAAACAAGGGCGCGATCATGGAAGGCCTAAAATCTTATGCTAAATACGGCGCTAAAAATCCATTTAATAATGTGTTTACAGACGCGGAATTGGATGCTTTAAAAGCGGAGGATTTGGTGAAGGCATTGCACGATTTGGCTAATATGAAACATACGATGCTTTATTTTGGCCCGTTAACTGCCGCGGAATTTGTAGCGAAAGCGAAGCCTTTGAAACAAGGGGCTGGAGAGTATGTTCCGGCGAAAAAGGCGGTCGTGTTCGCAGAATTGCCAACAAGCAAGAACCAGGTTCTTTTTGCTAATTTCGAAATGAAGCAGGCTGAAGTATTTTGGTATAGAAGCTCAGGAGTATACAGTAGTGCCTTGACACCGACTGTTTCTCTGTTTAATAATTACTTTGGTGGCGGCATGGGAAGTATTGTCTTCCAGACTATCCGTGAATCGAAAGCATTGGCTTATTCAACTTATGCCTATTATGGACAGCCTTATAAAAAAGAAAACCATTACACCGTTGGGGCCTATGTTGGGACGCAGGCTGATAAGTTTAACGATGCGATTAAAGGCATGAATGAGCTGCTGGATGTGTTGCCTGAAAGCGCTAAAGGGTTGGATATTGCGAAAGTAAGTCTGGAAAAATCAATTGCCAGTGAACGTGTGTTGAATGCGTCTATATTAGGTAGTTATCTAGCTGCACAACGTTTGGGAAATGCAACTGATATTCGTAAAGTTGTCTATGAGCAAGCGCCAAAATTAACTTATGGTGACCTAAGCACTTTCCATAAGAAAGAGATGAGTCAAAAGCCGTACGTTTATTGTATTGTAGCGAAGGAAGAAAGTCTTAAGCCAGAGGATCTTGCGAAACTGGGCGAGGTTAAAAAGCTGGATCTTAAAGAGATCTTCGGCTATTAGATCCCGGATTTGCTTGTCTTAAGAATTAGATTAGCGTATGATACGAAAGAAGCCTCCGGTGTTTGCCGGAGGCTTCTTTCGTATCAGGTTTTGTGATGCCCTTTGTTTTTTAACCTTGTTTCACGCTACGGAATCCTTGTTTCACTGTTCGCGAGTAGGATTAGTTTTAAGGTGAATTCGCTATCATGGCTACTAAAACTAGCGTATTAAAACCTGATAATCTCCTCAATCTGTTCGTTGATAAATTGCAGCGTATCTTCTTTGAATAACTGCCCTTCATCATTCAGTTCGTTCTGAACATTGGGTAGAAAGATCTTAAGGGGAAGCACGTGCATTCTTAAGTAGTGGCATATGCCCGTCAGGTGATCTATGCCGCGGAGGTTGCCATAGCGACCTGAGGATAACCCAACCAATGCAACTTTCTTGTGATAAAAACTAATCGGAAATGTACAGCAGTCAATGAACAGTTTCAGTGCTCCTGGAATACTTCCATTGTATTCGGGAGCGATGAAAATAAATAGCTCAGCTTTACTGACCATTTCTTGGATGGGTTCAAATGCGGTGCTTCTTTTTCCGTAAAGATCTGTTTCTAAAATGTTTGCTGGTAGATCTTCCAACGAAAAGATGTTACTTTCAATTGACTTACGATCAAGTAATTGCTGGTAGCATTTTGCTATTTTTAACGTCTTACTATTGGGACGGTTTGTTCCGGATATTATTAAAATCATTGTGTTGTTGATACTTATAAAAAGCGCATTTTCAAAGTGGATACATATCTTGATTTTTTGTATCTTAGCATCCTGAGGATATGTGCTTTCGATCAATCAAAAGTACGAAATATGCTGAATTAGTTTTGTTAATTTGAATCGCAGATTAAAATTTGGGCAAATTGATCTTCAGAAACGTGAAATGTAGTATAAAATGACATTTTAATTAAGAAAGGTTTTCATTCAAGATGGGAAAAGTAATTGCAATCGCAAATCAAAAGGGTGGGGTCGGAAAAACCACAACGTCAATTAATTTGGCGGCTAGTTTGGCGGTTTTAGAATATAAAACATTGTTGGTCGATGCAGATCCCCAAGCAAACTCTACTTCTGGGATTGGCTTTGACCCTCGTACAATCAGCGCAAGTGTATACGAATGTTTAGTGAATGATTTGGATCCTCGTGAGGCTATTCAATCAACAGAAACGCCAAATTTGGATCTTTTACCGGCTCATATTGATTTGGTTGGGGCAGAAATTGAGATGATCAATATGCACGAAAGGGAGTACAAGATGAAAAAAATCTTGGATCAGGTGAAACAGGATTATGATTTTATTATCATCGATTGTTCGCCTTCCTTAGGCTTAATTACAATCAATGCACTATCTGCTTCGGACTCAGTTATCATTCCGGTACAGTGCGAATACTTTGCCCTAGAAGGACTTGGTAAGTTGTTGAACACAATTAAAATCGTTCAAAACCGTTTAAATACAAGTTTGGAGATCGAAGGAATTTTGTTGACCATGTATGATGTTCGTTTAAGATTGTCAAATCAGGTGGTCGAGGAAGTGAAAACACATTTCACAGATTTAGTTTTTGATACGATTATTCAGCGAAATACCCGTTTGAGCGAAGCTCCAAGCTTTGGAATTTCTGTTATCATGCATGATGCGTCCTGCAAAGGGGCAATAAATTATTTGAATTTGGCACGCGAGATTTTACAGAAAAACGGGCATCTTAATGAAATGAATAAAACAGTAACCGCATAATATGGCAGCACATCAGCGTAAAACAGGACTGGGAAGAGGCTTAGGTGCGCTATTAAACGATAGTGTAGAAGTTCCTGCTAAAGGTAATCAGCAAGTGGAAGAAGCTCCTCTAGTTACACCAACTGCAGTAAAAACAACAAAAGAGAATGGCAGTATCAGCCATGTCCGTGTAGAAGAAATATCTGTCAACCCTTTTCAGCCGCGTACAGAATTTGATCCGGTTGCCTTACAGGAGTTATCGGAATCGATTAGTTTACAGGGTTTAATTCAGCCGATTACCGTACGTAAAATTTCGGACGGAAATTATCAGTTGATTTCCGGAGAGCGGCGTCTCCGCGCTTCGCGCTTGGCCGGTATCACCGAAATTCCAGCGTATATCCGTACCGCCAACGACCAGCAGATGCTGGAGATGGCCCTGATTGAGAATATTCAACGGGAGAACTTAAATGCTATTGAAGTAGCCTTAAGCTTTCAGCGTATGATTGAGGAGTGTAATTTAAAACAGGAAGAATTGGGTGAACGTGTTAGTAAAAACCGTTCTACTGTTACAAATTATCTCCGTTTATTAAAACTTCCACCTGTCATTCAAGCGGCAATACGCGATGGAGCCTTGACTATGGGACATGCTCGTGCCCTGATTAATATTCCAGAGGTTGATAAGCAGCTTTATATCTTTAAGTTGATTATTGATCAAGGTTTATCCGTCCGTAAGGCGGAGGAGTTGGTTCGTGAGTTACAAAAAGGCGGTAAGAAAAAAGCTGGAAAAGATAAAGCTCCGATGTCTTTTCAATTGCAGAAAATTGAAGATGATCTGGCGTCGAAATTTTCTTCTCGGGTCAAATTGAATCTGAAGAGCACGAAAGGAAAGGGTGCTATTGAGATACCTTTTGAGTCGGAAGATGATTTAAGTCGCATTCTTGAATTGTTAGATTGGTAATATGGCCAAGTTAATAAGCTTGATATTTGCGGTGTTTGCACTGTCGGTAGTACATGGACAGACTGTGGATACAATTCCTAAGAAACAGTTGGCACCCGTCAAAATAGATAGCATAAAGCAAAAATCGGTACAGGATACCGTAAAGAAGGAATCTCGGAAGGAACGTAAAAAACGGGAGAAGGAGGAGGCGAAGGCGAAAGAGAAGGTTGTGTTTAAAGATTCAACCCGTTTGGCTATCGAAGCAAAAAATAAACAAGCTTGGAAGCGCTCTTTAGTACTTCCAGGCTGGGGACAATATACAAATGGCGGCGTTTGGTGGATAAAAGTACCTGCAATCTATAGTGGCTTAATAACAACCGTACTTGTTTTCGATTTTAATAACCGTTATTATAAGGAATTACTGGGGGTATTACAAGACAAAGCTCTTGGTAAGCCGATTGATCCTTATTACATCGGAATCTCCGACCAATCTATCATCCGGGCAAAAGATAATGCGCGGCGAAATCGAGATCTCATGGTGCTACTTACGTTAGGTGTTTATGGCCTGAATGTCGCAGAAGCTTATATCGACTCGATGCTTAAATATCGCTGGAGTATCGGTGATGATAAACCCAAAAAAACGGCTTTCTTAATAGGACCTACTTTAATGGATGCTAGTCTCGCGTCAAGAACTTATTCGTTTAAACCTACGGTCGGACTTAAATTGACCATGAAATTCAATTAAAATCTCCTGTTTTAAAGGTTATATTTTGATTCCTTTTGTTTATTCATGAGTTTATTTCTTTATTAAGGGATTCATATAGCCCAAGCAAATTTAAGACAATAAGGACTGAACAGTTTTATTTTCATACGGGTTTATGGTTTTAAACATGGGTATTTCATTGAAATTTTTTAATTTTAAAAATAAACTATACTTTTTTCTAAATATATGAACATCATTCTCTTGGGATATGGCAAAATGGGGCAGATTATCGAAAGATACGCGCTGAAAAGAGGCCATCAAATTTTTTTAGTTGTCGATGAACATAATCGTCCTAACCTGACTGCTGATGATATTAAAGGTGCTGATGTCGCAATAGACTTTAGTGTACCTTCTGCAGCATTGGATAATATGAATCTTTGTCTTGAGGCAGGTGTACCTATTGTCGTCGGAACAACCGGTTGGTATGATCAACTGGAGGATGTTAAGGCGAAGTGTTTGGATGCTGATGGTTCTATTTTGTATGGATCCAACTTCTCTATCGGAGTGAATGTATTCTTCCATATCAATAGAATGTTGGCGAAGGCATTGCAGCCTTATAAACAATATGATGTTCAGGTAGAGGAAATACACCACATTCACAAATTGGATGCACCAAGTGGTACAGCAATTACGATTGCAGAGGGGATATTGGATAATAGCGATGTGAAAACCAATTGGGTAAATACTGTTGTTGGTGAACAAGATGAGCTTATTCCAAAACCACAGGAACTTTTAATAGAAAGTCATCGAATTGAAGAGGTTCCGGGAACACATACGGTACTTTATAGTTCTGAGGTTGACCAAATAGAATTTAAACATACCGCACATAGCCGTGATGGATTTGCTTTAGGAGCTGTAGTTGCTGCTGAATGGTTGAATGGCAAAAAAGGTTTCTATCAGGTTACTGAAATTTTTGATTTTAATAAATAGTACTAATTAGTAGATTATGGGATTAATTATATTTGCGGTTTTAACAGCAATATCGGGATATGGTTTGTGGCAATTGTTTGTTAAAGCTGGCAGAAATGGCTGGGAAGCGATCGTGCCTTTTTATAGCCAGTATATTCAGGCAAAATTGACGGGAAGACCTACATGGTGGGTAATTTTATTGCTCGTGCCAATTGTCAATGTCTTTGTTTTCTATAATCTTTACCTTGATTTTATCCATTGTTTTGGAAAACGCCGGTTTTGGGAGAATGCTGCTGCTGTTTTAGTGCCTTTTATCGTTCTGCCCATGTGGGCAAAGGACAACAATGTGCGTTTTTTGAATGGTTTATATGCAAAGAATTTAAAGGCAGCTACTCAGGAAGGTATTGAACTGACCGAGGAGAAACGTGCCGAAATTGCACTTGAATCTTACAAAGATTATAAAATTAAATATCCGTACAAGAAATCCATGGTACGCGAATGGGCAGATGCCATTGTATTTGCAACTGTAGCAGCGTCACTTATTCGTGGTTTTCTGATCGAGGCTTATATGATTCCTACAGGATCGATGGAGCGTACCTTGTTGATCGGGGATTTCTTATTTGTAAGCAAGTTAAATTATGGACCACGGGTTCCTAACACACCGATTGCCTTTCCTTTTGCGCATCATACGATGCCCATCACTGGTGGGAAAGCATATTCTGAATTGATTGAACTACCTTATAAGCGTTTGCCAGGATTTCAAAAGATTGAGCGTAATGATGTTGTTGTTTTCAATTTTCCTGCAGGTGACACTGTCGCGCTCGAGAACCAAAATGCAAGTTATTACGATCTTGTTCGGGCTTATGGCTGGCAGACTGTCAATTCCCAATTTACGATCCAGGCAAGACCTATTGATAAAAGGGAGAACTATATTAAACGCTGTGTCGGATTGCCGGGCGATAAAATTTTCATGAAGGATGCTAAACTCTTTGTGAACGATCAACCGGGTTTTGATCCTCCAGAAAGCCAATTGGACTATCTCGTCTTAACGGATGGTACCCCATTAAATATGGATAGATTACGGGAGTTGAGAATAGAAGCGGCTGGTGGAGATCAGCAGCCTGGTGTTTATCAGTTGTTCATGACAAAAGATGAATTAGCTATAGTAAAATCGTGGTCGAATGTCAAAGAAATCAGAAGAAATCCTGGTGGTGAAGGTGCTTATCCGTACGATCCACAATACAAATGGAATTTTGACAATTTTGGGCCGATTTTAATCCCAAAGAAAGGATGGACGGTGGCATTAAATGCACAGACTCTGCCCATTTATGAAAGAGCGATCCGCGTTTACGAAAACAATAAGTTAGAAAAACGTTCGGATGGGATCTATATCAATGATGTGAAAGTAGACCATTATACGTTTAAAATGGATTATTTTTGGATGATGGGTGATAATCGCCATAATTCCTTGGATTCAAGAGGTTGGGGATTTGTTCCCGAAGATCATGTTGTCGGAAAGGCTTTATTTACTTGGATGAGCTGGGATGAGATTGGTACAGGACTTTCGAAAATTCGCTGGAACCGTATCTTTAAAGGAATTCATTAGCAACTGCCATTTGAGCAATAACACCGCTATTTGGGGTGCAATAAAAAAGGGCTTTCACAACGAAAGCCCTTTTTTATGAATCTGTGTTTTCTCTCAGCAAGAGAAAACCTTTGTGATCTCGTTTGGAGCTGCTGGTGACAGCGAAATTACGAAGGTTTTAATGAATATTTTTGCAGTTTCTCAACCACAAGGGTGCTGCCTGATGAACGCTATTCCCTGAATGTTGCACTACTTCAAACAAGCGAGGTAACGTTTGATCGTTTCCTCTAACCCTAAGTATAGTGCATCGGATATAAGCGCATGGCCTATGCTTACTTCCAGCAGCTCAGGAATGTGCTGGTTGAAATATTGCAGGTTGTTGAGGTCCAGGTCATGGCCTGCATTTAGACCTAATCCAACTTCACGTGCTTTTAATGCAGCTTTGAAATAGGGTTTTATCGCAAGTTCTTTATCGAAGCCATACTCTGTAGCAAATCCTTCTGTATAGAGCTCAATGCGATCTGTTCCTGTTTCGGCCGCGGCCTCTACCATTTCTTCGACGGGATCAACAAAGATAGAAACACGTATACCTGCATCTTTGAACAATTTACACATATCTTGTAGATAGGCTTTGTTTTTAATGGTATCCCAGCCATGGTTAGAGGTTAATTGTCCTTCGGTATCGGGCACTAAGGTTACCTGTGCTGGTTTATTGGCCAATACAAGGTCAATAAACTTCTGTTCTTGGCAATTCCCTTCAATATTGAGTTCGGTCTGGATTTCTGCTTTTAGATCAAAAACATCCTGATATCGAATATGTCTTTCATCAGGTCGTGGATGCACAGTGATACCTTGAGCGCCAAAACGTTCACAGGCTAGTGCCGCAGATACTAGATTGGGGTTATTGCCACCTCTAGAATTTCTGAGCGTTGCGATTTTATTGATATTTACTGAAAGTCTAGTCATTTTCCTGTATGTTATGATGTAAAAATACAAATAATATCTATTTTTTTTTAACTTGCATATATGGATGGAATCGACTATAGCCTGTTTAGCGGCTTTCGCCTATTGGACGTTATTGATATCATATTGGTAGCGATTATTATCTACTATATCTATAGTTTGATTAGGGGGACCATTGCCGTTAATATCCTGATTGGCGTAGCACTGTTTTATGGCGTTTATATTGTCGTCAAACAGATGCATATGCGCTTGCTGACTGAGATATTTGGCGGTTTTATATCCGTAGGATCAATTGCTTTGATTGTTGTATTCCAGCAGGAAATCAGGCGGTTCTTACTACACGTGGGAAAGAATATATCCATGAAACGGAAAAAAGTTTTTTGGTCGTTTATCGGGAATAAAAAGGCAATACAAAAAGATTTGACGGAGGATCTAAAACCCGTTATTGAAGCCTGTAGAAGCATGTCGCGTACACGGACGGGAGCTCTATTAGTTTTCTCAAAGTATTTTGACGAGGAATATTATCAAAGCAGCGGTGAGTATATTGATGCCCATATCTCCAAGCGCTTGATTGAAAGTATCTTTCATAAAAATAGCCCATTACATGATGGTGCGGTGGTTATTGTTGATTTTAAGATTATGACAGCATCTTGTGTGCTACCATTGTCGGATAGTGAGGATTTACCGCTGCAATTCGGACTACGGCATCGCGCTGCAATTGGAGTGACGGAAATCTCGGATGCGATTGCCGTTATCGTCTCTGAAGAGACTGGTGAGATATCTTTTGCGAAGGATGGAAACGTCAATATGAACGTTTCACCAGAAGAACTTGAGCAATTGCTAAAAGACGAGTTATAAAATAAAAAGCTGAGCTATAAAAAAGGTTTTAAATGCCAATGCCCCCAAAAAGTTAGACACTTTCTGGGGGCATTTTTAGATAGAGATACCTATTTCTTTGCAGCGTTGATCACTTGTGTATTTAATTTGATGTATTCACCATTTTTATCTGCTGTGGCAACTTCAAGACCTTTGGTTGCTGTTTCTATCGCGCCTTTTTTATCTCCAGCTTTTAATTGCGCTTTTGCTTTCCAAAATAGGACGTGAGCGGCTTTGGGTTGAGCTTTAGCAGCTTCGTCAAACCAGCTTAGTGCTTTATTTAGATCTAAATTATTACTGAAGTAATATTGGGCTGCAGCAAAATAAGGTTTTTTCTCACCCTTCATAGCCTCGTCAATAGAAGCTAATATTTTAGCCTGTTGATTGACTTTGAGATCAACCTTTACAGACGTTTTTTCCCAAGCGAGACTCAATACAGCGCCTGTAGGTGTAACATTGTCAAAAGAAATGGTAAATGTCTCCACTGGATTTGCTAAGGTCTGTGGTTTAACATTGAAGCGTAAGGCATCTTCAGTTTGTTTATAGGTATAGGCACCCCATTGTTTGGTGTTTTTACTGATGATGATGGTCCACTCTGATTTGTTCGGGATTGTGAAAAGAGCGTAGGTTCCAGCAGAAAGCTTATGGCCATTCAACTCAACATCACCTTCAAAGGTTAATGTGGTATTGGTATTTGCTCCTGTACGCCATACTTCATTATAAGGAACAAGATCGCCAAAGATCTTACGGCCGTTCATGCTAGGTCTGCTGTAATTAAGGGTTACGTTTTCAATACCCAATCCTTGTGTAACTGTCTGTGAGCTACTTGCTGCAGGTAGCTTTAGCTGAGCAAAAGATTCGTTGGCCGTAAACATCATTGTTGCGGCAATGGCAATTGCAAAAAGATTCTTTTTCATCTGTATCATTGTTTGTTTTGTTGTATGCTTAATATTTAATGGCTCTTACAGCATCTATCTCCTAAAAGTAGGAAGAATTTTAAGAAAAAAAGGCATCTNNAGATGCCTTTTTTTCTTAAAATATAAGATGGATTTACCTTAATTCGTTTTTCCCACTTTATGACCTGCTATAGAGAAATACATAATGTATAGATAGCCTGGTACCATCGCATATAGGAATGCATGTTGAAAATCAATATGCAAATGATCTTTTAACAGTCCATAGATCAAAGGCCATATTGCTCCACCAGCAATACCCATAATCATAATTGCTGATCCTGTTTTTGTGAATTTTCCCAGACCTTTAATTCCTAATGGGAAGATCGCTGGCCACATGAGGGAGTTTGCGATTCCTAACAAGGCAACAAATATAAATGATGTTGTGCCAGTTGTGAAAACAGAAATGACGGTGAATGTGATGCCAATGATTGTGCAAATGCGTAGGGCCATTTGTTGCGATACAAATCTTGGAATGGAGATAATACCGATAATATAACCGATCAACATGCAAGATAGTGTAAATGCTGTTGCGTAGGTCGTAAAGAAGGGATCAACTTTCAGTTCGCGTGCATAGACGCCAATGATATCTCCCGCCATAACTTCGACCGCTACACAGAAGAAAATTGCCAAAGCGCCCAAGAACAAATGTGGATATTGAAATATCGATGTTTTCTTTGCCGCAACAGTTCCGCTTTCTGCGCTGCTTTCTTCTTCTGCATCCATATCGACCTCAGGCAGGTGAGTGAACTTTAAGAATATTGCGAAGGCAACGAATATAATTGCAAGAGAGATGTATGGTGTGTGTACGCGTTGAAGAAGATCATCTAAGATCGCATTCTTTTGGACCAGATCCGTTGTTGCTTCTAATTTTGCTGTTACTTTTTGAGCATCTTTTAAAAAGAGTGTTCCGAAAAGGATAGGTACAATGATACCAGCCGATTTATTGAAAAAACCAGCTATTGAAATACGTTGTGCTGCGCTATCAATAGGACCAATAATACTTAAGTAAGGGTTAACTGCTGTTTGTAATAATGCCATTCCTGAACCTTGAATAAAGATTCCTGTTAAAAATAGACCATAGCTTCTGTTATCTGCCGCAGGAATAAAGATCAAAGACCCTAAACCTAATATAATGAGACTGACAACTAAACCATTTTGGAAACCAATTTTTTTGATGATGACTGAGCTTGGAAGTGCTAGGAAAAAATAAGCAATATAGGAAGCAAAGGTTACGAAGAAAGCTTGCAAATCTGTTTCGAGGTTACAAGCAATTTTTAAGAATGGAATTAAAGTTCCGTTTGCCCAGGTAATAAAACCGAGGATAAAAAATAAACCACAGCAGATGGCCATAGGGCGAAAAGCTGTTTTACCAACGTTAGGATTAGTGGTCATGTTTTGTTTTATTATATTTAGTTAAGTTATCGTTCGAGTAGTTAAGTTATCGTTCGAGGATTGGTAAATCAGTAGGAATAAGGAATGAACAAACGATTGCGCTCCATAATTACTGATTTTTAAGGTATCCATCCTACAAGACTACTTAAATTTCTTGAATATTGGAAATAAATAAAGGCATATTTTTGAGGGATTTTGATAATTAATTGACAAAAAAAAGGAGGATAAATTGTGAAATTTATCCTCCTTTGCTTATGAACGTTGTCGAATTTTAATTGGAACAAGTTGATAAATCGAGTTAGCAGGAGCCATACAGTCCTCGTTATTTTGGAACGATTGCTACTGTAAGTCTTGAGATACAATTTAATTTGTTGAAACGATCGTACATTTTTATTTCCCAAATATGTGTGGACCGACCAATGTGTATTGGACTACATTTCGCGGTGATTACACCGCTACTGACCGGGCGTATGTGATTGGCATTTACTTCAAGTCCCACACCGCGGTATTTGTCAGGGTCAACCACGAGATTGGATGCGATACTTCCCAAAGATTCCGCCAGAACGACAGAAGCACCGCCATGTAAAATGCCGTGCGGCTGTTTGACTTTATCTGTTACAGGCATGGTCGCCGTGATGGAGTTGTCATCTATTTCTGTTGCTTGAATTTCGAGCAGACCTGACAGATATTTATTGAAGAATACGTTAATTTCCTCAATGCTGTAATGCTGAAACCAAATTTTTGACATCGTCTGAGTTTAAATAACGTTCTTGGATAATAATGCGGTGATGATTGAGATGGCCCGCAATGACATACAAAAGCGCTTTTACACTTGTCAGCCGTTCAGATGCCATGCCCTTACGTTCTAGTTCCACATCGTTAAAACTATTGAAAAGCATCATGTTAGCTTTGCGAAGAAAGGTGAATTCTTTGCTTAAACTTTCTAATGTGCGGTCGTTGTAACGGGAATATTGAATGAGATAGTCTTGGTCATACCCGGCAAGCTCTTTAAGGTCATTACGTGAAAAACGCAATGCCCGGTAAGCCATGATACGCTCATTATCGATGACGTGGCCAACAACTTCTTTGATGGTCCACTTATCTTCGGCGTATTTAAAATTACCTCTTTCCTCAGGAATCGTGTCCAGAAATGCTGGAAAGGAGAGCGTTTGTTCTTCTAGTGCATCAAACACGTTATCGACGACAGTCTCAATATAAGGTGCGTAGACTGCTGGATATTCGTCAGATTTGAGTGGCTTCATATTTTAAATTGCTTTTTAAGATTATTCGAAATGTTGTTCCTTTACCTACTTCAGATTCTTTTACAAAAATTTGTCCCTGGTGGTACCGCACCATTCTTTTTGTCAGACTAAGGCCAAGCCCCCAACCTCTTTTCCGTGTTGTGAAACCCGGCTGGAAAACAGATTCAAAATTAGATCTCGGAATTCCTTTGCCTGTATCACTAATGTCTATAAAAATTTCTTCTTTCGCAATATTTTCTGAAATATTAACAGTTATCTTTCCTTCTGTGCCAATGGCATTTACTCCGTTTTTCAATAAATTTTCGATAATCCAATCAAAGAGTGGAATATTGAGTTGTGCTTCAAGATGTGTATCGCCTTTTAATTCGAAAGCAATTTTATTACTGGTTCGTATGCGAAAATAATCCATATAATTTTTGATGACATCATAGAGGTTATGGTTGGTCAGTACGGGAGTAGATCCTATTTTGGAGAAGCGGTCAGCGACGATTTCAAGTCGTTTAATGTCATTTTCCATTTCATTTAGCGTGTCATCTTCTTCGGCATCAAATTTTATGCGAATCAATTCTAACCAGCCCATCAGTGACGAAATAGGGGTGCCCAACTGATGCGCTGCTTCTTTGGTTAGTCCGACCCAAACAAGATTTTGTTCAGATTTTCGGATGGAGTTGAAAACCGTATAGGCAATAATGAGAAAGAGGGCAATCAATGATAATTGTACATAAGGAAACACCCTTAACTGTTGCAAAAACCAAGAATCCTTATAATAAACATGCCATTTTTGACCATTTTCCAATTCCAATGTAATCGGAGGATGGCTCTTCTTCATAAACGCGAGCTGCTTTTGAAAATATGCCGGATCATAATCGAGATGTTTTGTAACACTGTCGTTGTGTCCGGGTTTAATATTTGTCTTTGTGGAATCGAGGTTACGCCAGAAAATAATGTCTTCCTTATCGTCAGTAATAATTGCTGGTAAATTTAGGCTGTCTCTTACGGCGTAAATAAATGTAATGAATTCATCATCAACGTCGGGCATGGTCATGATATTTTTGGTACTCATAGCCCATACCTCAGCCTTTGAACGTTCGGCATGCGCAAGATTTCGAACGAGGTAGTTGGTATAAACCAAAGAGGCGACAGCAATGACTGCTGCAAAGATAAGCAAGATAAATTTCCAGCGTTGCTGGCTAATCTGATAGGGTTTCATGATTACGTATTCGTGTCCTTCATTTGCAAATTACTGAATAAATGTCTGTTTTCTGCACTTTTATTTCATTGAAGAAGTTAACGTACCATCCAAATCAAAAATTTTGTGGTAATTTTGCGGCATGAGTTCAGAAAGAAAAGTAAGAGTGCGTTTTGCACCGAGCCCGACAGGTGGTCTTCACCTTGGTGGGGTACGTACAGCTTTGTTTAATTTTCTCTATGCGCGTCAGCATCAGGGAGATTTTATTTTACGTGTCGAGGATACGGACCAAACTCGTTTTGTCCCAGGTGCTGAGGAGTATATCAACGAATGTTTAGCATGGTGTGGTCTGTCTCCCGATGAAAGCCCGTTAAAAGGGGGCGAGTACGGACCTTACCGTCAAAGTGAGCGAAAACCATCTTACCGGAAATATGCTGAGCAGTTGATCGAGAATGGTTATGCTTATTATGCATTTGATACTGCAGAGGAATTGGATGAGCAACGTAAGTTGCAGCCTAATTTTCGCTATAGCCACGAAAATAGACTTCAATTGCGTAATTCATTGAGTCTGTCTGAGACTGAAACTCAACAATTATTGGATGCGGGGACTCCGCATACCATTCGTATAAAGATTCCTACCGATGAAACGGTAACATTCACGGATATGATCCGTGGAAAGGTTGCTTTTGATACAAATCTTGTCGATGACAAGGTGTTGCTTAAAGCAGATGGCATGCCGACTTATCATCTGGCAGTTGTTGTCGATGATAAAGCTATGGAAATATCGCATGTTTTCCGTGGTGAGGAGTGGCTGCCTTCGGCACCCATCCATATTTTATTGTGGGAATACCTCGGCTGGGGTGATAGCATGCCAGGTTGGGCACACCTTCCATTAATTCTGAAACCAGATGGAAATGGTAAATTAAGTAAGCGTGATGGCGATCGCTTGGGCTTCCCTGTTTATGCAATGAACTGGACTGATGCGAAATCTGGTGATACAACAAAAGGATTCCGTGAGATGGGCTTCTTGCCAGATGCTTTTGTCAATATGCTTGGGGTGTTGGGCTGGAATGATGGAACTGAACAGGAGATTTTCTCCTTAGATGAATTGATCCAGAAATTTGGTGTTGACCGTATCAGTAAAGCTGGGGCAAAATTTGATTTTGAAAAAGCAAAATGGTTCAACCATGAATGGATTAAACGCACATCGACAGAATCTCTGTTGCCACAGATCAATACAGTTTTGGAGCATCATCAAGTAGAAGCCGATGCCGCTTATGTGAGCCGAGTATTGGATGCCGTGAAAGAACGTTTAACCTTTGTTGAAGACTTTTGGACTCAGGCGTCCTTCTTCTTTTCGCAGCCTGCGGAATATGATTTGAGCGCGGTAAAACCTAAATGGTCTGCTGAGAAAACAGCATTTTTTGAGCATATTAACCAATCATTCGAAGGATTTAATACCTGGAAGGCTGCTGAATTGGAACCCTTCTTCAAAGATGCGATTCAGGCATCAGGGATGAAGATGGGTGAGCTTATGATGCCATTCCGGATTATGCTGGTAGGGGGTAAGTTTGGACCAGATGTATTTCAGATTGTTGAATTACTTGGTCAACAAGAGGTCATAGCGCGTGTGAAAAAAGCACTTAAAGAATTCGATGCTTAAATAGCTTTAAGTACGAGATACTGAAAAGGGGTTGTCTGCATTGCTATGCAAACAGCCCCTTTTTTCTGAAAGAGGTTGTTTATTGATTGCTGTTGTTTTTATCAAGTCATCAATGCGCGATTAAGTCATCAATGCGCGCGCGATACGCGGTTGATTAGCCAAAAAGAATCTTCCGTTCGGGTTCTTAACTGTTGTTGCTCGCGAAATCATGGAGCTTGTCTATAGGGGGGAGTGGCCTCATTTACAAGTATGGTATCCTTAGGCGCATGAAAAGTGTTTTGGCTGGGCCGAATAAAAATATTAGCCCCGTTATTAGTATTCCTAGTATCCCTAGATAAGTAAATATCTCCATGTTACTGATTAACGTTGCTTGCTGACTTAGGGTTCCCGAAATACTTTTGCTGGCAATACGGCTTGCTATCTGATCGCCATATATTCCGGCATATTTCTCCATTAATGTATCCCAATAGTTTATTGTTAAGGTATTGCTTGTATTCAATGTTTGTTCGAGTTGAATATAATGTTTTTGATTTAGTACATAACTGACGTTTTGGATAAGAGCAAATCCGACATTCGTACTCCAGAACCGAGCTGTTGTGCCCATAAGACCTGCATTGCCAACGTGATGGGATTCGACACCAGTCAAGATATAGATAACAAGCGGTGTAAAGAGCCATCCCTGACCTATTCCTTGAATAAACAAAGGAAGACCGATTGCCCAAATTGTGGTGTCAGGGTAAAATGTGGGTACAAATATAAAACATGAGGTCGCCAAAATCAAAAAGCCGAAACCAAAGATATATTTAGGAGATACATCGCGCAGGAGTAAAAAACCTGAACTACCGACACCCAGTATTGTGCCAAACACGTTGATGTACTGTACATCAATAATATAATGCCAGGGCCACTTCCAAACTGTAGCCATTACAGTATAAACATTATTGAGGCAGCTACGAATAATATAAAACAGAAAAAACAGGGTAACACCAAAGATCACATTTTTGTATCTCAAGATCTCAAAATGAAAAAGGGGTCTTTTGACCGTCTTTTGTTTAATCATAAAGAGTGCGCCGAAAATAAGGGAAAGGGCGAAGTTTATGGTGATATTGGCGTGTTCAAACCAATAGTATTTGCGACCATAAATTAAGACATAAGCTCCACAGCTCAATGATATCAATAAAAACAAGCAACTTGCCAGATCTAATTGATAGAGGGGAAATTTTTTACCCAAGCGATTATTGTTAAGTAACAGCAAAGCTATTGCAATCACAATCAAATGCCAATAGAGGACGACGTGGATCATATCTTGCCATCCGTAATCCATAATACTTTCTTTGAGTAAGGAGGTCGTTAAAGTTGATCCCGTAAGCATAAAGGTGTACAGGAAAAAATAAGCAATCGTACGGCTTTTGGCATGCCTAATTTGCATCATAAGCAAGGGAAGAAAGCAAGCTCCTTCCAATACACAGAAAATACCTTCTACCACGCGCAGAATGCCAATAAGAAATGGATCTCTTGTCAGCGAAATGCCTAGTAGGATCAAAATGGAAAGACTGCAGGTCAAAAGAATATATGTTCTTACTCTGAAGAAGGAAAATAGCCGCTGAAATAGAAGTAAAGCAACGACAATGGCGCCATACATCAGGGATAGAAAATACTGAATATCCTCGGCTTCAATGTCCAGTACCGAAGCGGTAAATGCCGTATTGGAATGGAAGAGAGACATTAACATGAGATGTGGGAACATCGCTAATATCATTAACGGAAGTTTTATCCATTCGGGCACCCAACTATAGTATAAAGATTTATTCATACGCATGATGATTAGGATTGATGGGTAGCATGGATAACCACATTCATACCGGCACGCAATTTCTTAAGATCCTGTTTTGGATCAAATACAATTTTAATAGGAATCCGTTGTTCAATCTTTACGAAATTTCCGGTTGCATTGTCTTGAGGTATCACGGAAAATTTGGAACCTGATGCTGGGGAAAAAGAGTGAATTTTTCCTTTAAAACTAAGTTTGGGAAAGGCATCAACCTGTATCGTGACTACAGTACCTTCTGAAAGGTTTTCGAGTTGAGTCTCTCTAAAATTAGCGTTGATCCATTTTTCCTCGCTAATGACGTTGGCTAGTGTCTGGCCTTCCTTTACAAATTGTCCTGGTTGGATCGTTCGTTTGCCAACAAAGCCATCGTAGGGAGCGGTTACTACGGTATAGGAGAGAAAAAGCTGTGCATTTGTTTTCGCAGCCTTTTTGATATTGATATTAGCTCTTGCCGGCAATTCGTTTGCTTTTTCTTTGCTGCTGTTCAGTTGAGCTGAATTATATTCTTCCGTAATGGCGTGCAATTGCGCCAATGCGATATCGTATGCTGCTTTGGCATTATCGTACTGCTGTTTGGTGGCAGCCTCAGCTTCAAATAAATTCTTGAACCGATTGTAATCCTGTTGGGTCTGCCATACACTTACTTTTGCAGCCTCTAATCTTGCCTTTTGAACCGAAATACTATTAGCTGCCGCATCGGCTGTTTTGCTGAGAACCTCGGCATTTCTCTCACTACTTTGGAGTTCGGCATTCGCCATATCCACCTTGGTTTGATACTCGCTCGCGTCTATAATAAGCAGCGTGTCGCCTCGATGAACATATTGATTTTCCTCAAATCGTACCTCTTTAATAAAACCAGCGATTCTACTGGCAATGGGTGTAACATATTGATCAATTTGAGCGTCATTTGTCGTGACATACTGATTAGTAAAAATGAGGTGTCTGATTAAGACGCCAATACCGGTCAATAATAATAGGCTGGCAAATATGACGAGCACTTTATTAAATCCCTTTGTTTTGTCTTTTTTATCTTCTTTATTCATTGTTGTTTAATTGCGCGTTTTTCAATTGTTTGCTTTGCCTGTGCTTATTCCTTTGTATGTGCTTGACGTATCCTTTACCTTAAAATCATCAAAGCTTCCAGCTCAAAAAGTCTCGGAGCCATTCATCCAGTTCAGCTATGCTGTACTCGAAGTAGCAATTTTTCTGGTTTTGTATTTGACTTAAACAGGAGTACTCGGAATACGAGCAAATTTCCTCTGAGCACATGAGCATATGGCTGTACAAAGATACTGTGAGATAGAAACGTTTTGTTTTGTATAGTCGGACGAATATATGTTCATTTGCGCCATGTTGTAGGAAAAGTGTAATTTTAAGTTATGGAAGAGGAAAAACTGGCAGCTATTGATGCTGATCAATATGATTTTTATGTAGACCACATGTATGTCGATCGTATCGATTCTCGGGAGTATAAACATAAAAAGGCACGGTTGCTCTATGCCGAAGGTGGAATTGTTCATGTGTTTACAGCAACAAAGCACTGGTACTTACCGGCAAGATTTTACATGTGGATTCCGGCAAATACAACCTATCATCTGGAAAGCACAAGCTCCCGTATCCCGCTATATAGTTTTTATTTCAAGGAGCGGCAGCAGATGCCGTCCGTACTTTCAGTACCGAATATATTTCTTAGCAATGATCTGGTGCGTGAAATGTTTTTATTTGCTCAGGATTGGAGCGGAGGGGTCAGTAAAACGACCGATTATTCAAAATACTGTCTCTTGCGCGCGATGATGGCTATCATTCCGGATACAAGTTCACCAATAGATGCTTTCCCGATGCAGCATCCCTATCCTAAAAGTGAGAAACTCAGGAGTGTGGCTAGATATCTGAACAGCAACATTGATCAGGCCTTTACCATAGAACAGATTGCGGCTCGCTTTGGAATGAGTAGCCGCTCGTTGTCCAGACTTTTTAAAGACGATATGGGCATCAGTTATATTCGGTTTTTAAGAGCCATACGAATTGCAAAAGCTTTGGAGCTGATGTCAGAGAATAGCTATTCCATTCTAGAAATAGCCATGCGCGTGGGATACAACGAGCTGTCTTCTTTTAGTAATATTTTTACGCGTGTAACGGGTATCCGTCCATCGATATATATGGCGAAGATTAATGAATATAAACAGTAATATTTTATTTAGGCCAAAAGTTCCTGCAGATCTTCCTGAGATAGTGACTTGATAAAGCTTTCTTCTGTCGTGATCAGGCTTTGTGCAATCGATTTCTTTTTATTCTGTAAAGCCAGTATCTTTTCTTCGACGGTATCTTTACTGATAAATTTATAGATAAATACATTGCGCGTTTGACCGATGCGGTGTGAACGGTCTACGGCCTGTTGTTCCACAGCTGGATTCCACCACGGATCCAGAATAAAAACATAGTCCGCTTCAATCAGATTGAGTCCCACCCCACCTGCTTTTATCGATATAAGAAATAACTTAGTATCGTTGTTTTTACGAAATTGGCTAACGGCTTCATCCCGGTTCTTTGTGCCGCCATCTAGGTAGGCATAATTTATTCCTTTATTATCGAAATACTGACGGAAGATATTGAGCTGTTTTACGAACTGGGAGAAAATCAGTACTTTGTTGCCCCTTTGCATGACCATCTCAAGCGTTTCAATGACAGCGTCGAACTTGCCGGAAGCACCCGAGAACTTCTCATCCACCATTCGGGGATGATTGGCTAATTGTCGGAGCTTTGTCAAGCCCTGCAACAGCGCAATTTGGGTAGATTTTGGCTTGCTGTCCAATTGTCCGTCAAGAATGGCATTGCGATATTCAGATTTGACTTTTTCGTACAACTCGGATTGTTTTTCAGTCATTTCACAATAAAGTACCTGTTCAGTTTTTGGCGGTAATTCTGTTGCCACCTGATCTTTTGTACGTCTTAATATAAAAGGTTTGACAATCGCTTGAAGACGCTGCGCCTTTTCTTCATCTTTTTTCTTTTCTATGGGCTGTACAAATTCCTTCTGAAAATAGGTATAGCTTCCTAGTAATCCTGGATTGGTGAAGTGCATCTGTGCCCAAAGATCCGAAACGGAATTTTCTACAGGAGTTCCACTCAAGGCCAATTTGTTTTTGCTTTTTAGGCTTTTGATGGCTTTAAACGATTTGGAAGTTGGGTTTTTGATATTCTGGCTCTCATCGAGGATAATGTAATTAAAATAAAAGCCACTCAAGGTTTCTTCATCAATGCGGGCAATCCCGTAGGTAGTAATGACCAAATCATATTTAGCGAAAAGCGAGGCATCTTTAATGCGGTTGTTTCCGGTATGAAGGTGAATATTAAGCTGTGGCGCAAATTGCTGTGCTTCTTTTTGCCAGTTGTATACCAATGATGTTGGCAAGACCAAAAGTGAGGTACGGACATCCTGTTCGTCTTGGAGTTGTTCTTTTTGCTGTTGCAATAACGCTAAAGTCTGTATGGTTTTACCTAAACCCATATCATCTGCAAGACAGCCGCCAAATTTATACTGCTTCAAAAAATTAAACCAATTGTATCCTGCTTTTTGGTATGGGCGAAGATTTCCCTTGAAATGTTTTGGTTCGGGAATATCAGCAATCTCTTCAAAGTTGGCTAGATTCTGTAGTTTTCGTGTAAATACCAGTTTTGTATGCTCACTAATTTCAAAGAGTAGACCAATATGTACCTTATTTAGTTTGAGCTCATGTCGGTCTGCAGAAAATTGGAAGAGATGGTTGTATTTTGCAAACCATTCTTCCGGAATCATGGCAATTTCTCCATTTGGTAAGGTGAATTCCTTAATATTATTAAGGATATGGTTGCGCAGCTGAATAAATGGAATCTCATAGGGCCCAAATTTTGCGATAGCACTTATATCAAACCAATCATTGTCTTCATCAATGGAGATATCTAAGGAGGTGTGCCCTATGAAGAAGCGTTTTTCTTCACTATTTTGTATAATGTGGAATCCAAGAGCCTCCAGTTGTTCTTGATGGTTGTTCATCCAGTCAAATACTGAAAGCCGTTTTCCAGTTTGGTTTGCTGGCGTTAATAAGCCGAGTTGGAGATCAACATCCTGTAGTCCCAATTTTTTTAAGCTTTCATGTTGTTGTTCTTCCCATTGCAACGATCGTTTGACACGGTGGAATATATATTGATCATCTTGCGCATTATATTCCATACGAACAGTAACCTTATTCTCGGCTCCCGCGGTAAAGGTATGCGGTCCGTACTTGAATTGCAGTTGTAATTGCGAGGCTCCATCCTCGACATAAATCAAATGGAGGAGTGGAATTGCTTGGTGCTGGTGGGTCTGAATTTCAAATCCTTCGGCATAGACATGATAACGTTCAATCAGTCCACATACAAAGGTTTCGAAATATTTTTTTTCAGTGCTTCTACCGACAGAAATGTAACGTTTATTCAGGAAAGGGCTGAGCTTCTTGCCCTCAAGGGCCTGATCGAAATAATATAGGGTATTGTTTAAAAGTAACCATGCTTGTACATTGGTCAAGACAATGGCATTTTTGAACATAAACTCCATACGCTGATTTTCGTATTTGATTGTCGGGAAATAACGTGTTTCTTCTTCGTTTCGTCGAAAATGAAATAGAATCGATGCCGCAGAGGTTGCCAATTTAATTTCTTGATCTGCTGGATAACCATCTTTGCTCATCATGAAAAGTGGTTTGTCTCCAATAGCTTCAAAAAATTGGATCATTTTTTCATCTATTTTAGGCCGAAGAAGTTCATACAACTTTTTATCGAAAACTTTGGAAAAGAAATCGACAGGTCTAATTGCTTTTTTATAGTATTTTTTGATGAGATGCGTTTGTTCGATTTCATCGAGCAATCGAATCAGTTTGTAATCTACTTCATCCAATTCCGCGGCGTAAGCATCGACAGTATTGCTAAATATACGCTGATAACGTAGTGAGTAAGTCCCGTTGGGATTGAGTTTGACCATGTGTGGCTCAATAAGATAGCCAAGATAGGGATGCTCACATATAGAATAAACGATTTTATATACTGGAAATGACTTTGACTGTTGCATTAAAAATAGCGGACCTTATAAATAAAGGTTTCTAATATACAATAAAATATACCATTAATTGCAATTTGCACGTTGAAATTTTAAAAATCGATTCCAAGGGATAGCCTCGTTAAGATCCTGTACTAACCTTCATTATGAAGTTGTTCACAGGTATCGTTAAATGCCAAAGATAACAGGTCGTCCTTCACGGCTTGATTTACCTGAGTTGAAAATTTGAGTTGTAATTAGCTTGACTCGCTATAGGAGTAAAAATCTAATAGTTTCCTTCAAAGACAAATTGTGCTGGACCTTTTAAGAATACCTCTGAGAAATGGGAGCCCTTCTTATGGAATGAAATATAAAGCTGCCCTCCTAATACGCGAATAGGAATAGTGATATCACCTTCTAAATTTTGCTGCAGGGCAACAGCCATCGCTGCTGCAGTTGCTCCAGTGCCGCAGGCATAGGTTTCATCTTCAACACCGCGCTCAAAAGTACGGAGGAAATAACCATCTCCTTCCGCTTCAATGAAATTTACATTGATGCCTTCTTTTTCATAAGTAGCATTGTTGCGAATTGCGTAGCCATCTTGGAAGACATTTTTATCCTGCAGATTTTTTACAAACTCAACATAATGTGGAGACCCCGTTTGTAATACATAAGCTTCACCATCACGTGTATAATCTTGTACATCGATCATTTGCAGGTTGACAAGGTCTGCTGCTAGCGAGGCATGGTGTATGCCGTCTACTGCCAAAAAGACAGTTTTGTCAGTAATGATGCCTAAGTCGCGTGCAAAAGCGACGATACAACGGCCTCCGTTACCACACATGCTGCCTTCTCTGCCGTCGGCATTATAATAAATCATCTCAAAATCGTAATTTTCCTTGTTTTGAAGCAGCATTAAGCCATCGGCACCAATGCCAAACCGACGGTTACAGAGTTTTTCCACCAATGCTTCATCTGCGCGGTCAAATGCACTGTCGCGGTTGTCTACTAAAATGAAGTCATTTCCTGCGCCCTGATATTTTGAAAATCTTACTTTTGATGCCATTACGTTGATTTGTAGTAACAAAAATACGTTTTTTTGTTACAAAAAACCGGGTAAAAGTTAAGATTTGTTAAAATGATTGCATTTGTCTAGCAATTAACATTTTTTAACGTGTCGGATTTTCCGAAGGCCTTGAAATGGTATTACATTTGAACATATCCGAATAAAATCGGTAATTTTAGGAGCAAAGGTTATCAGCATATATTAGGACATTTTAAAATAGAAATAAGTTTATGAATAAGGTCGGTTTAACGCTATTAACGGCTGTTTTCGGTGGAGCGGTAGCATTAGGTGGTTACAAGCTTATTGAGAATAAGAAGTTGGATGGTATGTCTTTCGAAGACAAACAAAAAGTTTATTTTGCAAACAATCCTACAGGAGTTATGTCTTCAACAGGCAATCCTGATTTCACCCAGGCTGCCGCAATAGTGTCGCCAGGTGTAGTGCATATTAAGACAACCTATAGCCGTAAAGGATCACAGCAATCGCAAGGTTCTCCGTTCGATATGTTTGAAGAGTTTTTTGGCATGCCACAAGGTGGTGGACGTCGTCAAATGCAGGCGCAACCTGTGCAGGCATCCGGATCAGGTGTAATTATCTCGGATGATGGTTATATTGTAACGAATAACCACGTCGTAGAAGATGCAGATAAAATTGAAGTCGTATTAACAGACAAACGTACGTTTGAAGCCAAATTGATCGGACGTGATCCGAATACAGATTTAGCCTTGTTGAAAGTGTCAGGCAAGGGGCTTCCTGTGGTCAAGTTAGGTAACTCAGATAATGTCAATGTCGGTGAATGGGTATTGGCTTTTGGATACCCGCTAGGGCTTCAATCTACAGTTACCGCAGGTATCATTAGTGCAAAGGGTCGTCAGATCGGTATTCTGAGTGAAGGTCAGCAACAACGTGGTAATCCATTTGGTGGTGGACAGGATCAAATCCCGGTGAGTTCAGCGATAGAATCCTTTATTCAAACAGATGCTGTTATCAATAAAGGAAATAGTGGTGGTGCGTTGACGAATGCTTCGGGAGAATTGATTGGTATTAACTCTGCTATCGCTTCTCCGACAGGAACATATGCGGGTTATGGTTTTGCGATTCCGGTCAATTTGGTGAAAAAGATTGTCGATGACTTTGTCGAATACGGTAATGTAAAACGCGGTTATATCGGTGTTACCTATACCGAAATAACACCTGAACTTGCTAAAGAGAAAGGTTTCACAGATGTTGATGGCTTGTATGTTCAAGACGTTGTAGCTGGTGGTGCCGCAGAGGCTGCAGGTGTTAAAAAAGGAGATATCCTGACCAAGATTAATGGAAAAGTGATCACAGGTTCACCTGTCTTAAGTGAAACTATAGGTCGTGCGCGTCCTGGAGATAAGGTCAATGTCACCTACAAACGTGATGGTAAGGAAAAACAAGTAACCATGACATTGAAAGGGGAAGAATCCTTGAAGACCGCAAATACCGGCGGTAAAGCTTCTAAAAGTGCAACGGAGATTTACAATAAATTGGGTGCAAGCTTTATTCCTGCTTCAGCTCAGAAGAAAAAAGAGCTGGGTGTCAACTCTGGAGTTGTTGTGACCCAAGTGAATCGTGGTGGCATCTTTGATTACTTCGGTGTAGAGCGTGGATTGGTCATTACTGAGGTTAATGGAAAAGCTGTAAATACAGTAGACGATGTTGAAACTGCGCTTGGCGCAACACAACGTAATATTGTGCGATTGAAAGGGGTATCTCCTCAAGGTGGTGCTGTTCAATTGAGCTTCCCAGTAGAATATTAAGCGTTGAATTAAGAATTGGTTGATTAATATAGTTTAGGTGGTTCTAGCCGTAAGGTTAGGCCACCTTTTTTTTCTGAAAGTGTCTGATCTTATTGGCCAGAAAAAACCTTCAGTTTGCTTTCATTGCTATTGGTGGCTGCGAAGTCATGAAGGTTTTATCCTTTGTATTATGATCACGTTTTTTCATTAAGGGAGTAATGAACTCGCTATGCTTGGTTTACTAAGCATTGTTTAATTTCATTGGCTTTAATGAACTCAGTTATTGGTCAGAATGATTTTTAGGCGGGTTTTTCCGCTGTTTTTGTATGCGAAATCAGGAAAATTTGGTGGAAATGCTATGTCACTTGGTAACATGTAGGTCAATTTTAAGCTGGTTGTTTCCTTAATAATTTTAGTTTAGCTATTTTGCGGAATGAAGTGCCGAACAGCGCCAGTACTTGTTAAGCTGCGTCTTTCTGGCCTGATGATTTATTATATATTTTGCTATCGACAAGAATGAGAGCCTGATTATATGGGCTAAAGGCGTTCTTTGCGTCCTTTAGTTGGATCAGTCAACGGTATCGCGATTGCTTGATAGTTTTTTAAAATTATAGAGATGAAGATTTTAATGGTTTGTTTGGGCAATATCTGTCGTTCGCCCCTTGCACATGGTATATTAAAACAAAAAGTTGCGGATAATCAATTAAATTGGGTCGTTGAATCGGCGGGTACAGGTGACTGGCACATTGGTGAAGCACCCGACCGTAGGGCGATAGCCATTGCAAAGAAGTATGGTGTCGATATTTCCGGTCAGCGGGCCCGACATTTCAAGCCGCATTTTTTTGCCGAATATGATCTTATATTTGTGATGGATAGACAAAATTATGAAGATGTATGCGCTCAGGTGATTGATAAGGAAGACCTGAACAAAGTGAAATTGTTTTTAGGAGATGATGTTGTTCCCGATCCGTATTTTGACGATAATTTGTTCGATCCAGTTTTTCAGATGATTGATCAGCGCTGTGCAGAGGTTATTGCAAAAGGAGGGAATCTAACGGCATAAGTGTATTTATTTATCTTAGTTTGTTTAAAACAAAAAAATGAAGGCAGCAGAAGTAAATAAGAAGTGGAGTATTCTACAGGATGAAATTGCTTCACTATTCGATATGGAAAAGCCGGACATCAAAGTCTGTTTATTCCTCATTGGTGTTCAGGAATTGGGTAAAGGTGCTCAAAAGTTCTCAAAACGGGAAAAAGAAGAATTGATGCACATTGCGACCTGTCGTCTTTTCAGTGCAATGGGATTTTATAATCTGAAAGGTCTGGATGAAGAGGGGTGGCCACATTGGGAATTGGTAAAACCTATTCCTAACTATACGCTTTTGGAACAAGAACTGATTATGAAGTCCTTGATCATAAATTATTTTGAGGAATTAAACGTTATCTAGAAGATAGCACAATTGAAAAAATTGGAAGTTCTAATTGGGAGCATATAATTATTAACAGATGAAATTTTTAAAGGCTAGTTTAATAGCAGTATTCTGCTTTCTGCAGGTTTTGGCATTTGCGGCTAAACCCGAGTTTAAATATGTACAGATCGTTACTGACAAGGGGACCTGTGTGCTGCGGTTGTATAATGAGACACCTAAACATCGGGATAACTTTGTCAAATTGGCAAAAAGTAAATATTACGACGGGACTTTGTTCCATCGTGTCATCCAGAATTTTATGATTCAGGGTGGTGATCCTGATTCAAGAAATGCCGTTGGCGGCGCTCAATTGGGTAATGGAGGACCAGGGTATACAATTCCTGCAGAGATTCAGGATGGTTTATTCCATAAAAAAGGTACTATCGGAGCGGCTCGAGATAATAATCCCGCAAAGGCTTCTTCAGGTTCTCAATTTTATCTCGTTCAGGGAAAGGTATTCACCCCTGAAGACCTCGATCGTTTGGAGCAAACACGAATGAATGGTAAGAAATTTTCGGAAGTGCAACGTCAGGCGTATACGACTATTGGTGGAGCTCCGCATTTGGATTGGAATTATACCGTATTTGGTGAGCTGGTCAAAGGCGTGGATGTCATCGATCAGATTGCAGCTGTGAAAACCGATAAGCACGATAGGCCAGAAGTCGACCAGAAAATGAGCATGCACGTGCTCACAAGACGAGAAGCGTTAAACCTGGAGCGAGAACTAAAAGGTCTAAAACCTCAGACGGGTATCTTTTCTAAAATTGGTGATCTGTTCTCTTCCAAGGATTATTAATGTCGTTATGATTCGCAAATCAGGGGTTGAAGAGCTTTTTCCTTTATTATTTAGCATCTCAATATTCAAAAAATGAAAATAGTAACCTATAATGTGAATGGTTTACGTGCAGCCTTGAAGAAAGATTGGTTAGGCTGGTTGAAAACTGTAAATGCAGATGTCATCTGTCTTCAGGAGATTAAAGCTACACCGGATCAAATTCCTGAAATTGCTTTGTTGGAACAGATGGGCTATGAGCATTACTGGTATCCCGCTCAAAAAAAAGGCTATAGCGGAGTCGCCTTGTTTACGCGTATCACACCTAAGCATATTGAGTATGGTTGCGGCCATGAAGATTATGATTTTGAAGGACGTATTATCCGTGCTGATTTTGATCAGGTTTCCGTGATGAGTACTTATTTTCCATCAGGTACGACAGGAGACGTGCGACAGGATTTTAAATACCGTTTTCTGGCGGATTTTCAGTTATATAGCGATAAGCTTTTGGTCGAAAAACCGAATTTGGTCGTTTGTGGTGATTATAATATTTGTCACCGTGCTATTGATATTCACAATCCAAAATCAAATGCAAATTCTTCGGGATTTCTTCCAGAGGAGCGCGAATGGATGGAGAATTTTATTAATTCGGGCTATATCGACTCTTTTCGCCATTTAAATCCGGATCCGCACCATTACAGTTGGTGGAGTTACCGTGCTGGAGCACGTGCGAAAAACCTAGGTTGGCGTATTGATTATAATATGGTTTCAAAACCTCTGGCAGAGAAAATCAAATCGTCCAGCATAATGCCAGATGCTGTCCATTCCGATCATTGCCCGGTATTGTTGGAGCTTGCCGTCTAATTAGATGGCATCTCACAAAAAAAGGCTTTCATATGCATGAAAGCCTTTTTTTGTGAAGCACGAGGGACATTATTAACTAATTATTTCCCCTGGCTATGGATAATGGAAAGTTGCTGGGCAACTTTCTCTGCAATCGTTAAAAATGATTTCGTTACAGGATCTTCGGTATCTATGGCAACTGGGAAACCATTATCTCCAGCATCAGAAATGCCTTTTAATAAAGGGATTTCACCAAGGAAAGGAACTTTATATTCTTCTGCTAAACGTTTTCCACCGTCTTTACCAAAAATATAGTATTTATTCTCTGGCAGCTCAGCCGGGGTAAAATAGGCCATATTTTCTACGACGCCCAATAATGGAATATTGATGCTATCCATTAAGAACATTCCAATTCCTTTGACGGCGTCGGCCAGGGCAACGTGCTGCGGCGTAGTGACAATCACAGCTCCGGCAATAGGGAATGTCTGCGATACGGTGATATGGATGTCACCAGTGCCTGGAGGCATATCAACGACCAAGTAATCCAGTTCGCCCCAATGCGCATCGTTAAAAAGCTGCTTGATTGCTGAAGTGGTCATTGGACCACGCCATGGAATAGGCTGGTTTGGATCGGTGAAAAATCCTATTGAAAGTAATTTCAGCCCAAATTTTTCAAGCGGTTCAATTTTAACCTGTCCGTCTGGCATTTCTACCGAACCTGGCTTAGCGCCTTCCAATCCAAACATAATCGGAAGCGATGGTCCATAGATATCGGCATCTAAAAGTCCTGTTTTAGCACCTTTAGCATGGAGAGCAAGAGCTAGATTGGCGGCAACCGTAGATTTACCAACTCCACCTTTGCCTGAAGATACCAAAATGATATTTTTAATACCCGACACTTGTGCGCCTTGCTTCCCAATCACATTGGAAGTCATATTGATCTGAACTTCGAGATTCTTGTCGATGAAATGGGCTATAGCGTTTCGACAAGCATGCTCAATATGGTCTTTAAGCGGGCAAGCTGGCGTAGTTAAAATGACATCGAAAGAAATTTTTTGGCCTTCGATTTCGATATTTTGAATCATATTCAATGTTACAAGATCCTTTTTCAAATCAGGCTCTTCAACATAGGATAATGCATTTAATACTTGTTCTTTGGTAACCATCTGTTATTCATTTGTAATCACGGATTACAAAACTACTCATTGCAGATCAATTTCATGTCATTTCTTTGTTTTTAATGGGATTTAGAAAGCTGTATTACACTAAAAGGGATGGGACATTAATCTTCCATAGTTCAGGTTCAAAACATGAAGTGAGTATTCCTATTCTTTAAACGGACCTAATAGGGACCTGATAGGGACCTGATAGGGATCTCATTCGGACTTCATTCGGATGAACCCCTATAAAACCCGTTTTAAATCCCTATAAAATAAGTTGTAAATTCCTGCTAGAAAATAAGCTTATTGGAAAGTTGTCATGCCATTGGTCGGAATGGCTTTTATCATTTTTATCCGTCTATGTGTGCTTAGAAAAACTTCATGTATATTTCCTCAATAAATAAATTCCTCAATAGGCAGAGGAGAGATCGATAAATTACGTATATATGCCACGCAATTAAATTGCATATAAAAGCTAATTTATCTAAGTTTGACTGTTGATATGCACGAATTTGCATTAAGTAATAATTATGTCCAATCGATTTATAACATCTTTTAAGTCCCGCAAGTGGCGATGGCTTTATATTGCGCTAGCTGCTATGCTGGTTTTGGCTATTGCAGTTGGTACCTATGCTTATCAGAAAAGAGATGCCATGCTCATGGGAGCAATCAACAAAGCGAAAGCAAAGTTGCTTGAAAAGTATGATATGGAATTGAAGATCCAATATTATGCCTTCCAGGGAATTAGTGCAGTACAGTTTAAGAATATACAATTTTTGCCCAGACATCGCGATCAATTGGCACAAATCAATGATCTTACGGTATCTGTAAAATTGTGGCCTTTGCTATTCGGAGACGTAAAATTGGGGCAGGTTATTTTGGATAATGGGACCGTTTCTCTTGTTAAAAAAGACTCGGTCAGTAACTACGATTTCTTATTCAAGAAACAGAAAAAAGATACCGTAGAAAATGATAATCCAAAACAGAATCTGGCAGCTTTAGCAGATCGATTGTTGAAAAATGTGTTTTTTAAGGTTCCAAATGATCTTGATCTCAAGAATCTTGAGCTTTCCTATCGCGATGACAGCACTTCACAGCGCATTGTCATTCCCTCTGCGGTGATCGACGGTGGAGATATGGAAACGAAGTTCCTGCTAAACGACCATGAAGCGGCCTGGAATCTGACTGGAACAATAGATTCGGATAATCAAGAATGTGACCTTCGCCTTTTTTCTGATAAAAAGGAGGTCAATCTTCCCTTGTTGCAACGCAAATTTGGTCTTGCAGTAAGTTTTGATGAAATATCCTTCCGACTGGACAAGGCGCACAGGAGGAATAAGGAATTGCTGGAATTGCATGGGCAATGGGGCTTTAAAAATTTGAAAGTAAATCACTGGCGTATTTCTAGTAAAGATGTCATCTTTCCTGAAGCCATCATGCAGGGGGCATTGAATATTGGAGCATCATCGATTGAAGTGAGTAAAGAAAGTACCGTACAGGTCAAAGATTTTGTGTTTTCCCCTTATGTCAAGTATGTGCACAAGCCGGAGAAAGAGCTCTTCTTCGCTATTCACACAGATAAGATCGAGGCTCAGCACTTTTTTGATGCCATGCCAGTTGGATTATTTCCAGGTTTAGACGGTATTCAGGTGGAGGGGCATATTCAATACGATCTAAACTTTGCGCTCGAAATAAAAAAGCCCGAAAAGCTTCTTTTCTCTTCCAAAATGGATGATAGGGATTTAAAAGTCGTTAAATGGGGAGAGGCTGATATTGCGATGCTAAATACGCCTTTCACGTATACAGCTTACGAAGATGGTAAGCCGATGCGGGAGATTGTGGTGGGGCCTCAAAACCCTAATTTTACACCGCTAGATCAAATATCCCGTTATATGCAGATTAGTTTGATCAATACAGAAGACCCCTTTTTCTTTAAACACAAGGGCTTTGAGGAGAAGGCTTTTAAGCTCTCCATTGCTACAAATATCAAGGAAAAAGGGTTTAAGCGCGGGGCGAGTACGATATCTATGCAACTGGTAAAAAATGTTTTTCTAAATCGGAATAAGACCGTTGTGCGGAAGCTGGAAGAAATTTTGCTGGTATGGCTGATGGAGCGTTCACAGCAAGTCAGCAAACAACGCATGTACGAGGTTTACCTGAATGTCATCGAATGGGGGAATAATGTATATGGTATCACCGAAGCTGCGCGTTATTATTTTGGAAAAACACCGGCACAGTTGGGGCTTGGAGAGAGTATATTTTTGTCCAGTATCGTTCCACGACCTAAAAAAGGACTCAACTTTTTTGATTGGACAGGGCACCTGAAAGGGAATATGTTGCGCTATTTTAATACCTATGGTCATATTATGACCAAAACAGGGCAGATTAGTGTGGATTCAACAACTTCAAATTATGGTTTTTATGAAGTTGTTCTGCAACCGCATCTGCGGGCAGCTCGACCAGCTGTGGTAGATTCGGTTGATGTATTTTATATGGGAGATGATCCATTGTTGTTCGATCGTCTCGAAAGTAGCTCTCCTGCCGATAATCTTGAAAGTGTATCTGTTCCAAAGAAGCTAAAACAAATGGATCTAACGGAAAAGAAAGATGAGGAGGCGACTGAACCAGAGAAACCAAAACGATCGCTATTTGACAAGATATTGGGACGTAAAAAAGAAGAAAAACAAAACGACGCACACAAATAGTGTTTGTGGCGAAAGAAGGACATTAACATGAAAAAGATAGAAATTGACGGATTGCTTTTCGAACCTTTATTTGAAGAAGAACAAATTCAGAAGCGAGTGCGCCTAATGGGGATTGATATAAGCCGGCGTTATGAACACAAACTGCCTGTTTTTATAGGTGTCTTGAATGGATGTTTTATGTTTATGGCAGATTTGCTTAAGCAAATTGATGTTCCTTGTGAGATGTCCTTTATTAAGTTGGCATCTTATATTGGAACGGGACAATCTGAATTAAACGAGCTTTTAGGCCTTGGTATCGACCTTGAAGGCCGGGATGTGATTATTGTAGAAGATATTGTCGACTCCGGGCATTCACTCAAATACACCTTGGATGCTGTAAAAAAATTAAATCCAGCCAGTGTGATTGCTTGCGCACTTTTGGTTAAACCTGAGGCACTGCAGTATCATTTTGAGGAATTAACTTATGTTGGCTTTGAAATAAGTAAGGAATTTGTAGTTGGGTATGGTATGGACTTTAATGGTCTTTGTCGGAATCTCCCCGATATTTATAAAAACGTAGCAATCTAATGTGCTATCAAGTGATCGTTAGATTTTAATGGTAGAATTTCGCTCTATTCAAGCGTTTGATCGCTGTATAATGCTTTCAGATTGATGAGCAAAATTTCCAGATCAGACAAGGGGAATTTAGAGACAGTTTCAAACATTTCCTTTTCATCAAATTTAATGACCAAGACACCTTTATGATCTTCTTCATAGCCCGCTTTTTGTATTGTAAAGTCTATCTTTTCAAAATCAAATTCTTTTAGACTTCCTTTAAACCATTGGTAGTTAGCTGCGTAATTAAATTTGTTTTTTTGAAAATGAATAATTTCAGTGCCATAGGTATTCCATAGTGAAACCCGGATCATATACCATGCTATTAATCCGAATATACCATAGAAGACAACACTCATAAGTGTTACCCCGTCATTGAGAACATTGGCAATGAAGCCGCCTAATGGGAGAATTATCGTCATTATAGTCAGTAAATAGATGAATATTCTGGCAACTAGCGGTCCCTTTTTTTCTTTTAATACCAATTGGTTTTGTGTTAGGTCGATTTGATTCATAGCTGGCATTTCTGTTCTTAAAGGTTCGTTTTTTATGGGGTAGAGCACTTGTTTTGATTCTTTCAAATTGATTTGAGAAATCGATGCGCATTTTACTGGCTAGCCTATTTAAACGAACAGGTTTCGATATGGTCGTTCACCATTCCAACGGCCTGCATATACGCATAACAAATGGTAGAGCCGAAAAATTTGAACCCTCTTTTCTTCATATCTTTTGCTATCTTATCAGAAATAACTGTCGTTGCAGGTACCTGTTGCAAACTGCTCCAGTGGTTTACAATCGGTTGTTTTTCAGGTAAAAAGCTGTATAAGTAGTCATAGAAGCTACCATATTCTGCTTGGATTTTCTTGAAATGTTGCGCATTGGTAATGGTGGATTCAATTTTATTCCTGTGTTTGATGATTCCCGAATCGCTCAAAAGCCTCGCAACATGTTCATTGGTATAGGCCGCGACTTGATCAACATCAAAGTTGGCAAAAGCTTCTTGGTATGCTGCTCTTCGACGAAGAATTGTGATCCAGCTTAAGCCAGCTTGTGCAGACTCCAGGATCAAAAATTCAAATAAAGTTTTGTCATCGCGGACTTGTCGCCCCCATTCTTTATCGTGATAGTCTACATATTGCGGATCAGAACCGCACCATTGACAACGTATGATTTCTTTGTACATGTTCTCTGAAGATTTTTTGAATGCAATATAACTTTTTATCCTAACTTTACGACCAAAATTAAAGAGTTTCGAATAGAGACGGTTCATGAGTATTTCATTGCCGTTAAGAGACAATTCATTTTAATGAGCGTAACTATCTTCAAATATCATCTTCTATTTGTAGTGCTTCTGCTATTTTCCTTTACGGGATTGAATGCGCAGCGGCGAACTTTTCGGGCGGTTGTACAAAACAGCAGCACAGTTAAGGCTGATAGTCTAAATGTAGTAAAAGATTCTGTTGAATCGCCAAACCAGAAAGTCTTGGCATCTTTGAACCCTGCGTTACAGAATCAATATCGGATCGTAACCGTAAACGGGGAAGGGCTGAAGGTTCATAACATTTATAATTTTGATGTACAGCAGTATTTTCAGGGTGAATTAAGAAATAGCAATTTGGATCGGCAATATGGCACGCTCAAGGCTCATCGTGAAAATTGGATTTTATTTACAGTTCTCGCATTAATTTTTGGTGTTGGGATGATTCGGGTATTCTTCCCGTCAGATATCAAATTGGTTTTTCAGGGCTATTGGGACGATCGGGTCTTACTATCAGTAAGTAAGGAGGATACGATCCTGACATCTTGGCCATTTATTTTTCTGTTTATATTATTCTCTGGGGCAATGGGCTTATTTGTAAGTCTATTTTATGCGTATGAATTAAATAGATTTGATTTTATTACTTTTCCCAATTATATGAAGACTGTGGGAATGGTTGGCGCTTTGTTTGCACTAAAAATCGGGTTTATTCGGTTCTTATCCTTTGTGTTTCAAATCAGAAAGTTGGTAAAAGAATATGTGACCGTGCTGTATCTGATTTATTTCAATACACTTTTTTTAATGCTTCCTGTATTATTAATTTTGAGTCTTGTGCCTTTGACATCGGTGGGTGTGGTGCTGCATTTGGCCATCGTTGGAGCGGCCTTACTCTTTTTCTATCGATTTCTTAAGACAGCGACTCATATTATGTCCATGTATAAATTTTCAATTTCCTATTTAATTTTGTACCTTTGTTGCCTAGAAATAGCACCAATATTAATACTGTTAAGATTATTGAGCTAAAACTGGTTAATATGCAAACTTCAGACGTAGAAAGAGCAAAGAAGGTAAAAAGTGTACTGGTGACTTTACCAAAACCTGAAAACGATAAGTCCCCTTATTATGATTTAGCAAAGAAATACGGGTTAAAATTAGATTTTCGAGGTTTTATACACGTAGAAGGAGTTCCTGCCAAAGATGTGCGTAGGGATAAGGTTAATCTAGCAGATTATTCTGCCGTAATATTTACGAGTAGAAATGCTGTAGATCATTATTTTAGAATTTGCGAAGAGATGCGGTTTGAAGTGTCTGCAGAAATGAAATATTTCTGTATTTCAGAGACGATTGCCCTTTATCTTCAGAAGTATATTCAATATAGAAAACGGAAGATTTTCTTTGGTAAACAGACCGCGAAAGACCTTGAAGAGGTATTGAAAAAACACAAAGGGGAGAATTTTTTGTTCCCTTGTTCGGATGTTGCTAATGAGGAAACAAGTAATTGGTTACTACAAAACGGCTATAAATTTACACCAGCTGTGCTTTTTAGAACTGTGGTAAGCGATTTGACGGATTTGAAAGATGTTTTCTACGATGTTATCGTGTTCTTTAGTCCTTCAAGTGTACAGTCCTTATATGATAACTTCCCTGATTTTAAGCAGAATAATACAAGGATTGCAGCATTTGGCGCTTCTACGCAACAGGCTCTTTTAGATCACGGATTAATTTTAGATATCCCTGCTCCAACACCAAAAGCGCCAAGTATGACGATGGCTGTCGAAGAATATATCAAAAAGGTAAATAAGTAGTAGCCTAACATAAGGTAAATAACAAAAAAAGGGTTCTTAAGACCCTTTTTTTGTTATTTATGCAATTTTAAGGACCACAAAATCGCTAAAGACTTCTATGGGGAAGGGCGTTTTATCATTCCGAATCAATGTCGGTACGACGACAATTTTACGTATCGGCAGATGATCAATAGCTGTGGTATGTTCCTCTTATAAAAGATAGATGAATAATATGTTTATCTTAAGGGGGTAGAAATGGTTGCGAGTCGAATCGATGATGTTAAAATGTAATAAAAGTGACGAAGGTCATGGAGATTTTAAATATATTTCTATTAAATTGCTAGGAGTAATTTGTTCCAATTAAAAATAAAGCATAGGCAATATTTTTAAAATTTGATAGAAATATTTTTTTTATGTTTGTAATTAAGCAAAATTAGTCAGTCGTGAAGTTAAAGCAAGTTGATAAAATTTCGGGCATTCAATCAGAGGACTTCTTAAAGAATTATCTGAAACCAGGTTTTCCTGTAATTATATCAGATTTTATCAGTGCAGAAAGTCCAGCATGGAAGAAATGGAGTTATGATTACTTTAAGGAAATCGCAGGAGATATAAAAATAGATGTCTATGGAAAAGAGGAGGAATCAATGGACCGTGCTGCCAGTGCTCCTGTTGGCCATATGACATTTGCAGAGTATTTGGATCTGATCACAAAAGAACCTACTGAGTTACGGTTGTTTTTGTTCAATCTGCTCAAAATACGTCCTGAACTGAAAAACGATGTTATTTATAATGATGTCACGGGAGGTAAGGTCTTGCAATGGTTGCCATTTATGTTCTTTGGTGGAGAGGGGTCAAGTACCCGTAATCATTTCGATATCGATATGTCACACGTATTTATCTCTCAATTTCAAGGATTAAAACGTATTTGGCTTTTTCCGAATGATCAATCTGATTTGATGTACAAATTGCCCTACAATTTTCATAGTATTGCCAACCCAAAATATAGTAGTGAAGAGGAATATCCCGGAATTAAGTACCTAGAAGGTTATGAAGCAGTCATTCATCCTGGCGAAACCTTATATATGCCAGCAGGCTGGTGGCATTACATTCAATATGAGACAGAGGGCTATTCGATTTCTGTTAGGGCATTAGCAAATTCGATCAGTGAAAAGTTGAAGGGGGCGCGTAATCTGTTTATCACGAGACATTTTGACAATACCATGCGAAAGATCTTCAAAGACCATTGGTTCCACTACAAAATCAAAACGGCGAAACGCCGAGCCAATAATGCAATCAAAAGAAACAAACGTTAATATAGAAAGGGGAATTTTACATTCCCCCTTTGTTTTTAAATACACTTATGTACCACTGATGTACCGCATTTAGTTTGAACTCTCCCTATTAAAGCCTTTGTTGTACTTTATTCTTCTGCATCAGCCCATTTACTCGCTTCCCGGTAGAATAGTGTATAAGGGTCGCTTGGATAAACTACCGTGTCCGGATTATGTCGAAATGGAATAGCCGGATTAAAGATTTCCTGAAGAGTATCCCGCAAGAATTCGACAAAATTCTCTTTCTGGAAAGCAAGGAATTCATCGGTCAATACCCCTTCTTTACCACTGAATAATGTGCCCTCTTCCCGCATTTTACGCGCAACATAGAGATGGGGTTCAAGTTGTTTTCTTCCTGTCTTCTGTTCGAATACATAGGCATAAAATAGGGTTTGGACCATCGCCTTATTTTCGGTGTTTGGCGCAAATACCTGATCAATTCCTTTAAACATGATCGAATCACCACCTGTTTTGTAATCGACAATTCTACTGATAATACGATCGTCGTGTGTTACGACCTCGTCTACCCGGTCAATAATACCGTAAAGTGTGACCTGTTGTTCTTCTCCATTGATCTGAATAGGAAAGGGCAGTACATAATCGTTGTCGTTCTCGAGTTCAATAATCCGAAATGCTTTGTAGTTGTTGATGTCATATTCGAGATACATCTTGACATACTCGCAGGCAATTTTCAGCATGATCCGCTGCAAGCTGTTTAAATCATTTGTTGCCTTTAATTCGATCTGATATTGCAGGCCTATTTCACGGATCACCTGTGCCTCTACCTTGTCGAACTGCTTCTGCAAGACACTTGTGGGCGTAAAGTCCTGTTGTCCTTTGAACGGTAGGAATATCTTCTCCATCACATTGTGGATGACAGTTCCCAGTTTATTCATCTCAAATTCCTGAGAGATGGAAGGGGGCTCTTTAATGCCGGCAATATGTTTTAGAAAAAATTGCAACGGGGACTGCAGATAAGTCGTCAGTGCCGTTGCAGATATCCGTTTCTGGTTGACGATAAAGTCCTGGTACATCTTTTCCCAAACCTCGCCACGCTTCTCAATAACAATTTCTTGGGCTTTATCCGCAAATTGAATGGTCTGTTGCTGAATTTTTCGGTCAAATCTAAATTTACTTTCAAACTCCAGCTGTTTGATAAAGCGACTTTCTTCGCCAGTAGAGCTTTCGTCAACCAAGCCATTGTAGAAAATATGTATTCCTTCACTGTATTGAAAATGGCGATAAAATAAATAGGCCGACAAGGCATCCTGATTTTCTAATATGGGAAGCCCATAAGCACTTCTTAGGCTGTTAGGAATAAAAGTAGGTGAATTTGACGTTTTGGGTAGAATGCCTTCATTTGCTCCTAGAATATAGACGTTGTCAAAATTTAAACAACGACTTTCCAAGAGCCCCATTATCTGAATACCTTCTAGGGGATCACCTTCTATGGCCGAATTTATTGGGGCGATGGCTTTTTTAATCAAGCCGATTTGGAAGCTGATACTTAATGGAGCAACAGTTTCAAAGCCCAATAGCAGCTGATTCAATGTTTTCTTTGTTTCAATCAGGAGGTTGTTGTCAATTTGGCGGATACGCTCCTGAGAAGAAATACTGTGCAACAGATCATCAACGAGCAGGATGAGCGAGGGTATCAAATAGGCTGAATTGTCAATCGGTACAAAAAATTGAGGCAAAGAGCTTTTGATATGAAGTTCCTCCAATGCAATCTCAAAGAGCTGTTTATCGGCAATCTCCTTCTGAATCTGAAGTTTGTCGGCTAAAGAAACCATACTGAGCGGATGGTTGATGAAGGTTTCTATTATCTGATAAGGAATCTTCCGTTTCTTGAACTGGGATATCTCCAAATGGACTTCCAGCCATAGGTCTAGTATTCCGTAAATAGGAGACTGTGTCAAGGGATATCCTGTTGTGATATTGGGTTTGACCTCGGGTAGACTTTGCAGCAAAGGGACAAGTAGGTTTTCATCCGCTAGGAGAATGGCGGATGTTTGTTCCATTTTATTATTGCGTTCGAGAATGTCATACAGCAATTTTGTTTGGCTGATCTTTCCGGTGCTGGCATATAGATTTACGGTTGAGGTCCTATTGCCAATAATATTCGGGCTATCGCCTAAAGCGTTGACCAAACCTGTTTGAAAAATATTACGTCGAATAAAAAGGCCGGCCTCTTGCATCGTGTCTTCGAGGTAATAGGCATCGGCATCAAAGTAGAATAATGCACGGCCTTCATCCCGCCATTGTTTAAATAATTTTGTTTCGGCCTTGTTCAGTGCATTGAAACCGACAAAAAGGATGTGCTGGAAGGAAGATGCAAACTGCTGATGCGTAGCCTTACCTTCAACCAGATCACGGTAGACTGTCGGATAGTTTGTTTGGCCCTCTGTTTTAAGCTTTTCTTTGAATCGATCATATAATACGGGCAGTCTTTTCCAAAGTTGAAGAAAACGCTCTTGTACTCCACTATGCCCCGCAATAGAAAAAGACTGCCAAAATTGACGGATAAATCCTTGCTGCTCTTGTGTGAGATGTTGGAAAGCGATGTCGATTTTGGTATTGTCATAAAGTTCTAAATAAATCTGCTCGATGGGGACGAGGTCGTAATCCAGTTGGCCGAAGTCGCTCAATATAATTTCGGCAATCGGATAAAATTCTTCCAACGTTTCTGGCAGTTTGCCTTCAGCAACCAATAACTCATTATGAATATTAAACAGGTGGAAAAATTGGGTTAAAGGACTGGCTTCGGTATCATCGGTCGAAAGCCTAAGAAACTCTTGGATCGTAAAGAACTGTGGCGACCAAATGGCCTGTCCGTACACTTCAGAAAGATGTTTTTTGAGATAGGTAATTGGCCGTTTATTATTAAACACGATGGCTATTTCACTCAGGTCGTTTCCAAAACGCTTTTGAATGTCTGCTGCTACTAATTTTAGAAAGGCTGTTTGCATCGTGCTGTTATTTTACTTCAGTTAATTGATTTGATTTCGCATAGTAGAGATAGGCTTTAACGTTGCTGTAGCCCAGGTTCTCCAAATTCTTTTTATAATTGTCGACTTGATATTTGTGTCCGATATAATCTGTCTGTGTGAATTTAAAATCCAGTACAATTGTTTCCTCTTTGGAAGTGAAGACTTTATCAGGACGAATGGTCTCTCCTTTGGCGGTAATGATGCTCGCTTCGTTCCAGATTTTATAGTTTCCTGTGAGCCATTTATTGATCATGGGGTGCTGCCAGATCTGATTGATTTCCTGCATGAGAAAAGGCTCTTCTTCCTTGGAGAGGATGCCTTCCTGAATCAGCTGGCGTACCAGTTTGTGGATATCTTCTTCCTTTGAAATTTGGGCCATAATATCGTGGGCCAATATGCCGTACTGCGCGGCTTTCTCCAGCATCATAATATCGTTGATGTTGCGCGTACTGGATTTTTCTAAGGCCATTTCCAATTCTTTGGAAATGGGATAATGGCGAAGGGAAATAATATTGTTTTTTTGAGCCTGACTTTTTTTTCGTTCGATTATCTGATCGATATATATGCCTCTTTCTTCCAGTGTAAACGGGGATGTTGAAGTCTCTAAGACCTGATAGAGTACATCGCTGATATATTCATCTTTGATATCATAACCAGTAATTTCGCCCGTCTTCTTGTCAACAGATTCTTTGAAGGAAGGTGCCGTAATATAGAGGTGTTCAACAGCACGTGTTGTTGCTACATACAATGTATTGAGGGCATCCATGTAGTTGAACAGCATCTCTTCAAAATATTGCTTGAAAAATACTGATTTGCCGACCGTGGAAGTATATTTTATTGGAATTTTTCCCAATTGGGCAAAAGGGGTATCTGATGTCTCGATCCAAAAATCGCCATTAATCATGCCGTCAAGATCCCACGAACAGAATGGAATCATCACAACATCATAAGCCAGGCCTTTTGATTTGTGGATTGTCGTTACCTCGATCGCATCAATTTCTCCGTTGGAAGGGAGCACAGCCCGATTGCCATCCTCTTCCCAAAATTCCAGGAACTGTATAATGCCACGTTCGCCATTGGTGGAGAAAGCTGAGATCATATCCTTGAAAGCTAGGAGGTAGGGGAGGTGGATATTGTCTTTGGTTGTAAAACCGTAGATTTCAATAAGTTTCTCAATTAAATGGACTAAAGGCTGCTTCTGTGCCATTTCCCAGGAGTCAATCAGCGCCTCAGGGAGATAATCTTTCAGGGTACGGATGTCATTGCTAGCAAATTTTAACCATGCATTTTGATCGATTGTCTTATTTTGAATATGCTGGTAGAGATAGACCATCTTTGCTTTATGGATGGTATGTTTGTCCGAATTATAGACTAAAGCCTTCAACGTTTCGATCAATAATCCTACAGCATCATTGCTCGCTAGGGATAATGCATCGCCTGATATCACTTCAAATGTAAGCTGTTGCTCTTTTTTGAAATCCATGAGCTTTTGGATCACCAATTTAGCCTGCGCATTACTCCGTACCAGGATACCGATCTGTTGAGCCTGATAACGACCGCTGCCGATCCAGTCGCCTATTTTTTGACATAGCTGCAGGAGCGATTCTTCAACAACCTGATTTCTTCGATAGCGTCCATCAGTGACAGGAATGTAGGAGATTTCAATAGATCCTAACTGGTCAAGTTTTCCTTTTTTATGCTCAGGGACCTCTTGTTGACTGTTTTCATAAGCTTTGACCAACATGTTGTCATTGCCGGCAGAAATCCACCACTGTTTACCTTCTTCATCGAGGTTTTCGGATACTTTTTCATTCAGTACCTGCTGTAGATGTTGGGGAATACTACTAAAGAGGTAGTTGTTTAAATGAATGATATTTGGAAGACTTCTAAAGTTGGTTTCGAGGCTCCCGTTTTCGATAAAGGTTGTTTTGCTATCCTCGTCCAGGTGAAAGGTATGACCAATCTGTTGTTCTACCTGTTGGAGTAAAATTCGCCAATCACCATTTCGCCAGCGATAGATACTTTGTTTGACATCACCAACGATCAGGTGTTCGCTCACTGTGCCCTTGGCATCGGCCAATGCATTAATCAAAAGCGGACTATAGTTTTTCCACTGAATACGCGAAGTGTCCTGAAATTCGTCAAACAAAAAGTAGTTAAAACGATTGCCAATCTTCTCCCAGATAAATGTTGGATCGCTATTTTCATCCAATCCGAGTTTGTTTAATAGAATTTGTGAGTCAGAGATTAATTGAGCGCCATTGTCCCGTCGCCATTGTGTCAGTAAGTCGCTCATTTCCTTGAGCAGGCGTAGGTAATAGAGATTATTTTGTACCGCTTGATACGCAATGTAAGCGGATAGATTATCATGTAGCTTCTGGAAAGATGCCAGGATGGGGCTTAGTGCGGCGATAAGATCATAACGTATATTTTTGTCACTATCTGTAAAAGCATCCTCATTATCGATCAATTGGAGGTATTTTTCCAATACTTTGGCGATTTCAGAAGCGCTCAGTTTTTCCGTTTTTTTGTTGGTTTTGCTAGCGGAGATTATTTTGTTGCGCGATTTGCCTTTCAGGTCATTTTCGGAGATGTTAAAATTTTTGAACGTTTCACTAAACGCTTCAATCGTCATGGAGAGCGCTTCGGTAAAGGAGTTTATCTTCTGTTCAACCTCCTGATTCAGGAGATTAAAAACCTCCTTGGGATTAGCAGAGTTGATATAGCCGTCAAATTCCTGGAAGTTTTCAGAGAAAATAAGGCTTGCCAAACTCATTAATTGTTGGCGGTAGTTCCAATTTTCATTTTTTGCTATTTTCTTTTCCGCATACGCTATAATCCAGTCAAGTAAGTCGGGGCGTTCATCCAGCAATTGATTAAGCATGACTGTTAAGTCATTTTTCACTTTATTGACATTCATTTCAATCTTATAAGCTGCATCAAGATTGAGTTCATAAGTAAATGCACGAATGACTTTTTGGGAAAAACCATCAATTGTACTTATGGTAAAATGACTATAGTCATGTAGGATACGACGGTAAACACGGTAAGCTTTCTCTTGTATTAGATGTGGATTCCAGTCTGGCTGTTGCTCGAGAAGAAGCTTTCTGAAATCTTCAATTTTAGGGCTACGATCGCCTGTTGCCAAGCCATGGAGTACCGAAAGGATACGTTCCTTCATCTCAGCGGTTGCTTTATTGGTAAATGTCACCGCCAAAATCTCCTTATAGCTATTCTCGTTGAATAGTAGGAGTGTGAGATAGTGTAAAGTTAAGCTAAAGGTTTTTCCTGAACCGGCCGAAGCTTTGAGTATTTTTAATGGCGCAACAGATTTCATAGAATGAAGGTAGAAAGTAAAAAGTGAATTGGCAAAAATGTCAGTGACTATTTCGAAGGCATAGGACGCAAACAATTCATCCTTTTACATTTGGTAAAATAGCTTTTTTTTGAAAGTGTCTTATTTTATTGGCCAGAAAGAACCTTCAGTTTGCTATCATTGCTGTTGGTATCTGCGAAGTCACGAAAGTTTTGAAGAAAAGGGCTATTTTGTACACTGATTTTTTTGAAAGACTTGTTTCACCTACAGTATGGTAAGGGCAAAATCTTAACGTGCGTAGGACGTGTTTAACCTGAAAGTGGTTACTGAAAGAAGCTAACCCTGTCGTTTTCAGTGAAGTTTTATTAAATTATAACGCTGATTAAAAAAAAATAACTATCTTTGCATCCCCTCTAGTATGAAGCTCGGGGGATATGTTGAATACATAAAATAAAATTAAAAAATGGCAACTAAAATCAGATTGCAAAGACACGGTAAAAAAGGACGTCCTTTTTACCACGTAGTCGTAGCGGATTCTCGCGCTCCACGTGACGGTAAATTCATCGAACGTATTGGTTCTTACAACCCAAACACAAATCCAGCAACTATCGTTTTGGATTTTGAAAAAGCTTTGGATTGGATGAATAAAGGTGCTCAACCAACTGACACTGCTCGCGCTATCCTTTCTTACAAAGGTGTTCTTTACAAAAAACACTTGCAAGGTGGTGTGAAAAAAGGTGCTTTTGATGAAGCTGCTGCTGAAGCTAAATTTACAGCTTGGACTGACGCTCAAGAAGCTAGAATCTCTGGTAAAAAAGATGGTTTAGCACAAACTAAAGCTGAAGCTAAAAAAGCTGCTTTAGTGGCTGAAGCTAAGAAAAAAGAAGAAAAAGCTGCTGCTGTAGCTGCTAAAAATGCTCCTGTAGCAGAAGAAACTGCTGCTGAAGAGACTGAAGCTCCTGCATCAGAAGAAACTGAAGGTTAATTCTTTCATAAAGTATTCGAGAAAGCCGACTCAATCTTGAGCCGGCTTTTTTTGAAACAGCCAATAGGCTAATCGTTTGCCAAATCATGTCTCACAGCTAATCGCCAAATAAGAAAAATATGACTATTGATCAATGCTTTTACATCGGTTACATCAGTAAAACAAGAGGTCTTAAAGGAGAAGTACAACTGTTTTTTGAATTCGAAGAATACGAGAGTTTGGATATCGATGTTGTCTTTGTAGAAGTGAACAAAAAGCTTGTTCCTTATTTTGTTGATGCCATTAAATTTCAAAAAAATAGCACTGCTTATGTAACATTTGAGGATGTGGATCATATCGATAAGGCTCAGGTACTCGTTCGTAAAAAGCTATATCTTTCCAATGATAAAATGCCCGAGCGAGACCCGGATGATTTTAGATATACTGATTTAATCGGATTTTTAGTGATCGATGAAAACCATGGCGAACTGGGGCAAATAACAGATGTTCAGGAATTCCCACAACAATTTGTCGCCACAGTAGATATGGATGGCAAAGAACTGATGTTTCCGCTGTCCGACGATTTGATCTTAGGAATTGATGGCGAAGAGGAGATCATTGAAGTTGAATTGCCTGAGGGATTGGTCGATCTGTATAAGGAATAGGCATATCCCCAAGCTTATTCAATTGAATATCCTATACTTACTATTGCAGTAATTTCTTATCTTGGTCCTTATATATTAATATTACTATTGGCCATAATTATTAATTGATTTTGAAACCGTTATTACTGCTGTTATTCACACTCTCATTGTCTTCGTGTACTTTCTTTGGGAAGAAAAAGGAGTTTCCTGAAGGCAACTACCAAATGATATTGGGCTATCCAAATGATGAGTATCATAAATTAAAAAGAGAATCTCCCCAAAATGTGGAGGCAGATACCTATGGTAATGATCCTATTCTATACCGATCCTTTCTTTCGCTTCATGATAAGGACCAGTTTGTCATGGCGATTGATGATATCTTACTCTTTGGTAAGTATAAATTTGACGGTGATAGATTAGAATTGACGGATGAGAAAAAAGGTAGTGTCGCTTTGGATATTGTTAAAATAAAAAAAGATTTTGTTCAGCTGAGAGGTGATTTTTCACAGTTTAGCTCAGCACGTATACCCACTAGTGAAAGACTTTATATCAACTTTGCGTTAGATAAAACCCTTATCCGGGAAACGCCCAGTAAATTTGATAGCCAAGTGAATTTATGGCGAAATGCTCCGGTAAAATCGGAAAGTGAAAAGGAGATAAAAGCCAGGGCCTTGAATTTTGTAGATTATTCTATCGCTTATTTCCAACACATATCAAGCTCTGGTACTCATCACGATTATCGAATGGATGGTGTCGAATCACCAATTATTTATGCCGAGAATGGCATTGTGCTCAAGGCATGGGCAGATGTTCCTGATTCTTGGAAGGAATTATTTTACAACGAAAAAGAGGCATTAGTCGCCTATCACTATTTATTTGACGGATTTAAATATGGATCGAAAGAGGAGTACCATGTTACAGGACTCTTATTGGTCACATTTTATCTCAAAAATTTACGAAATTCTTTGGCAGCTAATCTTTAGCCAATGTTCTTGTGGCATAGTCAATCTCTTCGCTGTCTATGATCCTCGATCGTTAATTCTACTGGTTTTTCTAGGTCTTTAACTATTGGTATGGTGAAGAATCCTGTCGTTGCATGGATACAAAGCTAAAGTGACGTTGAAACATCGTTTATTGAAGTCTTTTTGCTGCTATTTTTGCCTTTTCGAAAAATAATTTTTGTCTTTTGATTTTTTAAAACGATATTAGCAACGCTTATAGAGAAAGGCCGAGGGACTAGACCCGTTGAAGCCTTAGCAACCTGTATTGTTCAAGGTGCTAAATTCTACCCTACTCCATGTGGGAAAGATAAGTTACATGTAGATAAACGATTCCTCGACGTGTGCGTTTCGATGTAAGCCAACCAAACTAAAAACAGTTTTTTAATGAAGATTATCGATCATATCCAGAATGCCAAAGGAAAAACATTGTTTTCTTTTGAGCTATTGCCACCGGCGAAAGGGCAGGGCATCCAAAGTATTTTTAAAACCATGGATGAACTGATGGAGTTTAAACCTCCTTTTATCGACGTCACCTACCATCGGGAAGATTATATCTATAAAGAGCATGCGAGTGGATTGCTGGAACGTGTTTCCTATCGTAAACGTCCTGGGACAGTGGCGATATGTGCTGCAATCATGAATAAATATAAAGTGGATGCGGTGCCACATTTGATATGTGGGGGTTTTACAAAAGAGGAAACTGAAAATGCATTGATCGATTTGAACTTCCTGGGGATAGATAACGTTTTGGTGTTGCGGGGTGATGCACGTAAGGGCGATGCCGATTTTATACCAACCGATGGTGGACATGCTTTTGCAACAGACCTATTGGAACAGGTAACCGATATGAATAAAGGAAAGTATCTGCATGAAGACATTATCACGTCGGAAAAGACTGATTTTTGCATCGGAGTAGCCGGGTATCCCGAAAAGCATTTTGAATCTCCAAATTTCAATACTGACTTTAAATATCTGAAACAAAAAGTCGATATGGGAGCAGAGTTTATTGTGACTCAGATGTTCTTTAATGTTGAAAAATACAAGGAATTTGTAACAAAATGTAGGGACAATGGAATCCATGTGCCCATTATTCCGGGATTAAAACCACTGACAACAAAAAAGCAATTGGTGACCTTGCCAAGAATTTTTCATTTAGATATTCCAGAGGAACTGAGTGACGCTGTCGCGGCATGTAAAACGAATGCCGACGTCAGACAGGTAGGTGAAGAGTGGTTGGTACAACAGTGTCAGGAGCTGATTAAATTTGGCGCTCCGGTATTACATTTTTATACGATGAGTAATCCTGGTCCAACAAAGAAGATTGTTGAAAAACTAGCCTAACTCATAAAATGATAAAAAAGGGAGCAGATAAGCTCCCTTTTTTTATGATAATATTCATTGTGAAAGCCTGAAATAGGTTGAAAGTCTCGGCAGCGTGGTTTAGGTCGATCTCTATATTCAGCGTTGAATAGCCTGTTTATAGTCAGGTACTGGTGTTAAATAGTGTTAATTCGTGTGTCGGAGTCAGGATAACTTTTTAACTTAAAGTGCTAAAAAGGATTTTAACAATAGACCAATTGACCTTATGACGTACAATAGATTAAATTCTCTACTCGGTTTTGCTTGCGGACTAATTGCCACCTGTGTATATATCGCTACAGTTGAAAAGACGGTAAGCTGGTGGGATTGCGGTGAATTTATAGCCTGTGCCTATAAATTGGAGGTGGCACATCAACCGGGAGCACCATTGTTTCTTCTTATTCAGAATATATTTTCTAATCTCGCTTTAGGGAATAAGGGGCAGATCGCCTATTGGATGAATATAGGTTCTGCAGTTTGCAGTGGAATTACTGTTACCTTTTTATTTTGGACAATAACCGCCATTGCTAAAAAGCTACTCAACAAAGACAAACAAGCTCCTTTGTCAACCTACCTGCAGATCTTCGGCGCAGGAGTTGTCGGTGCAATGGCATTTAGTTTCAGCGATTCATTTTGGTATTCGGCGGTAGAATCTGAAGTTTATGCAATGTCTTCGTTATGTACAGCAGTCGTATTTTGGGCAATTTTAAAGTGGGAAGTCCGTGCAGATGAAGACGGTAGCGATCGTTGGCTGGTTTTTATTGCTTTTGTTATGGGGCTTTCGATCGGAGTGCATCTATTAAATCTTTTAGCAATCCCGGCTATCGCGATGGTTGTTTATTTCCGAAGAGCGCGACAGGTTAATGCGAAAGGGACAATAAAAGCTTTCCTCGTCGGAGTGCTGATCTTAGGGGCCGTTTTGTGGGGAATTATTCAATGGTTAGTCGGTCTAGCGGCTAAAGTGGATCTCGTATTTGTGAACTCATTGGGAATGGGATTTGGTACCGGAATTTTTTTCTCGTGCCTATTATTGGGGGGATTGATAATTTACGGTCTATATTATTCCTATGAAAAGCAGAAATATACACTCAATACAGCCTTGCTGGTTCTTTGTTTTGTTTTATTTGGATACAGTTCCTACACCATGGTCATGATCCGTGGGAAAGCAAATCCATCCTTGAACAATAATGCGCCGGATAATGTATTTTCTTTTTTAGGATATTTGAGCCGTGAACAATATATACGGGAACCGTTACTCAAAGGACCTTATTATGACTCGCAAGTGGTTGGCGTCGATAGTAAGACGAGCTATCGGAAAGATAAGTCGGAGTATGTTCCCTTCACACAGGTAGACAAATATCAATTTGATAAGGAAACCTTTTTCCCGCGTATCTATAGCCAAGATGGAAGCCATCAAGCTTATTACAGAAGTTACCTCAATTTGAAAGAAGGGCAACAGCCAACGTTTTCCGATAATTTTAAGTTCTTTTTTAATTTTCAACTGGGAGATATGTATACCCGATATTTCTTATGGAATTTTGTGGGTAGACAGAATGACAGGCAAGGATATGGGACCTATAGTGACGGCAACTGGTTGTCGGGGATCAGACCATTGGATAATTGGCGTTTAGGGGGGCAAGATAAAATATCTCGATCGCAGGAGCATGACCCGAGCCGGAACACTTATTTTTTTCTTCCATTGCTACTCGGAATAGCTGGTGCGATCTGGTTGTACCGAAACAATAAACCTTATACCTTGGTACTGACCTTGCTGTTTGTGTTTACGGGGGTAGCGATCGTAGTTTATCTCAACCAAACTCCTATGCAACCCCGGGAACGAGATTATGCTTACGTGGGGTCTTTCTATGCTTTTGCGATCTGGATTGGGCTGGGAGTAATAGCATTTGTTCGGTTTTTCAACCGTTTTGTACAAACACGTTATGCTTTAGCGACAGGTATTTCTTTTGCGCTGTTGGGAGGCCCTATTATTTTGGCTCATCAAAACTGGGATGATCATAATCGGTCCGAGAAATCGTTGGCAAGGGATATGGCACGCAATTATTTGGAATCCTGTGCTCCAAATGCTATTCTATTTACCTATGGCGATCATGATACATTTCCTGTATGGTATTTGCAAGAAGTAGAGGGCGTACGTCCGGATGTTCGGGTTGTCGTGTTAAGCTATCTCACAGGCGATTGGTATATGCAACAGGCCAAACAACCCACGTATCAAGCGGCAGGGCTCCCCGTGACCATTCCCGCTGAAAAGACGAAAAAAGGCGTTCGTGATTATATCCCTTTCGTAGATAGACAACTTGACAATGCGGTAGATATACAGCAGTTATTGCAGTTTGTCACATCGGATGATCCGGAGTATAAAGTTCAGCTGAATTCCGGTGATATGGAAAACTATTTCCCTTCCAAGAAAGTCCAATTGCGCATTGATAAAGACGAGGTGGTTAAGAAAAATGCGGTTCCGGCGTATTTTCAGGGAGCTATAGTTTCTGCAATGGAATGGGAAATTCCGAATGATCATCTGACCAGGTCGGATTTAACCCTGTTATCCGTGCTTGAAAATAATCATTGGGACAGACCGATATATTTTTCGAATATGCTGCCAAGTGATATTAAGTTGGGACTGGATAAATACCTGGTCAATGAGGGCTTTACTTCTCGATTGATGCCTGTCACTGCTACAGATCAGTCGACAGGAAAACGAAGTGAGCAGGGTGGGCTAGTTAATATGGAGGCGTTATATAGCAATATTATGCATACGTATCATTGGGGTAATGTTAAAAATGCACAATACTTGGATACAGATTCGTTCCGCTTTGCAAGCATGTACGCCCGTGATATATTTGGAAAAGCTGCCCGAATGCTTTTAGCCAATGGCCAGGTCAAACAAGCTGGGGAGGTGGCAAAAAAAGCATACGATCAATTGCCCGATCGCGTATATGCGATGTCGGACGCCATCAATTATGCCGATATTATCGATAGTCTGTATCGCTCGGGGCAACCTCAGCTGGCCAACAGGATGATGGACCGGAACCTTGATTATGTCGCTGAAAATATGGAATACCTACATCAATTGGTAATGGATAAGAAAAACCTGAGCTTTGAGTGGAATGATATTCAGACCGGCTTGGACTCTGTAGACCGGTATAAGGCTATTTTATTGGAAGCAAAGGATACCAAACGATTGGCACGTGTTGAGCAGTTGAGACAGCAATATCAAAATTGGTACGGCGTAGAATAATTTTGATGATGAACTGAACCAAATTACCAGGCACGCCTAATGGGGCATTGGATTAACGTATTTGAGATAAGAAACCAGATGAGGCCTCTTCTAAAATATTGGAAGAGGCCTCGATACATATAGGATAGGGAATGAGCCGAGTTATTAAAATTTCATGCCGACTCCAAAGCCGAGCAGGAATGGGTTGATGTCAACTTTTGCCGGTATGGATAGGTTGGGGGCGAGGTTTGACGCATCCACATTGACATCGGTCTTTAAAAGAATATACTTAGCATCTAAATTCACGAAATATTTTTCAGATAGCTTAAAATCAATTCCCAGTTGAGTCGCAAAGCCGAAAGCATTATCATATTTTACATTTTTAACCGTTTGCCCCGCATTGACGCTATAGAATATGGTGTAATTTATTCCCGCTCCTACATAGGGTTTAATGGCACCGTCGGGGAGGAAGTGATATTGCGCTGTCAGTGTGGGAGGGAGGAGCCATACACTCCCCAGATCCACATTGCTGGATGGACTGCCACCAATGGCAGTTAAATTTGAACCTGTTGTATTGACTTTATGTTTTGTAGTCCCAAGGATCAATTCCGCCGCAATGTTTTTTGTGAAGAAATAGGTGAAGTCAAGTTCAGGGATAAATTTCGTATTGATGTCGACGTCTCCGCCTATGGTATTAATCTTGGCCGATTCGTTTGGCATGACTGTCACACCTCTGAGTCTCATTTGCCAGCGTTGATTAGGGATTGTTTGTGCCTGTAAACTTAGTGCGCCTAGGGTAAGTGTTAGTGCAATTAAAAGTAGCTTTTTCATATCATTAAGGGTATTTTGTTTGCTGTAAAACTATTGCTAAAATCACGGCAAAAGAGTGACGATAATCAGGTTGAAAAATGAATGATACGATGTTTTTCCTATTGCAGATGATGTACCTTTATAAATTACTGTTGTAAAAAATGGGAAAGTATGGGTAGGTGTAAATCCGCTGTAATAGTTTTTCAAGCCACATTGGGATAATAGGCCTATTACACGCATTTGTCTCGCCTGAGCACGAGCAAACGTTATGAAAGTATGTCATTCGCGCAACTGCGGATTGTGTACGAAATACCTCCTATGAGCGTTGAGGGCAAGAGGGAGGACTGGAGTTTCGTTTAGCGGGGCTAATGGGGATACAAATCCGGTATGTCAATGCATATTGAATGGAATAGGAACGCTCCTAAAATAGAACAGGTCGGNNCCGACCTGTTCTATTTTAGGAGTTACGGTTTTACGCGTTTTTCTTCACTTCCTTACCCCAAGAGTCTTTTAATGTAACCGTACGGTTAAAGACTAGATGGTCTGGCGTTGACTGTGTGTCTAATGTAAAATAACCCAATCGTATAAATTGATATCCCTTTCCAGGCGTAGCGTTAGCCAGATCCGGTTCAATGTAAGCACGTTGGATAATATGTAAACTTTCAGGGTTGATCGATGCTTTAAAATCTTCTGCAGCGGCAGGATTTTCATCATTGAACAATCTGTCGTACAACCTTACTTCGGCTTCTTTCGCATGTGGAACCGAGATCCAATGGATTGTTCCTTTAACTTTTAATCCTGAAGTATCTTCTCCTGATTTTGAGTTTGGAACATAGGTACAATGAACTTCCGTCACGTTTCCGTTTTCATCTTTCACAAAATCATGACAGGTAACGATGTAAGCATGTTTCAAACGTACAGAAAGTCCAGGGCCCAAACGGAAGAATTTTTTTGGTGCATCTTCCATAAAATCATCGCGCTCTATCCAGAGCTCTTTTGAAAATGGAATGGAGCGTGAACCTTCACCGCCTTCGACTTCAGGGTTATTCTCACCAATAAGATCCTCTACCTGACCATCAGGATAGTTTGTGATCACCAATTTGATTGGATCAAGGACAGCCATTCTGCGCCATGCCGTTTTGTTGAGATCCTCACGGATACAGAATTCCAAAAGACTGACATCGATCATGTTTTCACGTTTTTGAACACCGATTTTTTCACAGAAGTTGCGGATACTCGCCGGTGTATACCCCCTTCTGCGCAATCCTGAGATCGTAGGCATGCGCGGGTCGTCCCAGCTTTCAACAAACTTATCATTGACCAGTTGCAGTAATTTACGTTTACTCATGACAGTATAGGTCATATTCAAGCGTGCAAATTCGTATTGCTTGGAAGGGAAAATTTCCAATTTATCTATACACCAATCATAAAGTGGGCGATGTGGAATAAATTCCAATGTACAGATGGAGTGTGTAATTTTCTCAATGGAGTCTGATTGGCCATGTGCAAAATCATACATCGGATAGATACACCATTGATTCCCCGTTCTGTGGTGATGAGCGTGCTTGATGCGGTATAATAAAGGGTCGCGCAAGTGCATATTTGGGCTAGCCAAATCAATCTTTGCCCGAAGTACTTTTTCGCCATCTTGGTATTTACCGGCGCGCATATCTGCGAATAAGGTCAAATTTTCATCAATAGACCTGTCGCGATATGGTGTCGGAACACCGGGTTCTGTTGGGGTACCTTTTGCTGCTGCAATTTCTTCAGCAGTGCTGTCGTCCACATAAGCTAGACCTTTTTTTATTAGCTCAACGGCATAACGATATAGTGTCTCAAAATAATCTGAAGTATATAATTCCTCTGCCCACTGGAATCCAAGCCATTGAATATCTTTCTTGATGCTTTCAACATACTCGGTATCCTCAGTGACAGGGTTAGTGTCATCAAAACGTAGATTAGTCTTGCCATTATACTGCTGTGCTAATCCAAAATTCAAGCAGATGGATTTGGCGTGACCAATGTGGAGGTAACCATTTGGCTCAGGAGGAAAACGTGTCAATACACGTCCGCCATGCTTTCCTGTTCGAAGATCCTCTTCGACAATTTCCTCGATAAAATTTAATGATTTTTCTTCACTCATAATACAAAGTTAATTATTCGTAGCGAGATATTAGCTAGGAGATCGTAGATATTCGCCTTAGTATGAGTGATTGAATGTGCTGGCTGTATCGGTAAGAATGGGAAGACGTAATAAGGTTTGGACCCACAATAAAAAAGGGACGAAATTTAGTCCCTTTTTACCGATTTTTATTACTACGCTATTTATAAGCGAAGACTTCACCTAGCTCGTCATTATTGGTAAACGTACAGTGTTGATCGATCAATTCTCCAGTGCCGATATTGATAATCATGCCGTGTACGGCAAGATCATCACGCTCTTTCCATGCATTTTGAATGATTGACGTCGCGCACAGATTGAAAACTTGCTCTTGTACATTGAGCTCGATTAAACGATCTACTTTTTTATCATGCTCTTGGATCGCATCAATCTCTGCACTGTGTAAGCGATATACATCTTTGATATGACCCAACCAGTTGTCAATAATACCGTACTGCTTGCGGCTTAAAGAGGCTGCTACACCACCACAGCCATAGTGACCTGCGATAATGACATGTTTTACTTTCAAAACATTGACCGCATAGTCTAAGACGGAAAGCATACTCATATCGGAGTGAATGACCATGTTGGCAATATTACGATGAACGAATACCTCTCCAGGCTTTGTACCTGTCAATTCATTTGCAGGTACTCGGCTATCGGCACAACCGATCCAAAGAATTTCTGGATTTTGACCTTTAGAAAGCTGTTGGAACCGCCCTGTAGCATCATTCTTTACAAACTCCATCCACTCTTTATTTCCCTTAATGATATTGTCAAATCCTATTTTTAAATCTTTATTTTCCATATTCTTCTTATTTCACTCTTGCCCGAAGGCATCGTTTCAATTTTATTATGATAATACAAATGTCTAAATTCATTGTTTACTTCAAACAACTTATTTTTATTGAATAGCTGTTCTTGCTATTCAATAACCGTCTCTCCCCCATTTCAATCCAGCTTGCTAGCCGACCAATGGAAGGGAGTGGCTTACGAGATACGTCAAAGGTCCGTATCCTATGAAGGTTTCTTATACACCACCTGCAAAAGTTCGATGTCTTTGCCTTTACTTCTGGCATTCTGTTCAAAATCTTTGATGACTTCGATGACATCCTTGTCTATAAATTTACTGAATGTCCCATCGATTCGGATCTTACTAATCGATTTTGGTAAGCTGTACAATTTTTGTTGGATAGGAACCTTGTTCAAAAATGATACTTCCTCCGCTAATGTAATGACAGCCTTATCTTCTTCATTGTCTTTTTCAATATTATATTTAAAAGCATTTTTCATATTGGCTCTTAAGATATAGAATGTCGCCACGACAATACCTATCCCTACCCCCATAAGGAGATCGGTAAACACAATCGCTACAATGGTGACAAAAAATGGGATAAATTGATCTAAGCCTTTTTTGTACATTGAGGTGAATAGACTTGGTTTAGCCAATTTATATCCTGTATGGAGAAGGATGGCCGCCAGACAGGCCAAAGGAATCATGTTCAGCATTGTTGGGATAGCGAGCATAGCGACCAATAGCCATATACCATGCATGATGGCAGATTGCCTTGTTTTTCCGCCTGCATTGACGTTTGCTGATGAGCGTACAATTACGGAGGTCAACGGCAGACCTCCCAGAAGTCCACTGGTCATATTTCCGATGCCTTGTGCAACAAGTTCGCGGTTAGTTGGCGTATTTCTTTTGTAGGGATCTATTTTATCAACGGCCTCGATGCTCAATAAAGTCTCTAAACTTGCAATAATTGCAATCGTAAATCCAGCTATCCACACATCTTTGTTGACAATCTGTGTAAAGTCCGGGAGGGTAAATAATCCTGTGAATTCAGCAAAAGAACCGACAATAGGGACTAGTACAAATTGCTTGTCATGCAACTGGAATGCTGAGCCGTTGAAAAGATAAGCTAAACTTACGCCTAGCATCACGACAACCAATGGGGCTGGCACCTTGTTGAGCTTTGGAATAGATGGCCAAAAGATTAGGATCGCCAATGACAAGGCGCAAATGATCAATGCACCAAAGTTGATCGCAGAGGCTATCGTGTCAAAATAGGCACCGATACCATGACCATTGTCCATTTCGAAGGCATGTGTTTCCACTAAGCCCAATGCCAAAGGAATCTGCTTCATGATAATTGTGATACCGATCGCAGCAAGCATACCGACAATGACTGCTGAAGGGAAATAGTTTCCGATCATCCCTGCTTTTAATATACCGAGAATAACTTGTACTACACCGGCAATCACGACGGCAAGTAGAAAGGTTTCATATGCCCCTAGGCTCTGAATAGCACCTAAGACAATAACTGTAAGACCAGCAGCTGGCCCACTTACACTGAGTGGTGATTTACTGATTGAAGCGACAACGATTCCACCAATTACACCAGTCAATAATCCTGCAAACAATGGCGCACCAGAGGCCATTGCAATTCCCAAACATAATGGAAGTGCCACCAAAAACACCACAACACTAGCAGGGAAGTCATATTTTAAGTCTCTTTTCGATAGTTTCAGAAAAGCCGACGTACGAGTTCCAAACATAAAATTTGTGTTTATCTGTAAAAAATTTTCATCAGGCGACCTTTAACTGGCGTTGTATCATGTATACCGTTTGGCGTTCAACAGCATAACAAAGCGTTAGTGCCGAGCCAAATCAACGATAACATCAACAGAGCCAAAGCCGATTACTTCAGAAAAATCAAAGATTACCGCACATACTTTACCTTTAGCATGCGGGTTGACGGGATACATCCCTAGGGATGCCTTTATGAATAGTTAGGAGGCGGTGTTGGAACCGTAGGATGGAAAGCTAAAATGCTTTTCTCATTTTTAAGATAATTCTTCTGTTTTCCTTGGTTCTCAACGAGAATGGTTTCAAATACAATAGGTTCTTCTGTTTTTGTATTGAAAAATTTTGAGGCAGTTTCAAGTGTATCATTACTTGCGCCGTTATTGTTTTCGATTTCCAGTTGTAAAACGACCTGTAAGATGGTACTTTGATCTAAGCTGTTTGAAAAAATAGGCGAAATAGAGATGGCCATCTTTGTGAAAAAGATGATAGCACAAAGGAATGCTGCCACAAATCTAAACTGCTTATTTAACATTTTTTATTACCTTTAATGTTACTGTTTACATCGTAAAAATAGTAATTCTATGTTAAATTCAAATTAATAGTGCACTAAAAATAAAATTTGGCACGAAATTGTGACGAAGAGATTATTTTTTGAAAAGTTTTCAATTTTTATTGATTTATAAATATTAAGCCTTTTGTATGGCAAATAAAGAACAATTTATAGAGAAGGTTCAAGCTTCCTATAATCCCAAAGGAGCGTTTATCTATCTGGGAGCGGGAATGCTTAATGGCGAAATTCTGGCAGAGGCAAAAGTGAATTTAGCCTTGAAAATGATGAACCGTCACGGACTTATTGCAGGGGCTACCGGAACCGGTAAAACACGTACGCTACAATTGATCGCTGAACAATTGTCGGATGCCTCTGTACCAGTATTTATGCTGGATGTTAAAGGTGACCTATCGGGCCTAGCAGTGCCAGGGGTGACCAACCAAGCCCTTATTGATCGGGGAAATGCCGTGGGGGTGCCGTTTGAGCCATCGTCGTTTCCGGTAGAACTGTATTCACTGTCCGGCAATAAGGGGATTCCGATGCGGATTACTGTAGAAGATTTTGGGCCCGTCTTGTTGGGCCGGATACTCGAACTTAATGAAACACAGACCGGCGTATTGGCTGCGATGTTCAAATATGCACAGGATCACCAAATGCCGTTGATTGATTTCTCAGATACGAAGAAACTGCTTACTTACCTTTCTGAAGGACCCGGCAGCGAAGAAATCAAAGGTGATTATGGTAAGATTAGTTCGGCAAGCTCGGGAACCATCCTGCGTAAGATCGTCGCATTGGAACAGCAGGGGCTAGCGCATATCTTTGGTGAGAAAGAATTTGATATTAACGATCTATTTCAGAAGGTAGATGGTAGGGGTGTGATTAGCCTATTGAATATTTCTGACGTGCAAGATCAGCCGGTGCTTTATTCTACATTCTTATTGAGCTTATTGGCACAGCTATTTAAAAATATGCCTGAGGTGGGTGACTTGGACAAACCCAAGTTGGTCTTCTTCTTTGATGAAGCCCACCTGCTGTTCAATGGGGCTCCTAAAGCCTTTTTGACTCAAGTGGATCAAATCATTCGCCTTATCCGTTCGAAGGGGATCGGCGTTTTCTTTTGTACACAGTCTCCAACCGATGTACCTGAATCTGTATTGGCCCAGCTGGGTAACCGTGTGCAACATGCATTGCGTGCCTTTACGCCCAACGATGCTGAAAATTTAAAGAAGACTGTAAAAACCTATCCAAAATCCGATTTTTATGAAATTGATCAGGTCCTGACTTCTTTGGGTACTGGACAGGCATTAATCACAGTATTGAATGATAAAGGTATTCCTACAGAGGTTGTCGCTACACATTTGGTGCCGGCGCGTGCAGTTATGGGACCTGCAGATGATGCAACGGTTAGCCAAATTATCAATCAGTCTGATTTGCGGGCAAAATATCAGGAGCGACAAGAAAATCGCTCTGCGGCTGAAATCATAGACGAAAGAATGCAGGCTGCAGCACAGGAAGAACAACGCGCGGCCCAGGAAAAAGAAGCGGAAAAAGCAAGTCGGCCAAGCTCCAGAAGACAGACACCTCTAGAAGCTGCCCAACGAACGGCAACAACGACCTTAGCAAGAGAGGGAGTTAAGTTTTTGGGCAAACTAGCGACGGGTTTATTAAACGCATTCTTAAAAAAGAAATAATACTAATTTTTGGATTCTTTTCGTTTCAATACTATACCTTTGAAGGCGGAGCCGAACTTAGCTAAATTTGCTTTTGAGGGCAATTTTAGCTAAGTTTGCGGACGAAAAGAAAATTCTATTAACGCAATTAAATATGAGTAAACCAACCCTTTTGATTTTGGCAGCAGGAATGGCTAGCCGGTATGGTTCTTTAAAACAAGTAGATGGTTTTGGCCCACACGGCGAGACAATTATTGACTATTCAATTTACGATGCTATTCGCGCAGGATTTGGAAAAGTTGTATTCATTATCCGGGAAGAATTTCTGGAAAAGATGAAAACAGTATTTGATGAAAAATTGAAAGGTAAAATAGAAGTAGATTACGCTTTTCAAGATTTTGACCTAACAAAATTCGGTGTTAATCACGTTATCGAAAGAACAAAACCTTGGGGTACTGCCCATGCGGTGATGAGTGCTAAAGATAAAGTGCATGAACCATTTTGTGTAATCAATGCAGACGATTTCTACGGATCGGATTCTTTTCAGAAAATGGCCGAGTTCTTAACAACCGAGGTTTCTGATCAACAAATGTCGTTGATGGGCTTCCAGGTTGGAAATACCATGTCCGATTATGGCTACGTTTCACGCGGAGTATGTGAGGTTACCCCTTCTGGACATATGGAAAGTGTAACTGAACGTACAAATATATACTACAAAGGCGAAGGCGACGATCGCAAAATCGTTTATGAGGAAAATGGGGTGGAGACAGATCTAGATCCTAAAACCCGTGTTTCGATGAATTTCTGGGGTTTTACACCAAAGATTTTCGAAGTAGCTCAGGCGATGTTTCCTGCATTTGTTGAGGAAAATAAGGAAAATTTAAAAGCAGAATTTTTCATTCCTTCTGTACCAGATTATATGGTGAAGCATAAGTTGGCTGATTTTAAGGTAATCCCAACTTCTTCGAAATGGTTTGGCGTAACTTATAAGGAAGATAAACCTATCGTACAAGAATCAATTTCAAAATTGGTGGCTGATGGAGTATATCCAGAAAAGTTATTTTAAGAGCTAAAAGAAATAGCTTATCTTTCACCTGTATTGTCAAGCAATACAGGTTTTTTTTTGACCTGTGCGCTAGATTACTTGAGCGGAAATAAATCTTTGATGAAAAAAATTCTTAAAGTGTTTGGTTATCTTATTTTAGGATTGTTGTCTTTTTGTGTGCTCTATATTGTTGCTGAATACAGTTTGTCAAGAATTTCGGCTCCAAGGAAAAATATAGACGAAGAGAAGACGATTCAGGTTTTTGTTCAGTCCAATGGTGTTCATACCGATATCGTATTGCCTGTCGTTAACGAAGAGATGGATTGGTCGCAACTATTTCCTTATGGGAATACGGTGGGGAAACATAGCGGATATCGGTATGTCGGTATCGGTTGGGGGGATAAAGGATTCTATGTGGATACACCAGAATGGAAGGATCTTAAAGCATCGACAGCCTTTGTGGCTGCCTTTGGATTAGGGGAGTCTGCCATTCATGTGACCTACTACAATTCGGTTCAGCAAGATGAATTATGTTTTGCTTATCAGATCAGTAAATCCCAATACCGTGATCTGATAAAATATATAGAAGATTCGTTGGATCGAAATCAAGCGGAAGCTATTTTGGTGAAAACAGATGCGCAGTATGGCGACTCAGACGCCTTTTACGAAGCAAAAGGAGCCTATAGCATGTTTTATTCGTGCAATACCTGGACCAATAATGCCTTAAAGAGAGCGGCGATGCCAGCAGGTATTTGGGCTACTTTGGACAAAGGAATCTTAAGTCACTATAAGGATAAGAAGTAGCTGGAAATGCATAAGTGTATTGCGGTGAAGGTTAAACGAGATAGTGAAAGTAATAGACATAAAAAAGCTCCGGGAATAATCCTGGAGCTTTTTTTATGAGGAGGAGTGATTATTTCACTTCTTCGTAATCTACGTCAGTTACATCATCACCACCTTGGTTTCCACCTTGAGCTTGACCTGCATCACCTTGAGGTTGTTGTGCACCACCTTGAGAAGCAGCGTACATTTCTTCAGAAGCAGCATTCCAAGCATTTTGCAATTCTTCAGAAGCAGCATCGATATCAGCAAAGTTTTTCGCTTCGTAAGCAGCTTTTAATTTTGTTAAGCCAGCTTCAATTGGCGCTTTTTTATCTGCTGAAATTTTATCGCCATATTCTTTCAATTGTTTTTCAGTTGAGAAGATTAAAGCGTCAGCTGCATTTACTTTGTCAGCTTCTTCTTTTATTTTTTTGTCAGCATCAGCATTTGCTTCAGCTTCTTCTTTCATGCGTTTGATTTCGTCGTCAGACAAACCTGAAGATGCTTCAATGCGGATGTTTTGTTCTTTTCCAGTCGCTTTATCTTTCGCAGATACTTTGATGATACCATTGGCATCAATATCAAAAGTAACTTCGATTTGAGGAACGCCACGAGGTGCTGGTGGAATATCGTTCAAATGGAAACGGCCGATTGTACGGTTTTGGTTTGCCATAGGACGTTCACCTTGTAAGATGTGAATTTCTACAGATGGCTGATTGTCTGAAGCAGTAGAGAACGTTTCCGATTTTTTAGTTGGAATTGTTGTATTTGCTTCGATCAACTTAGTCATCACACCACCCATTGTTTCAATACCCAATGAAAGTGGAGTAACATCCAATAATAAAACGTCTTTTACTTCACCTGTCAATACACCACCTTGGATCGCAGCACCTAAAGCGACAACTTCATCCGGGTTTACACCTTTAGAAGGCTCTTTTCCGAAGAATGCTTTTACAGCATCAACGATTGCAGGGATACGCGTAGAACCACCTACTAAGATAATTTCGTCAATATCAGATTTGCTAAAACCAGCATTTTTCAATGCAGACTCACAAGGAGCAATTGTTCTCTTGATCAAGTCAGCTGCCAAAGCCTCAAATTTAGCACGTGATAATGAACGAACTAAGTGTTTTGGACCAGTTGCATCTGCAGTGATATACGGCAAGTTGATTTCAGTAGAAGTTGCGCTTGATAATTCGATTTTCGCTTTCTCAGCAGCTTCTTTCAGACGTTGCAATGCCATTGGATCTTTTTTCAAATCAAAGCCATTGTTTTCGCTTTTGAATTCTTCATTTAACCAGTTGATGATTACGTTATCAAAGTCATCACCACCTAAGTGTGTGTCACCGTCAGTAGATTTAACTTCAAATACACCGTCACCTAATTCCAATACCGAAACGTCATGTGTACCACCACCACAGTCAAACACAACAATTTTCATGTCTTTGTGTGCTTTGTCCAAACCGTAAGCTAAAGCTGCTGCTGTAGGTTCGTTAATGATACGTTTTACAGATAAACCAGCGATTTCACCAGCTTCTTTTGTTGCTTGACGTTGTGCGTCGTTGAAATATGCAGGAACTGTAATAACAGCTTCAGTTACTTCTTGACCTAAGAAATCCTCAGCGGTTTTCTTCATTTTTTGAAGAATCATAGCAGAGATCTCTTGTGGTGTATATTTGCGGTCGTCAATTTCTACACGCGGTGTATTGTTGTCACCTTTAACGATTTTATAAGGTACGTGTTCAGCTTCTTTTACAGCTTCATCGTATGAAAGTCCCATAAAACGTTTGATGGAATAAATAGTTTTATGTGGGTTAGTAATTGCTTGACGCTTTGCTGGGTCCCCAACTTTGCGCTCGCCACCTTCTACGAAAGCTACGATCGAAGGAGTTGTACGTTTACCTTCGTTGTTCGTAATTACTACAGGCTCGTTACCTTCCATTACGGCAACACATGAGTTTGTAGTACCTAAGTCAATTCCTATAATTTTAGACATATCTTGTGTTTTAATTTTTTACTTAAATAAATTCTATCAGTCTATTATCAACCCTTATGCCAATCCAAAAGTTTTGTAAAAAAAACACTATTTGTCATCAATTTGTCCTTAGGTACTGCCAAACTGACATTTTCAATACACCAGTTGCTCTAATATCCTTTTTTTAGCTGACTCGTTTTGGCGATTGCGTGGCATATATCTGCCAAAGATTTCCGAAAATTCAGCAAGTTTCATTTTTTTTGATTTTTTATCCCGCCAATCAGAAGGAACAAGTTTATTGGTATAGGCGATATTTGTAGCCCAATATTGAATATGCATTTCAGGGATGACAAGACCCAATATCATGCCCGGGAGACCATGGCTTAATGCTGGTCCTGCCGATATTGGAATCTCTTCCGAATAGTAAGCGATCAGATAGAGTGAGTCTTTGGTAGCACCATTGACTCTGCGGCAGTTTACTCCGGCGATATTTCGGAATTCCTCCGTGAAACGCCAAGTAATGCTGTCCAAAGTTTCCGAAAGAATGTATTTTTCGTCGATGTCAAGCTGAATGTCTGCTGTGCCGGTTTTCAGATCCTGGTAGAGGACTTTGCCGTTCTTGTTGGCGCCACCCCTAAATTGCCCTCTTTGGTTTCCTCCGATTCGGACCGCACCCTGAGATCTGCCCCCTCTGCCTGTGCCCGAAGTTATCGTAGGTGCGGCCATTTTGACTTCACCACGTTGTTTTTCGTTAGCTACGCTTTCCTCAGGCATCAACACGGTAGAATTCTCATCAAAGTAGAAGTTTAATTTTTCCGTATGTGAATCCGGCATCTTGTCGAGATATTCCATCATGCCCATCCCTCTGTCCATTCCTTTCGAGCTCATGTCGTTGGATAGCTGCCGCATGCGTGCTTTTGTGTACGTGACTTTGTCAAAACTGATCGTACCTCTACTTCCAAAATAGGCATATTGTGCCTGAAGCGATAAACCACACAGGCAGCAGATGATAACGGTCAAATATATTTTTTTAATCATTTCCTTTCCCTAGATATTTGTTGAAATCCCATTTTACACCGACCAAAAAATATTGTGTCAATACCTGTTGAACGGACTCTGAATAGTTGGTGTCACTCGCGTTACGACGTGTGTTGTTAAATGTATTGAACAGGTCAAAGGCCTTTAAGCTGAGTGTCATACTTTCATCTTTCAGTACTTTTTTCTCTAATTCAATATTGGTATAAAATTGATTGATTGATTTTTTATAAAGTTTCGTAGGTCCTGTATAGCTATAGTAAATGTTTGCCATGACATTAAACTTCTTCGGTAGAAAGTATTTGATGTACGCCGAAGTCCCACCTTGAAAACTTGTTGCGTTGTATTGGGTGTTGATCGAGTTTTGCTGTACATTAAAACCAGCATTCGCCGAAAGATCAAAGTCGAATCCTTCTGAGTCCTGCTCATTTAAGCTAGAACCTAAACTAAAGTTGGTATTCTTTGCATTATTCAGTAGAAACTCGCCGCCGGACTGTCCGCCTTCAAATTTGGTATAGCTGTAGCTGTTGTTAAACCTGACGTTTGCACTCTTGTTAAAATTGATGCGACGATTGGCCAATGGCTGCATATGATTGATGTTCAAGCCGCCATTCCAGTTGGATTTACCCGATAGGTTTTCATAAGAACTGATTTGAGCCGAGTTGTCTAGTATGGTTGTTTTGTTGACAATAGGATTATTAACAAATGACAAGTTCCCGTTGATATTGATATTCGTTCCTTTCAATAAACTGAACGCGTTATAATTGGCCGAAATGTTATTGTTCACCGCGCGTTTTAGGTCGGGATTACCGACTTGTTGAAACAACGGATTGGTCTGAGGTTGCAGTGGTTGTAACTGATCAAACGATGGGATGATATTGGAACTTTGATAAGCTAAACGTATATTTTTGCTATTTGAAAGGCGATAATTGGCATCAACATTTAAATTGTTATCCCAGAAATTCCGGGCAAGATCAATTGATCTATAACTATCATTTAACTGTTGATTCTTGTAGAACGTACGGTTGGAAAAATTGATCTCCAACTTTTCTTTGCGATAGGAAAAGTGCACGTTCACACCTTGATTGGTATTATTGTCGATCTGGTTTTGAGAATATAGTGAATCAAACTTTTGTGTAATATTGTTTATTGAATTTTGGGTATTTGTACTCTTCGAATGATTGAAGCTGTAGCCTAAAGCCAGATTGATATAGTCACTGATACGGTTGTTGAAATTGATCGAAGAGTTGAAGTCATTGCCTTTATTCCGGCCATGTCGCGTTTGGTTGATAATTGTACTATCCCCGGTTTTGTAAAAATAAGTCCGTGAATTGACTTTACTCTCTGAATCTGACTCTTTGTGATTATTGCCGACCATCACATTTAAAGAACGCCCCGCTTTTAATCGTTTTCTATAATTTAGGCGAAAATTATTGTTGGAACTTGAGGAGTTCGATTGATTGTTCTCCCTAAAGTCATTGATTGGGTTGCCCGATCCATCGCCCGTTTTGCTGTCTGTGTAAGTTAGATTAGCGTTGGTAGCCCAATTGGCATTGGATTGGAGTTCCATATTTTGCGTGGAATCCAGTCGCATGTTAAGGTTTGACCTGAAACCATTACTTCGGCTATGTCTCTCGCTATCGTTTTTACTGTTTTTTTCCTGAATGGATTGATCAGGCAGCACATTTTTATTGTAAGTCTCCGAGTGGTTCTTGTTGCTGTTGTTGTCGTAACCATAGTTGGCGTTTACTTTTAAGGCCTTTTTGAAGAACTGATTTTCATAGTTTGCTCCAAGATTTGTATTCAGTGGTTCGCCCGTAATCTGGTTGTTCATCCGTAAAGAACCTTCACGACCACTTGAACTACCCATGTTATTGTGGCTGCCCGTAATCCCAATTCGCTCGGTCTTATTAAATTTGGCCGCGAACAGATTTCCAGCATACAATCCTTTGGATCCCGCCAACGCCTCCATGTTTCCAAAGACACCCTTTCTTGCTTTCTCCTTAAGTACTACGTTAACGGTTTGGATCCTTACGCCATCATCGATACCTGATAACTCGGCTTCCTCGGATTTCTTTTCATAGAGCTGGACCTTATCGACAGCATCTGCACGTACATTTCGAATGGCTATTTTGGGGTCATAACCAAAAAACTCCTCCCCATCGATAAACACCTTCTGTACAGATTTCCCTTTGGCAGTGATACTTCCGTCTCCCGTAACCGTAAAACCGGGGAGACGACGTAGTAAATCCTCTAACTTCGCATTCTTTTCCGTGGCAAAACTCGCCGCATCATATTCGATGGTGTCGCCTTTCAGTGTAATTGGAAGACGACGCGTAACAATCACCTCCTGCAAAACATTTCTTTGGGAATTTATTTTGATATCATGCAAATCGAGATCTTTATCTGCAATTTGGATCGTATCACTGTAGAGTTCAAACTTGGGGTATGTGGCTAAAATAATGTAGCTTCCGGGCTTGATATTTTTTACCTGAAACTTTCCCTCTTCATTGGCTCTGTTAAAATAGCGAAGGACTGAGTCGCGGTTCAATAAAATAATTGAAGCATTGGTCAGAGGTTTGTCATCCGCCTTGTCCAGAATCCTCCCCTTGATGTTTATTTGGGCGTAGGCACTATTGAAGATGACAAATAGTAAAAGTATTAATTGAACTAATCTTTTCATGTACGGGTTGTATCTTTCAAATATAATTTACTTAATCGTTAATAAATGTAAAACATCTCTTCTGAATGTAAAATCTTTGGTATATAAGGTAGAGGAAATCACATTTTTTCTTGCTGTACATGTACTTTTTGAGCATCCTATTTTTTATTGCATTCCATACAGATTGTTGGCGGAAGGTTGTTTGAGAAAGTTGGAAGTAAAATTTACCTTTGCACAAAATTGGTATTATGACGTTTGAAAATTACTTACAACAATTCGAAGATATCTTAAATCATCCTGAGAATCACCCTACCTATCAAGATGATGAATATTATCAGTACACAAAAATGAACTGGACAAGAATGGGCCGTTGGTTAAAACGCTTCGAACCAACGTCGACTTTTGAACAATTTGTTGAGTCAATTACTGAAAAGCAACAATGGATCATTATTACTGAACCTTGGTGCGGGGATGCGGCGCATTCGGTACCTATGTTGGCGAAGATGGCCTCAAAAAATCCCAATATCACGGTGGATATCCAACTGCGTGATAGTGCTCCGTTTCTGATCGATTCTTATCTAACAAACGGAGGCAAATCTATTCCAATTCTGGTGATACGCAACGAACAGGGGCAAGATTTGGCTGTCTGGGGCCCAAGACCTCAAGCCTGCCAGGAGCTGTTTTTGCATATGAAAGCGCAAGGGGCAGATTTCTCCGAAATCAAAGAGGAGATTCAAAAGTGGTACAATGCCGATAAAGGAACCGAAATCCAAAAGGAAATCCAGGCACTGCTCGAAAAATAAGAAAATTACATCCTTATAATAGACTGGCAATTTTTAAGTTTAACCGGATCATCATCTCAGGAATAGACCTGGTCTTTCCTGAGCATGGTTTGAAAAACTGCTGTTAAACCCGGAGCTATGTAAACCTATCTCAGTATAAGACAAGTATACGATATTCGGAGATTAGTCGGAGCTTGTTCGGTGCTTCCTCGGTACTTGTTCGTTACTTCTTCGGTTGCAAGCGAAGAAGTAACGCTGAAGCTACGTTTCATGTCCGTAGCTAATCCCTGTAAAGGCTGAAGTTATCTGACTCTTGCTATTGTCTAGTTCCAGCTTATTTTGGACCTATTTTCGGCGTAACGTAATTTCTTTAGGGCAAATAGACCTAATGTCGCCTTTGCGAAAGATCAAAAGATTTTAAGTAAAACGATCCAGTGTTTTTGTTAGCTTTATATGAATTATGGACCATTTTTATGGTGGCTTTTTCAGTTTGCTTGAGCGACAACTAAAACTAAAAAAATATGAATATTGAGGATCTAAGAGATTATTGTTTATCGATTGGGCCGGTGATGGAGGAGACTCCCTTTGGGCCAGATACATTGGTATTTAAGGTAGGCGGTAAGATTTTTTTGTTGGTAGGCCTGGATCAGGTTGATGGATTACGATTTAATGTTAAGTGTAACCCCGAAAGGGCCATTGAATTGCGGGAACGTTATGAGCATACCGTACTGCCGGGCTATCACATGAATAAAAAGCACTGGAATACCGTGGTTGCCAATCAAGAGATTGATGATAGAAAGCTGGAGGAATTGATTTTACACAGCTATCAGCTTATTGTTGAAAGTCTGCCCAGTAAAATCAGATCGGAAGTCAAAGGGCTATAACCGGACTTTGCGTGTAAAGAATTAGTTGTCTATTCAGAAAAAGTCGTTTAAATGACTTTTTTTTGAGGCTAGGATTGATTTTTTTGCTAAAATCAGTGCATTGCTCAAAGCATTGGTCGATAAATTTACACTAAATATTATTTTTATGAAACGAACACGAAGTTACTCGTGGATAATCTGTTTTATGCTTCTTTTCAGTTTGGGAAGTTGTATAAAGGAAGAAGCGCTCAATATGGAAGCGGATATTATCGCTGTTCATGCCGATGAAGATATCTTTTTGCTGAACCCGGTCATCTCAAATACGCAAGTTACACTTTACCTTCAGCCCAATATTCATGATCTTACCAAATTGAATATGACTTTTGACCTGACTCCTGGTGCCTCCATTGAGCTTTTGAAGGATTCTTTGAAAATGCCTGCCGGAACTCAGGATATGAATAAAGTAATTATTGATGAATTGCTAAAAAACGGCGTATATTATAAAGTTACGTCCGAAGATCATCAGTTTACAAAAAACTACCTGATTAAAATTGTGAAAACAGATGGTGGATTTGTTCCAACAGCATATGGTTTTGAAGATACGGCGATTGATAAGGATGATAAATACACCATATTTTATAATAAAATTGATGGCCAGGATTTCTATAATTGGGCTTCCGGAAATCCAAGTTTCTCCTTGACATTGAGCTTAGGAGGAGGTACCAAGGACCCCGAATCATACCCCACTAAAACGAGTTCGGATGCACATTCAGGATCGAAAGCGGCTTTATTGGAAACGAAGTTGACCGGTGCTTTTGGGGCGATGTTCAAGAAACCTATTGCTGCCGGAAATCTTTTTATAGGAGCGTTTGATACAGGACCTGTATTGACAGACCCGTTATCGGCAACGCAGTTTGGCCTTCCTTTCAATCAGATACCGCTGGCCTTGGAAGGTTACTATAAGTATAGTCCTGGCGCAACGGTGACGGATGAAAACATGAAACCTGTTAATACCAAGGATTCCTGTGATATCTATGCTGTTTTCTATAATCGCAAGCAGCTTATGGACTCGCAATCTGATCCCAACAAGAAAGTTTCCTATTTGACGGGACATAATATTTTAAAAGATCCAAGTATTGTGGCTATTGCCAGGTTGGAAAATGGGGGCGCAACCAAGGCTGGTGATTTTGTCAAGTTTACATTGCCATTTAAGTACACGGCGAAAGTAAACGAAGCTGATGTTGCCAATTTGGATTATAGCATTGCGATTGTAATGTCTTCGAGTAAATATGGTGATAATTTTATAGGTGCTGTCGGTAGTAAGTTGACGGTGGATGATCTCAAAATTGTAACGAAGAAGTAATGAAAATGATAAAATATACAATCGCACTGGCTGCGATGGTTTTGATAGGATCTATTGCCAATGCGCAGGAAAACACAGCGGATGAGGGTAAATTGGGTTTTGATGTGATAGTAGGCGGTAAGATCGGCGGCGCAGCCCCCCTATCATTGCCACGTGAAATTCGAAAGATTAAAAGCTATAATCCGAATGTTCCCTTTTTTGTCGGAGCAAGGGCAAACTATCATATTGATTCCCAATGGGGAGTATCTTTGGGAATCGTCTTCGAAGGTAAGGGAATGGATACAGAGGCGAGTGTTAAAGGATACAAGACGACATTCAATGCGGTGAATGATGCAAAAGAGGAGCTGAGAGGTTATTATACGGGTGATATCACAACAAAAGTACATAACCTGTATCTGTCTGTTCCGATCCAAGCTACCTATCAGCTTTCAAATCGTTGGAATGTACAGGCAGGTCCTTACATTTCTTTTGCGGTAAAAAAGGAATTCTATGGCGAGGCCTACAACGGCTATCTTAGGCATGAGGAGCCTACCGGAAATAAGATTGTTGTAGATAATGCTGATTATGATTTCTCGGAGAGTGTTAGAAGTATTGATGTTGGTATGAGTTTGGGCGCACATTATGCTATCGACAAAAGATTCTTTGCGTTGGCACAGTTGGATTATGGCTTCAATAATATTATGAAAACCGGATTTGAAAGTATTAGCTTCGGGTTACATAATATCTTTATGAATGTTGGTATAGGTTATAAATTGAAATAGCTTTAATATCCATAAAAAAGAAATGGCCGATCCTAGGATCGGCCATTTCTTTTTTATACTGTTATGCTCATTTAAATGATGCGGAGTTTTACATTTTTAATCCGATTTCTCTTAAGCGTTCATCCAGGTACTGACCAGCGGTATAATCTTCGTAGGCCTTCGGGTGTTCCGCATCGATGCAGGAATCCAATGAAGCCAAACTCATGGCGGATTTTGGATGTAAAAAGAAAGGAATAGAAAAACGGGAAGTACCCATCTTCTCACGTGGTGGGTTTACTACGCGATGCGTAGTAGATTTCAACTTATTGTTTGTTAACCGTTGCAACATATCACCTACATTGATGACGATATCTTCACCTTTGGCTTTGATAGGAAACCATTCCCCGTCTTTTGTCATCACTTCAAGACCATCCGCACTAGCTCCAATCAATAAGGTGATGAGGTTAATATCTTCGTGGGCGCCTGCGCGTACCGCGTCAGGGGCTAAGGCGTCAGGATCGTTTATTGGGAAGTAATGGATAGCACGTAGAATAGAATTACCGTTGATGACATATTGTTCAAAGTAATTTTCTTCCAGATCGAGGTAGGTCGCGATCGCTTTCAATAAGTCGCGGCCTGTATCTTCTAGTTTTTTATAAACCTCAGCGGTTACGCCATTAAAGCGAGGAATTTCAGCTACTTCAGGATTGTCCGGAAAATCAGCTTTGGAATATTCTTCACCAACAATCGTTTGACCGCGTTGCCAGAATTCTTTTAAGTCAGGTGTTTTCGCGTCTTTGGCTTTTTCTCTTCCTTTTGCGGTATAGCCACGTTGACCTGCAAGTTCTGGAAATTCATATTTTTCCTTGATCTCAGTAGGCAAAGCAAAAAATTCAGGAACCACCTGATATAATTCCTCAATCAGCTCTTTTGATAAGCCATGATTTGCAATCGTTACAAAGCCTGTTTCATTGAAAGCTTTGCCAATATCTTGGATAAATTGATTTCGTTGTTCTTGGGTTCCTTGTGTATAATGTAGCAAGTCCAAGCGAGGTATGTTTACTAAAGCCATACAGTGTTGATGTTTGTTCAGGACAAAGTTAACGGAATTAATTTTGATTATTAAACAGGGACTGTTAATAAAAGTTTTGTGTTTCTGTTTATTTTGCTGTATGTCAGTGTTTAAAAGTTTTCCACATTTCACAATTGACGACAAGTATCGTTAGGTATGTATGCCGAATTATGCTGACGAACATATGACAAAATTTATAATTTCGAGCTTGTTATTCTAATTGCTAACTGGTATATTTGTTATGCAAGCATAATAAATAGCTTGTGAGTACGCTTATGAACCAAAATCAGACAATCGATTATTTTTTAAAAACAGGCTGGCAGACAATAGCCAATAAATATAATCAAATTGCTTCACAGTACGGTTTTACCCAGGCTGCGGGATATATTTTGATTAACATCCATAAAGAGGGTACACCTGTTTCTCAGATTGCAAATTTGACAGGAGTTAAAACAACTAGTTTGTCTCGGGTGTTGAATAATTTGGAGTCATTGGGATTTATATACCGCGAAACGAGTGAGACCGACAAGAGGTCCGTAAAAGTGTATTTAACCGAATTGGGGCGAGAGAAAAGACGGATTGCTAAAGATGTTGTTCGTAATTTCAATCAATATTTAGCGGACAATTTTTCAGAAAATGAACGGGATCAATTGATTGCTTCTTTAGCGAAACTCAATGAGCTCGCAACAAGTTACAAAGAAGAAGTAATCATCTAGGAATTAAACCAAATGTACAGAAGTGCATGATAAATATGTTATGATGAACAGAAATATTAGAAAAGTGGCAGTTCTCGGATCGGGTGTTATGGGCTCGCGAATTGCTTGTCATTTTGCTAACATTGGTGTTGAAGTTTTACTGTTGGATATTGTTCCGCGCGAACTGCTTCCGGCAGAACAAGCCAAAGGCTTAACTTTGGAGAGTAAGATCGTTCGGGACCGAATTGTCAACAGCTCCTTAGAAACGGCTTTAAAAACAAACCCTTCGCCAATTTATAGCAAGTCATTTGTAAGACGTATCAAAACAGGGAATTTTGACGATAATCTAAAAGACATTGCTTCTGTGGATTGGATTATCGAGGTTGTCGTTGAGCGGCTCGATGTTAAAAAATCTGTTTTTGAGCGTGTTGAGCAATTTCGAAAACCTGGGACATTGATTACTTCCAATACTTCTGGTATCCCTATTCATTTAATGACAGAAGGGCGAAGTGAAGATTTTAAAGATCATTTCTGCGGCACACACTTCTTCAATCCGCCGCGCTATCTCCCTTTATTGGAAGTCATTCCAACACCGCATACCAAGCCCGAGGTTGTTGACTTTATACTTCACTTTGGTGACAAAATGCTGGGTAAATCGGTTGCGTTATGTAAAGACACTCCGGCGTTTATTGGTAATCGTATCGGTGTTTATTCGATGTTGGCGGTTACTCATTTAGTGGAACCTCTTGGATTGACCGTTGAGGAGGTCGACAAATATACCGGTCCTGCAATGGGGCATCCCAAATCGGCGACTTTTCGTACAGCCGATGTGGTAGGACTTGATACTTTGGTGAATGTTGCCAATGGACTGGCGCAGAATGCCCCAGAGGATGAAGCCAAAGGCGTTTTCCAGCTTCCTGCATTCATCAGCAAGATGGTCGAGAATAAATGGTTGGGTGAGAAAACCAAGAAAGGGTTTTATGAAAAAGTAAAAGCTGCCGATGGTAATTCGGAGATTTTATCTTTAAATCTAAAAACACTGGAATTTGGTTCACAGCAAAAAGTGAAATCCACTACTTTGGAAGCTACCAAGCCTGTGGAGGATATCCGCAAGCGGATGAAAGTATATGAACAAGGAACCGATAAAGCGGCGGAACTCTTCCGTGCCATGCATTATCCATTGTTTGAATATGTATCCCGCCGTGTTCCCGAAATTACAGATGACTTCTTCCGGATCGATGATGCCATGCGTGCTGGATTTGGTTGGGAGTTAGGACCATTTGAAGTATGGGATGCGCTAGGTGTTCGCGAGACCTTAGCTAAAATTAAGGCCGAAGAAAAACGACTTCCGGGTCAGGATGGAGAGGTTGCTTCCTGGGTACACGAGATGTTGGAAGCCGGATGTGAATCATTCTATAAAATAGAAAATGGTGTACGTCACTATTATGATATTGCGACCAAATCGTATAAAGCTATTCCCGGTACCGAAGATCTGATCGTATTGGATCACATCCGGGAAAGTAAGACAATCTGGAAAAATACGGGTGTTTCTATTATTGATCTGGGCGATGGTATCATTAATTGTGAATTTCATACCAAGATGAATACCATTGGTGGGGATGTTATCCAGGGATTGAATAAAGCCATTGACCTTGCTGAAAAAGAGTATCGCGGTTTAGTGGTGTCCAATGATGGAAAAAACTTTTCTGCTGGAGCGAATATCGGAATGATTTTCATGATGGCCGTCGAACAGGATTTTGATGAATTGAATATGGCCGTTCGTGCATTTCAAAATACATCCATGCGCTTACGCTATTCGTCAATACCTGTAGTCGTTGCGCCATTTCAAATGACGCTTGGTGGGGGCTGTGAATTCTCCATGCATGCCGATTTTGTTCAGGCTCACGCCGAAACCTATATGGGCTTGGTTGAACTGGGGGTTGGTGTTATTCCTGGTGGTGGCGGAACCAAAGAATTTACGCTACGTGCCTCGGAGGAATTTAAAGATGATCAAATTGTCCAAAATACGTTAAAAGATAAATTCCTGACTATTGGTCAGGCAAAAGTTTCGACTTCTGCCTATGAAGCCTATGAGCTCGGCTATTTGCAGAAAGATAAATTTGCAATCACCATGAATCGTGCCCGTCTTCTGGCGGATGCCAAGGCAAAGGCATTAGAATTGGCAGATGAGGGTTATGTTCAGCCTGCTCCTCGCAATGATATCAAAGTTTTGGGAAATCAAGGATTAGGAATCGTTTATGTGGGCGCTTCATCAATGCGTGAAGGCAATTACATCTCTGATTATGATCGTAAGATCTCAGAGAAACTAGGCTGGGTAATGTGTGGTGGAAATTTATCGTCACCGACGGAAGTGTCTGAACAGTATTTACTGGATCTTGAACGTAAAACATTCCTTGAGCTTTGTGCTGAACGCAAAACGCTTGAAAGAATTCAATTTATGTTGACCAAGGGTAAGCCTTTACGGAACTAGAACTCACTACTCACGAAAAAATTAAAAATAATGGAAGCATATATAGTAGCAGGATTTCGTACAGCAGTAGGCAAAGCGCCCCGGGGAGTATTTCGCTTTATGCGGGCCGATGATTTAGCCACGGATGTTATTAAACATCTTGTATCCACTGTGCCGAATTTAAATAAAGAAGATATAGATGATGTCATTGTTGGGAATGCCATGCCGGAAGCGGAGCAGGGACTCAATATGGCCCGTTTCATTTCACTGATGGGATTGGACACGGATAAGGTCCCGGGTGTAACCGTTAACCGGTACTGCGCATCAGGCCTAGAAACCATTGCAACCGCGGTAGCAAAGATTAAGACTGGGATGGCAGATGTTATCATTGCCGGTGGTGTAGAGGTGATGTCCGGAATGCCTTTTGGAGGTTGGAAGATTGTGCCTAATCCTGTTGTGGCAAAAGAGCATCCTGACTGGTATTGGGGAATGGGATTGACTGCCGAAGCCGTAGCCAAAGATTACAATGTTTCACGCGAAGATCAGGATGCTTTTGCACTTAAATCAAATCAAAAGGCAGTTGCAGCTATTCAAAACGGTCATTTGAAAGATGGGATTGTGCCTATTACTGTAAAAGAAAATTACCTGAAAGACGGTAAGATTGCAACGCGCGAATATGTTGTTGATACAGATGAAGGTCCTCGGGCTGATACTTCCCTGGAGGCTTTAGGGAAACTAAAACCAGTCTTTGCAGCGAATGGTTCAGTAACGGCGGGGAATTCCTCACAAACTTCTGATGGAGCAGCATTTGTCTTGGTGATGTCTGAAGCAAAAGTGAAAGAACTTGGTGTTAAACCAATTGCAAAGCTTGTTAGTTTTGCTGTAGCAGGTGTTCCACCGCGCATTATGGGTATCGGACCTATCTATGCCATACCCAAGGCTTTGGCAAAAGCCGGTCTTAAAAAGGAAGATATTGACCTCTTTGAGCTGAATGAAGCTTTCGCCTCTCAATCGCTAGCCGTAATTCGTGAACTTGGATTAGACGAAGAGAAAGTTAATGTCAATGGCGGTGCCATCGCTTTAGGGCATCCACTTGGATGTACAGGAGCTAAATTGACGGTCCAAGTCTTAAACGAGTTGAAACGCAGAGGCAAAAAATATGGCATGGTGACGATGTGTGTCGGAACTGGTCAAGGAGCGGCTGGTATTTTTGAGTTATTGGACTAAAATTAGCCGCTAGGAATAGCAATATAGACGAAATATGGATCTCTGATCTCATAACGCATAGAAGTATTTAAAAACATGGTGGACAGCAGCATCACTAAGCAGTGATTTCCTGGTCCATATAAATCTAGAAAGACAATGAGCGAAAATAAAGCAATTAAAGGCGGAGAGTTCGTGATTAGAGAGACTCCCTATACAGCCGTTTTTATTCCGGAAGAATTTGATGAAGAAGCCAAAATGATTCGTCAGACCTGCTTGGATTTCTTGGATACGGAAGTATTGAACAAGCTGGACCGTATCGATGCGCAAGAAGAAGGACTTATGCCTAGTTTGATGGATAAGGCCGGTGAACTCGGGATGCTGGGTGTTTCTATTCCCGAAGAATATGGTGGTTTCGGCAAGAATTTCAACACTTCTATGCTTGTTGCCGATGCGGTAGGTGGTGGGTTTTCTTTTGCTGTCGCATTGTCTGCTCATACGGGAATCGGAACACTGCCTATTTTGTATTATGGTAATGATGCCCAAAAGGCGAAATATATTCCAAAGCTTGCTACCGGTGAATGGAAAGCTTCATATTGTTTGACAGAGCCCAATGCCGGATCGGATGCAAATTCTGGACGTACCTCAGCAAAATTAAATGCTGAAGGAACACATTATTTGATCAATGGTCAAAAAATGTGGATTACAAATGGTGGTTTTGCAGATATCTTTATCGTATTTGCAAAAATCGATGATGATAAAAATCTGACGGCATTTATTGTCGAAAAGGATTTTGGTGGTATCACGATGAATCCAGAAGAACATAAATTAGGCATCAAAGGGTCGTCAACACGTCAAATCTTTTTTAATGACTGTGCTGTGCCCATAGAAAATATGCTTTCTGATCGTGAAAACGGATTTAAGATTGCTGTAAATATCCTGAATATTGGACGTATAAAACTGGGCGCTGCCACAATTGGTTCGGCACGTATGGTGATTAATCATGCGGTGCAGTATGCCAATGAACGTGTGCAGTTTAATCTGCCGATTTCTAAATTTGGTGCCATTCGTTATAAGCTCGCTGAAATGGCAACACGTTTGTTTGCTGTGGAATCTGCGTCATATCGCGCGGGTCAAAATATCGATGATGCCTATGATGCATTGATCGCTGGTGGTATGGATGAAGCGAAAGCAAAATTGAAGTCTGTGGAGCAGTTCGCAATTGAGTGTGCTATCATCAAGGTATGGTGTTCGGAGATGTTAGATTATGTGGTTGATGAGGGCGTGCAAATCTATGGTGGAATGGGCTATTCTGCAGATGCGCCGATGGAACGCGCTTATCGGGACTCACGGATCAACAGGATTTTTGAAGGTACCAATGAAGTGAATCGATTACTTGTGGTTGACATGTTGTTAAAACGGGCCATGAAAGGTGAATTGGATCTGATGGGACCAGCGCAAGCTGTAGCCGGAGAGCTTCTAGCTATTCCAGATTTTGGTGAAGAGGACGACGCACCTTTTGCTGCAGAAAAGAAAATTGTGGCAAACCTTAAAAAAGCAGGCCTATTGATTGCCGGAGCAGCTGTGCAAAAATTGATGATGTCTCTTTCCAAAGAGGAGGAAATCCTCATGAACATTGCAGATATTATCGGGTATGTTTATATCACTGAGTCAGTCTTGTTGCGTGCGGAAAAATTGCTGCATACAGGATCAGCTAAAGCAGACTATGCGAAAGATATGGCTAAAATTTACCTGTATGGTGCTATTGATAAAGTTAGCGCTGCTGGCAAAGAAGCATTATATTCTTTTGGCGAAGGCGACGAACTGAATATGATGTTAGTTGGTTTGCGCAGATTCACAAAAGCACAGCCATTTAATGTGAAAGATGCACGTCAGCGAATCGCAAAGAAATTGATAGATGAGAATAAATATTGTTTTTGATTGATAATAGATTATTGGTTTTGGTTAATGGCCGGAGAGAAATCTTCGGCCATTTTTGTGTTACAATACTAGAAAGTAACGGTAATTATGTTAAATTTAACCTTTAAACCCTAACCATTCTATGACATCTTCAAAATCATTTGCATTTACAGAAGACTGGGTAGTCGTCATTTTGGGGATTGCTACCATATTTCTTGCTCTCTCAGGAATTGTTGCGCCGGTACCTAGTTTTTCGTGGAGTAATTCTGCCGAACTCGTCTCAACGATATTCGACCCGACCAATTTACTGAAGCTTTTTGAGCAGTTTATTTTTGTATTCGTTACGGCGATATTAGGCGCGTTTCTTTTGGGAAAATCTGTAAAATATTTATTAGTTGTATTTCCGACTGTATTTATCCTTACGGTATTTGCCCTGATTTTGGCAGGCAACGCAACGGTGAAAGAATATAATCTCGAAGCTGTGATTTTTACTTTGATTATCGGTTTAATTATCAGCAATTGCTTTAAACTGCCCAATTGGTTTAAAGAGGCACTCAGTACGGAACTGTATGTCAAGATAGGCTTAATTTTGCTCGGAACGACAGTGATTTTCGGAGATATTCTCAAAGCGGGATCTTTGGGGCTTATTCAAGCACTGGCCGTTGTGCTGTCTGTTTGGTACTTCGCGTTTTGGATCTGTAAAAAGCTAAAGATTGACAAGGAAATGTCCCTGATGCTGTCGAGTGCGGTTTCTATTTGTGGCGTCTCCGCCGCAATAGCAACATCTGGAGCCATCAAAGGCGATAGCAAAAAACTTTCCTATGTGATTTCGTTGGTCCTGATTACAGCAATTCCAATGATGATTTTCATGCCCTATATGGCGGAGTGGATGGGCTTGTCGCAAGAAGTTACCGGAGCTTGGCTTGGAGGAAGTATTGATACAACCGGAGCTGTAGTAGCTTCTGGCTCCTTGGTCGGTGAAGAAGCGTTGAAGATCAGTACCATTGTGAAATTTTCCCAAAATGTATTGTTGGGGCTGGCTGCTTTTGCCATTAGTATTTATTGGACCTACGCTAAATCTGTTGATGATGAAACCAAGCGCGATAAACCGACATTGAAAATTATATGGGAGCGTTTCCCGAAGTTTGTGCTGGGATTTGTGTTTGCATCGTTGCTATTTTCATTCGTGATATCTCCTGAGAAGATTGATGCCGTCAAAGGAAGTTTGAAAAACTTACAGGGCCTCTGGTTTACCTTGGCATTTACATCCATTGGTTTGGAAACGAACTTTAAGGATCTTTTTGCTCAAGACAATAAGAAACCGCTATATGCTTTTCTGATTGCCCAGACTTTTAATGTTATTATTACCTTATTGATTGCTCTGGTGCTATTTCGCTAAGACGGTAAGTGTTTCAAGGTGAAATAGATCGTTAAAATATGACTGTAAAGATGGCCGTCTAACTAGGACGGCCTTTTTTATGCTTTTTCATCAAGGGTTTATGCGTGAATTTTTTTCTGATTCGTAGCACAGATCTTCGTTTTTTATACAATCGCTTGCTTCTTGATTTTCGCTGGGTAGTTGGTGATTAGGATGGTTGCCTTCGCGATTTTTTTCATGCTGAAAGAAATTTGAGCCGCTTTTTATTTGCTTTAAGTGTCTTAAAATTAAGGTTTAATGGCTTTTTGAAAAAAAATATCATTAAATCTATCAAATTAGTAGTCTTTTAAAAAATATTTATATATTTGTATCGTTATCTGATTTTCAGGTAAATAGAAAGGTGGGCAAAAAAGACTGACTTGACTATGAATCGAACTAACCATGAAATTGATTTTGTAGAAAGGTATGTATTTAAAGTTGTTTGAAATTGCCACGCTATAAGTGCATATATGGATTTGCTTTATGCAGTATGAAATAAAAGAAAATAACAAGATAAAAAGAATGAAACAAAATTACTCTTCAAAAACAAGTTTATTGGTTGCTTCGGTAGAAGGAGCTGTTGTTGGCCTAGAAAGTTGCCAAAAACGAATGTGTTGTTAAAATTTCTCTCTTACACTCTCTTATATTAGAAAAGGGAAGCCGAGGCTTCCCTTTCACAAAGTTTTAACAATGAAGCAAGTATCGATTGGCGTTGGCACTTGTTTAGATTCACCATTAAACTGAATAAATTTATGAAAAAAAATGCTATTTTTCGAATTAGCGTCGTTTTTAGCTTGCTTTTAACGGGTTCTTACCACAGCTATGCGCAAGTAGAAAATCCTAAACCTATTATAAATGCCTCATTAACAGGTACCGTAATTGACGCCGTAACAAAAGAACCATTACAGGGGGTAACGGTTCAGCTGGAAGCTGTTACGCACCAAGTAAAAACAGACAGTAAAGGAGTTTTTCAGTTTGTAACTGGACAAAAATTACCATTTTCATTGATCGTATCCATCGTCGGTTATCAAACTCGTCACATCGTGGTAGATCATTCTCCGGCCGTGATTGAACTTACACCACGATTGGAAGCTTTGGATCAAGTGGTCGTCACCGCACGTCGCCGTAAAGAGCAATTGCAGGACGTGCCTATTCCCGTATCAATTATTCGTGGAGCAGCATTAGAAGATGCAGGTGCTTTTAATGTTAACCGGTTGAAAGAACTGGTGCCAACTGTTCAGTTGTATGCATCGAACGCACGTAATACAACACTTAACATACGCGGACTTGGTTCCACCTATGGCCTCACCAATTATGGGATTGATCCTGGTGTTGGGTTTTATCTTGATGGCGTATATATTGCTCGTCCTGCCGCAACTTGGCTAGACTTCATTGATATTGATCAGATTGAAGTACTACGGGGACCACAGGGTACCCTCTTTGGAAAAAATACAACCGCGGGAGCTTTCAATATCACCTCACGTCTGCCTCAATTTACACCCGAGGCCAATGTGGAAGTCAGCTATGGAAACCAGGGGTTTATTCAGGCGAAGACTTCAATCTCAGGACCATTGGCCAAAAACTTGGCTGCGAGAGCTTCTTTCTCTGGTACACAGCGGGATGGAAACTTGTTTAATGTACATACCAATAGGAAGATCAATGATATCAACAACCTGGGCTTTAGAGGGCAATTGCTGTTTACCCCAACCGAAAATATCAAACTCGTACTTTCTGGGGACGTGTCATCACAAAAACCGGACGGTTATGGCTGGGCGGTTGCCGGAGTTGTAAAAACACAGCGTGCAGACTATAGACAGTTTGATGCAATTATTAAAGATCTTGGCTACGAGTTGCCCTATAAAAGTGCTTTCGAACGTAAGATAGATCTGGATACGCAATCCAAAGCCGATAATAAATTGGGTGGGGTCGCATTGAATGCCGATATCAAGATTGGAGAAGGGACACTGACCTCTACTTCTGCTTGGCGAACATGGACGTGGGTTCCGCTCAATGACCGTGATTACTTAGGACTTCCGGTATACACCGTTTCAGCAGGTAATTCCGTCCATAACCAGTGGTCACAGGAGTTCAGATACTCTGGGAAAATCAGTGAAAAGGTCAGCGGGGTTGTTGGGTTATTTGGCCTTTGGCAGGATCTGGGCACAGACCCTGTACATACCGAAGAAACAGGATCTGCCTTTTGGCGTTTTCAAAAAAGCTCTACCAGTGCTTTGTGGCAAACTCCGGGCTTATTCGATAATTTTGGAATCAAGACCGTTTACGGGATTAAAAGCACAAGCTTGGCAGCCTATACACAGATTGATTGGGCTGTAACGCCAAAATTACATATCCTCCCAGGGCTGCGCTACAACTACGATAAAAAGGTGGCTAACTACGATAGACAGACCTATGGTGGTTTGCAGACCTCAGATCCCGCCCTGCTTGCCTTAAAGAACGGTGTATATACCAATCAGACTTTTGATGTCAATGCGGATGCAGACAATTTCTCTGGTCAACTCTCCGCAAGATATCGCTTCAATCCGAAGATAAATGCTTACGCAACGTATTCAATCAGTTATAAACCTGTCGGTATCAACGTCGGCGGATTGCCCACAGCCAATGGAGCGGTGTTGCTGGATCTCGCCGAAGTAAAACCTGAGGCTGTCCGTCATAAGGAAATTGGTGTGAAGACAAATCCAACACGCAATTCACTCCTCAATCTGACCGTCTACCAAACGGATATCAAAGACTATCAAACGCAAGTGCAGACACCCGAGCCTGGGGTAAACCGTGGTTATCTGGCCAATGCCGAAAAGGTACGTGTAAAGGGTATTGAATTGGATGGAAATATCAACATCGGACATTTTCTCCGATTGAATGGAGCATTGGCCTATACTGATGCCAAATATGTTAAATTTACCAACGCACCTGTTCCCTTAGAAGAGGTTGGCGGAGCGCAAGCTTTTAAAGATATCTCTGGTGGCGTCCTTCCTGGTGTTTCCAAATGGTCCTGGTCCTTGGGCGGCGAAGCGAATAAAAGTGGGAAGCTGATCGGAATTAATGGATCTTACTTTTTGGGCGCAGACCTATTTCACCGGTCTAAATTCTCATCCAGTTCCTCACCATCACAGTACCTAAACATTGATGCCTATTCGGTATTGAACGCTCGGCTAGGATTCAGGGGATCGAATGGTATTTCGGTGTTTGTTTGGAGTAGAAATCTAACCAATAAAGATTATTACGAACAATTGCTGGCAGCACCTGGAAGCTATGGACAGTATGCAGGAGTAGTTGCCGATCCGCGGACTTACGGTGTTACACTGCGATACAATTGGAAACAAGGAAATTAAATCCGTAATTCATATTATATTTTTATCGACCGTCTCCATTTCGTTATGGGGACGGTTTTTGTTTTGCGCTAATTTTCAATAGCTCCTTTTTTTATATATGGAAATTTGTATCTTAAATCATCATTAAGGTGAATGATTTGCGCATGAACGAAAAAGAGCTTTTACAACACTATAAAACAAGCGGTGACTTGTCTACGCTGGGGAAACTATATTCGCCCTATATGTCCTTGCTTTATGGTGTGTGCTTTAAATACTTACAAGACCCCGACCGTAGTCAGGATGCTGTGATGCAGATATTTGAAGAACTTATCACGAAGCTTCGGCAATATGAAGTCGATAATTTTAAGAGCTGGTTACACGTTTACAGCAAAAATTATTGCCTGATGCAGTTACGTAAAGATAAGCGGACAACACAGGTTGATATTGAAGACAATTTGTTCGAAAGTGAACAAAAGTTAAATGATACCAGTGAAGTCAAATGGGAAGAAAAAGACTTTGAGAAACTGGAGGGATGTATGCAGACTTTAAACCACGAACAACAAGAATGTGTACGTTTATTCTATCTCGAGCAAAAATGTTATAAAGATATTGCAGATTTGACCGGATATGACTTGAATAAGGTCAAGAGTGCTATTCAAAATGGAAAGCGCAATCTAAAAATCTGTATGGAAAGGAAAGAAAATGGAAAATAATTATCAATTATCACGGATTTATAATTACATCCATGGTTTGATGACTAAGGAGGACATGTTTCAACTGGAACGAGAAGCATTGGAAGATCCCTTTTTACAAGATGCTATCGATGGTTATCGATTACAAAATGGTGTGGATGCCCGACAATTGAGTCTATTGCAGCAACGTCTCAATCGTCGTGTAGAAGATACAGTTGCGACAAGACATGCCCAATATTTCACTTGGCAGCGTCTGGCGATAGGTGCTACCGCAGGGGTACTTTTTGTGACTTTATTGGCCTTGCTCTATTTTAAACATTTTAGCGGTAAAGCGGAGCGTACAACGGATGTAGAGTTGAGCGAGCCTGAAAATAAGGTGTCTGTTGAACCATTGTTGGATGGAGGTGATGCAACGCCGCGTGAAGGATGGAAAATTTTTGAACAGTACCTCAATCAGAAGTCCGTTACATCTGTAAGAGGAGGCGAAATTATTGTCAATTTTACAATCGACAAAAATGGAGTGCCTACTCATATCAGTGCTGAAGGACAACCAGATCAGTCGCTCGTTGATGAAGCGGTTCGACTTTTGCAGTTTGGGCCAAAATGGCAGGGAACAAAAGGGCGTCTGAAAATTGTGTTCCCCGTCAAAGAGGAACGGAACTCGGCACAAGTAATTGTAATTAAACCGCCGCATTGTTTTGGAATCGAAAAAAAATAATAGTGATAAAAAGCAGCGAGCCATTTCTTTCATAGGAAATGGCTCGCTGCTTTTTTATATAGTCTGAATTACTTAAAATGCATATCTCAGGCCTAATTGTACTTGATAAGGATTACCATTTAAATTGGATACTCCCACACCAGAACTCATATTATAAATATATTGTTGACTGGTTGCATCAAAGCTTTTGATGGCATATAGATTTTGCTTACCCAGATTGTGTCCTACACCCCAAGTTTTTTTCAATAGGTTGGCTACATTGAAAATGTCTATCGAAGCTTCAATGCCATGTTTCTTGTAAACTTTTAGATTTTTAGCCAAATGTAAGTCAAATACGCCGTAAAAACCGTTGATGCCGCCGTTTCTTTCGGCGATGCGGTCGAGGTTACCATTGATGTATTTTTTAATGCTCTGTTCTGCCTTTGGATCATCCAAAATGGCTTGAATGCCCGATTTGATGTAATCGGGTGTGTTTTTATTGCTGGGGTTGTAAACGAAGGCAAGATCGTTGGAATTTACAAAATCACCATTAACATTCCCGTTAACCGCTAGGGAATAGCGCGTTCCTGCAATTCCGCTAAAACGTAAACCCATAGATACACCCCATAGCGATGGCATAGTACCATAAAAAACAACTTTATGGCGGAATTGATTGTCCGAATACGTCATCGTACTCAAGTCGCGTGGATCATCTTTCACCATCAGCGAAAGGGTAGCGGAATTTGCGACGTTGCCGTTGTAGGAGGTATTGTCTTTTGTGTCGTTCCAGGTGTAAGATACGGTTATCTGCCCGTCTTTATAATAACGATAAGTTCCGTCCAGCACAACCGTATAAGAATTGTTTTTTCCTTCACTGTTCATTTCCAGTACGCGGCCTATTTGTTTTGTTTTACGGCTATTGGTCCAGTTGGCGGCACCATTTGTCGTATTGATGCTTGATGCCGGAACATACACCCCACGGTTACCTTCGGCGGTCAGCCTAAAGTAAGGATCCTCCACCATATTGCGATCTACATACATATAATTGTTGCGCCCCCAGGTTCCGTAAGCGCTTAAACCGATGCGTAGCGAAGGTGTGAAAAAGTGATTGATGGAAATATTCGCTTTATATACAGTTGGCACTTTTACATCCTTGCTATTGGTATTGATGGTAACAAGTTTTTCGATCTTCGGGTTGTCCAGCAGTTCGCGCCCTGGAGCTGTATCGGGGTCTTGGCGATATCCTGCAAAATTTGGTTTGGGAATTAAAGTAGGGTCAGTAATATCTACACCGGCAATGCGTGAGCCATCAAACAACATATTGTTTAACATAGAATAGGGGTTGAGGGCCGAACCGAATATACCAGCGCCAAAACGGATTATATTTTTCTTTTCTTCATTGATATCCCAGTTGAACTGCACGCGGGGTTGTATCTGAAAAGTGTTGATACCATTATCGGTTGAAAGGCCCAGTTCGTCATAGACTGTTTGGTTGAATGTAGCCTTCTTTAGGTATTTCGTATTGTCCAGACGTAGGCCGCCGACAACATCAAGACCCCTAGCGATTTTAGCTTCCATCTGTCCATAGAGACCTACAGCTAGATTGTTGACCAAGGTGTTTTCTTTGTCAGTCATATATACATCACGGGCATAGCGATAAGGAGTCAGGTTATCGAAATTTTGTAGACCAGTAAAATAGAAACGACCATTCATTTCGCTGCCGTAGCGGAAATCCATGTTCGTATACATGACATCTGCACCGAAGGTATATTTGATTTTATCTGTGTTATAATAGAGGTTGTTGACCAGTTGTAACATATTTCCGTTGAACCATTCTGGTGCATAACGCTGACCACCAAGCTGTATTGAATTGGTATATTTATTTGTGCCGTCCACCGATTGAACAGATTCAACGATCGCACGTGGAATACTGTGTGACTGATCAAATCCAGCTACATTGTGCTGTGCTTCAGAACGCTCATAAAAATGTTGCACCTTCAAATCGTTGGTCAATTTGGAACTGATCGACGTGCGCAAGGAGGCCATGAGGCTGTTGTTAATATACCTTCTGTTGGTGTAGGATTCAAAAGCATTGATGCCTGTATTGTCTCCCTCTTGTTGATTGTCCATGTCGTAGACAAAGTTGTTCCGAATAGTCAATAAGTTTTTATCGTTCAATTGCCAATCAATGCGGGCGAAGGCCGCGTCGGTCTTTTTCTTCTTGTCAAAGGAACCAAACAGGCGATCGGCACTTGCACCATATTTACCTACAGCAATGCGGGTAAACTCATCTAATGTAGCCTGGGTTACTTTGTAACGTGCAATGTCCTCCGTTGTTTGAATGTCTGCGATCTGAAGAGGGCGGGTGTCCATCTGACGGTCCCAAGTTACAAAGAAGTGAGCTTTGTCTTTTATGATTGGACCTCCAAGTGAGAATCCATATTGATAGGTGGAGAATTTTTGTTTTCGGGCTGTTCCATTGAGGTTGTACTTACTCGAAAGCCAACCTGCCCGGGCAAAAGTAAATGCACTTCCAGTTAACGTATTTGTACCGGATTTGGTTACGGTGGTAATGCTGCCCCCTCCGCTGCGACCGAATGTGACATCGTAATCATTGGTCACTACTTTGAACTCTCGAATGGCTTCCATAGAGATTGAATAAGCTCCGCCGCTATTTCCACCGGCCACTGTACTGCGTGAATTCATTCCGTCTACCGTAAAATTGGTCGATGAAGCGCGCTGTCCAGCTAGATTTGTACCACTGCTGACAGGCGATAAATCAATCAGAGAGGAAAAATTACGTCCATTTACAGGCATTTTTTTGAGGTCATTGGCCGTAATGGCGGTAGATGCACCCAATGTCTTGATCTTATTTTTTAGGTCAGCCGCAATGCCTTGAACGATAACTTCATCCAATTTATTTTCAGCTGACGATAAGGTGAAATCCACATTGAGTTCGTCACCATAGCTCAATTTATAGTCGGTCTTTTTTTGTTCTGCATAGCCAACGTGGTTGATTGTGATGCTGTATGGCGAACCCAAAGGTAATTGCTGAAAGGTATAGACACCATTTTGGTTGGTCAGTGTCGTTTGTTTAAATCCTGTTGATTCATTCCTTACCGATACAGATGTTCCTTTTACAGGCCCATTGTTGTCTATGATCCGACCTGTAATCGTCGCTTCGGTACCCTGAGCCCAACTGTTGGTTGGAATTTGGAGAAATGTAATAATGGTTAATACCATTAACCAAACGATGTTTCTTTGCATAATAATTTCACTTTTTAGTTGATTAGCGTCTGTCACAAGTATGTTGCGAAATTATCTCTGCAAGATTGTTAAATGGTTAAGATCTCATTATGAAATATTTAATAAAAATGGGTTTTGATGGTCCGTCATGCATAATTAATTAACCTATAAACAGCGAGCGGCTCAGATACCTCTAAGCCGCTCGCTGTTTATTATAAAGTTGAGAAGATTTATTCTTCCCAACGAATTTTATCTGCAATTGGTGTGCGGATAGGTTCGCGCGCCTCAGATTGATGGTGTCCTAAGTAGAATAGACCAATACATTTTTGATTTTCTTCGAGATTTAAGAAACCACCCAAATGATTGATTAAACCGGGAGTCGCCCAGTATCCACCAATGTTTAGCGAGTGTGCAGCTAACCACATGTTTTCAACTGCTGCAGCTGTACAGGCCAATTCTTCCCATTCGGGAACTTCACCTGTATAATTGACAACAATAGCGATCGCAACGTTTGACTGTGTTGCTTTTTTGCCCATTGTTATTTCTGTTGCCTCAGTGTACTTCTCTGCTGGTGTTACCGATTTGTAAATACGTGATAACTCCGTGCCCAAACGTTCCAATCCCTCTTTGCGGAAGATGACAAAACGCCAAGGTTGTGTCCTTTTATGTGTTGGAGCAGCATTGGCCGCTTCCAAGATACTCAAGATATCTTCTTTACTGACTTCTTCTTCAGTAAAGGAAGCTTGAAATACTGATCTTCTGTAGTGTATTGCCTTTAATACGTCGTTTTTCATTATAATTTATTTTTCCTTTATGCTTTTTCTTCCCATAAAGATACAACATGCAAAATTGTTTTGACGGCTTTTTCCATATCTTGTACAGCTACCCACTCTTGTTTTCCATGGAAAGCATGCCCTCCGGCAAAAATATTTGGACAAGGCAGCCCCATAAACGAAAGACGGGAGCCATCTGTTCCACCACGGATACTTCTTCTTTCGGCTACCATTCCTGCTCGATTGATGGCTTCCATCCCGATTTCCATAATTTCAGGATGCTGATCCAGCACTTCTTTCATATTACGATATTGTTCTTTTACAACAAAAGTATAAGTACAGTTTGGATATTGCTCCACGATTGATTTTGCTATACCTTCCAGTTCATCTTCATGTTTCTTGAGATTGGCCGTAACGTGATCACGTACGATAAATTGAATTTCTGCTTTTTCCACAGATCCACTGATATGAACAGGATGTACGAAACCGTCTTTTTTGTTGGTGCTTTCAGGTGAAAGCCTATCTTTCGGTAGCGCCTCAATTATTGCACTGGCGATTTTGATGGCGCTTTGCATCTTCCCTTTAGCAAAACCTGGATGCACCGATACGCCATGAATAGTTAATGTAGCTCCATCTGCGGAAAATGTTTCATCTTCGATGGTTCCGGCTCTTTCACCATCCATGGTATAAGCGAAATCTGCTGCTAAACGTTTTAAATCTGCTTTATCAACCCCTCTGCCAATCTCCTCATCTGGCGTAAAAAGAATTTTGATATCACCATGTTTGATTTCAGGATGTTTCATTAATAAACGGGCAGCATCCATGATTTCGGCCACACCTGCTTTGTCATCTGCACCGAGTAAAGTAGTGCCACTCGCTGTAATGATATCATGGCCAATTTGATTGGCTAGATCGGGATGTTCGGCATATTTGATGATAATACTATTGTCATCAGGAAGCACAAGATCCTGGCCCTGATAGTTAGCATGAACCAGTGGTTTTACATCTTTTCCAGAAGAGTCCGGAGATGTATCCATATGAGAACAGAAACAGATAACGGGAACTTGCTTTGTGGTATTGGATGGAATAGTTGCGTAAATATATCCATTTTCATCCATTGCCGCGTCTGAAATACCCAATGCCAGCAACTCCGTTACAAGTAACTTTCCTAGGTTCTTTTGCTTTTCTGTAGAAGGACATGTTGGTGAATTTGCATCAGATTGTGTGTCAATCTGTACATAGCGTTGAAATCTTTCGGATACCGAAAAATCACTTATGTTGTTGATCTCAAATGTGCTCATTTTTTAATAGCCCTAATGTGATAAGGGTGGTCAAACTTAGATAAATTGCTTTTTATTTGCAATTTAATTTGGTTGCATTTACAAACAATTTACCCTTCATACATGCGTTTGACGCTATTGTAACAAATGGGCAATAACAGAAAGGGATCGGAGCGGATAGAATCCTAATTTTCGCTAAAGAGAATGTACCGCTAAAGAAAATGTATCGCTAGATAGCATTGTGCTGGAGATCTTTTGAGCTGTTTGGTTTATCCATGGATAGGAAAAAAGAAATCATGAGGGTCCTGCATCAATTAAAACCTTCATGACTTCGCAAACACCAACAGCAATGAAAGCAAACTGAAGGTTCTTCCTGGCCAATAAGACCAGACAATTTCAGATAAAAAAAGGACCTATCAAATTGTTGACAGGTCCTTTTTTTACATGTAGATCGTGTTCTATTTCTTTTGATCAGCGTAACCAAATACCTTCTGCAGGATATTGGTATTTCTACTGCCGCCTATGTTGTGTCTAATTTTTGACTCCTGGTCGGCAACTTTGATAAATAGACCATCTATTGCTTTCTGCGTAACATATGCCGTAAGATTTGTCTCCACTTTATTGCCTAAAGGAAGGTTGTTGTAAGCTGTTGTCAATTGGGTCCAGTACTGGTCCACATTGTTTGTACCCATGGCAGATTTGATAACAGGACTAATCTTGTTTGTTAATTCGGTCGATGTATTTGTTTTAAAAAACGTTGTCGCGGCGTCTTCTTTGCTACCTAAAAGAATGTTGGTTGCATCTGTAATCGTCATCTTCGAAAGTGCATTGACAAATACTGGGGCAGCCTCTTTAACGGCTCCCTCCGCAGCTCTGTTCATGCTCTGTATAAACTGATCGCACAATTTCCCCATCCCAACAGCACGAAGCGTTTTTTCTACTTTCTGTGCTTCGGCAGGCATCAAAATCTTTACTGCTGCATCTCCCAAAAAACCATCCTTCTTGGCTAGAGATTCGATACTCAGATTTAAGCCGTTGCTTAAAGCCTGTTTGATTCCCAACGATGCATCCTTATTGGACAAAGATGCCAAGGTATTCGATTTTGATGCTATTGCGGTCGTATTTGTTGTTGTCGTTGTTTTGGTACTGTCGGTCTGGCCCTGATTTGCTTTTGCCAATGTCTCACTGATTTTCTTAAAAATCTGTGCTTCGCTTGCATTGGAATAAAGTAATCCGGAGACAAATAGTGTACAATATAATAGTGGAAATTTCATCATGTTTTTATTTTGCTGTCAAAATTAAACATATCGACTGTTAATTTATGTGAAAGTTAAAACCAATTGCCAGGAAACATAGCTATTGTCGGGAATCGTAGCAGATACGCTACAGCGTGCTGAGTCCCTATTCCTGATGCGGTGTAAATAAAAGCTGTCCCACAAAATAAAACAGCAGATCCTAAGCGAACCTGCTGTTTGTGTTATAGGGTTGTTGTTATTAACAAGACATTATTTCCAGGAGAGTGTCGTTGCTACTGGAAAGTGATCCGACGGAAATTTATTCATGTAGGTGTCGGTCAGGATACCATATTTTTTTACCTGGAAAGGTTTGGTGATAAAGATATGGTCTATGCGGCCTGTTGGTCTGATGCTTTTGCCCCATCCGTTGAAGGAAGAATTCGGTTCATATTTGAAAGGAGCCAATTCATGTACGTCGGTAACTACTTTGCTATTGGCAAGTGTAAAATAAGCCTCATCTTGTTCATCCACATTGAAGTCTCCGGTTAAAATGAGCGGTAGATCTTTGGCAAACTCTTTTGCTTTTGTCAGAATCAATATTGCACTTTCGGTACGTGCAGTACGACCGATATGGTCAAAATGTGTATTCATAAAGATAAAGCGTTTTTTGTTGGCCTTGTCTTCAAAGATACCCCAGGTACAGATTCGCGGTAGTGCTGCATCCCAGCCTTTATTCGGGTGTTCGGTATCTGAGGCTGAAAGCCAGAAAGTTCCACTCTTTATCGCTTTAAAGCGATTTGTATTGTAATAAATCGCCGAGTGCTCGCCCTCTTGTGCACCATCGCCGCGACCTACACCCACGTAATCAAATCCAGGAAGGAGCTTTTTGAGATCTTGAACCTGATCAAAAAAACCTTCTTGGATACCAAAGATATCAAAACCATGGTATTTGATCAGATTGGTAAGCGGGACTTTCCGGTCGTTCCACATGTTATCGACATCGACGGTATTTCTTTGGCGTATATTATAACTGCCTGCAATAAATTCCTGCCCATACGATAGGAAAGATAAACACAGTGCTATAACGAGAAAAAGACTTTTTTTCATTTATTTGAATTATTTATGCTATTTATGAGTGATCTTCATGTGTTTAAATGAACTCGTTTCACTCGGTTATTTGTTCATCATTTATTCTTTATATAAAGGCAATCATGCTGCCTCGGGCGACACGAGTGTTTAGTTTCATCGCTATAAATGTCCTTTGTTCACTCGGTTTGTCCTTATTTCTTTAATATGCGGAGCAACAACTCAGGTTCATCAGTGGTAATAAAATCAATTTTCTGATCGATTAGATTTGTCATTTCTTCTTCTGTGTTTACGGTCCATGCATTCACTTTCATACCAAGTTGATGCGCATCTTTCAGCCATGTCGCATTCTTTTTAAAGACGGAAAAGTGATAATCCACCCCATTAATCCCAGCAGCTTTTACATCTGAAGGAGATTTATCTCCTGTAAGATATTGGATATTAGCCTTAGGAGCCAATTCGTGGATCTTTTGACAAGCTTCAAAGCTGAAGGAAATGTAATCCGTAATTTTCTCAGCTTTTAAGCTTTTGACCATTTCAACCGTTTTTGTGGTCGCTTCAAGCGTACGCTCGACCCCAAGTTTATTGATTTTCAACTCAAGGATAAGGCGTAAACCCTTTAATTTTTTTCCAACATTAATATATTCTTCCAACGTGGGAATGGATTCACCGTTAGGATGTTTCTTTTCTAAGAGCTCTTTGTAGGTTGCCGTTGCGATATCAATGCCATAGAAATCATTGTCATGGTTGACCACAAGAATATTGTCTTTGGTCAAATGTACATCAAACTCGGATCCGAAGAGCTTGAGTTCGTGGGCCGCTGTTAAGGAAGCAATGGAATTTTGCGGAAGATGGCTGTTTTTCCATACGCCACGATGTGCAATGGCTTTCGTTTGTGCGAATAATGCGGAGGATGAGATTACCATAGCCAGTGTCAGACAGCTAAAAATATGTTTTTTCATGCTATAATTATGTATGAGTGTTTGTTTTCAACGGCATAATGTGCACGTTTCACTCGGTGATTTATTCCTATTCTACGTATTTATAATACCGATTACGATACTAGCAGTAAAAATCGACCTTGGTGACAGGATCGTTTCTTACAAATTTGTTTAAAAGCTGATTTTACATGGAACAAAAAAAGTGGTACTTTTTATCTCGATGTACAAGATCTAAAGTACCACTTTTATATTTAGGAATTGTTAAGTGTAATTTATTTTTTACCATTCCATTCAGCCATAAACTCATCCAGAAAGTTGAGCATATAGTCATGACGATGTGCTGCTATTTTTTTTGCAGCCTCTGTATTCATCTTATTCTTTAACAATAATAGCTTTTCGTAGAAGTGATTGATTGTAGGAGCTTCCGAATGTTTGTACGCTTCCTTATCCTTATATTCTTGAACAGGAATGTTCGGATTATACATCTCACGGCCTTTATTACCACCAAAGCTAAACGCACGGGCAATGCCTATTGCACCGATAGCATCCAAACGATCTGCATCTTGCACGATTTCCATCTCTTTTGAATGGAATGACACTTCCCCCAAACTTGCTTTGAAAGACATATTGAAGATGATTTTCTTCACATGGTCAATGATTTCAGGTGAAATTTCTAGACTTGCCAAAAACTCTCCGGCAACACGAGGGCCTATTGTTTCATCACCATCATGGAATTTACTGTCAGCGATGTCATGTAACAGTGCCGCCAATTCGCAGACCATAACATCCGCTTCTTCATCTTCTAAAATTAACTTCGTATTGTTCCATACGCGTTGAATATGCGACCAATCGTGGCCTGCTTCTGCAAATTTCAATCGATCTTGCACAAATGCTACTGTGCGCTCAATAATGTTATTCATACAATACTTTTGTTTTTTCGCGAGTACCCTCGTATAATTCGTATTCTAATAATCTACAATCTAATTTACCATTATAAAATTCTATGCGTCGGGACGCACGTAGCCCGATTTTCTTTGCCAGATCTGGATTTCCGGTAAATATATAGCCTCTATAACCTTTGCACTCCTGTTTCATGAAATCCCCCATACGCTTATAGGTAATCTCTAACTTGCTGTGCGTGCCCAGACGTTCACCGTATTCAGGATTGAATAAAATGACACCACCTTCTTTAGGAACGTGTGTTTCGGCAAAATCGCATACTTCAAACGAAATTAATTGCTCCACACCAGCAGTTCTTGCATTCATCTTTGAGACGTTGATTGCCTCCTCTGAAATATCGCTTGCAATAATTTGTGGAGCCGCTTTTTTATTGATCTGATCTTTGAGTAGTCGGCGCTCCTGGAAGAAAACTGTTTCATCATAACCGATGAAATGCATAAATGAATAGTTCATGCGCAGCAACCCTGGTTTTCTGTTTGTTGCTATCAGTGCCGCCTCAATGGCTAAAGTTCCGGATCCACACATCGGATTTACAAAAGGTGAATTACCATCCCATTTGGAAGCAATAATTGTTGAGGCTGCAAGAGCTTCCAGCATTGGCGCTTTTCCAGGGATCTTACGGTAACCATGTTTTGCCAGTGTCTCGCCTGAGGTATCGAGAAAAATTTCAGCACGGTCATCTTTCCAGTACAAGTGGACAACCGCTTTATTATTGTCCGGACCTGAATTAGGGCGCAGACCTTTTTTTTCCTTTATACGGTCCACAATTGCATCCTTAACCTTTACGTTTGCAAATAAAGGCGTGCTGATTGTCTCATTATCAACATTAGAGCTGACAGAGAAATATCCGTCAAATTGAATAAGTTCTTCCCAGGCAATTTTACTCAATTCTTCATAGAGCTCCGTCGGATTATTGGCTGTAAACTCCTTTAACGAATACAAAATCTGAGAGGCTGTGCGTAGGTTCAGATTAAGCTTGATCGTATCGTTTATACTGACCTTTAATTCTACGCCTGTAGGGAATGCCCTGACAATGTCAAAACCTAACTCTTTAACTTCCTGTTGCAAATAAGGTGATAAGCGCTTATTGCACGTTATAATAACTTTATTGGGGGTGTTGAAAACTTCCATCATATTTTGTACAAAGTTAATTAAACTCTTCCTCAAAAATTGCTTAATTTTACGCTTTAATATTTATTTTTTTGATTATGGAAATTAGAGGAAAAGTACACGAGATAGGAGCGACACAACAAGTGACAGAATCATTCAAAAAACGCGATATGATTGTAGCTTATGCCGAAAACCCACAATTTGTTGAGTATATCCGTTTTGAGGCAACACAAGACAGAACGTCAATTTTTGATAACCTTGCAATTGGTGAAGAGGTAGAAGTATCTTTTAATCTTCGTGGTCGTCCTTGGACTAATAAAGATGGCGTAACAACTTATTTCAATTCATTAGTAGCATGGCGTGTTACAAAATTAGGTAATGCTGCTCCAGCTCCATCTTCTCCAGGTTACGCAGATATGCCTGCCCCTGTAGATTTGGCGGGTTCATCAGATGATGACGATCTACCATTTTAATCTGAATAGGATTGTATAGCCTATCGCCACGCGGTAGCAAATAGATTATTTAAACTGTTCGCAATACAGTTATTTACGATAGAAAGGCTTCCTCAAGAAGCCTTTTTTCTTTGGAATCCAGTAGGCGTGCCTGATTTTTCTTGGCGCTGAAATTGCTTGCTATATGGTATCGTACATCAAAAACAACAGATATGAAATTAACCGTATTGTTCTCTTGCTTAGCAATGATTTCGCTAAGTGCATGTAATCAAACCTCAAAAGATAGTCAGCATACAACCGCAGATTCCACTGCACATGAGACTGTGGCGGTGGATACTGCCCATACATCTCAGAATTCGTTGGATTGGGCCGGTACCTATGAAGCTACTATTCCCTGTGCTGATTGTGAAGGTATCAAAACAAATATCACCTTAAAAAATGATAATACCTTTGCCATCGTCAGTGAATATATTAATAAAAATACCAAGGTCGAAGATAGTGGTAAAGTCATGTGGCACGACAACGGATCCGTTGTTCATCTCACAGGGAAGGAAACAAATATGAAACTGAAGGTGGGTGAAAACAAGCTGATTGGGCTAGATCAGGAAGGCCATGCGATTGAAGGCCCCAATGCGCATCTTTATGTATACAATAAGGTCGAAGGCGAGAAATTGTAAAACGAAGCTCCGATAACGGAATTAGCCACTGATGTATTTACCGTATGGAACTTTTCGTAATAAATAGGTCAGTAGGGCGCTAGCCAACAACGTGAGCACCGTTGCTGCCGGGATTTTCCACAAAGTGGATAAAGGAAGCAAAGGATGAATATAATTGAGCAGCAAAATATGGCAAAGGTAAATGCCAAAGCTGTGGATGTCGATAAATTCCCAGAAGGCGTTGAGTTGTTCTGGGAGCTTAAGGCCTTGCACGAAGACGAATAAAAAGCCTGCACTCAATGCGATGTTGGGGGAAAGATAGTTGTAAAGTGTCGGATCAAATTCACCTCGGGAGCTACTTAGATAATATGTCCCCGATGCTGTAATTAAACAGCAGATCAGAAAAAATGTAAAACTTGACAATTTTACCATTGGGATAGGGTAATTACGTAAGTAATGGCCCAAGACCAAATAGCCTGCATAACCCGAGAAAAAGGTCAGGTCAAAATTAGGTAGGTAACTATTGAACCATTTATTCGTAAAAAATAACGCTGCAAACCACAATCCCAAAAAGATCTCAAGCTCTCTCTTACTGCAGTTGCCCACAATTTTGCGTATGAAAGGAACTGCAAGGTAGAGCCCAAGTATCATATATAGGTACCAAAGGTGCGCATTCGTTCCTGACTTTAAGCGAATTAACACAATGTTGATAACTTGTGGAAAACCGATATAGTCAAAATCGATATAACGGACAAAATAATAGAAAAGATAGACGATGCTCCAAAAAAGAAAAGGCGGGACAATTTTCAATAAACGTTTCCGATAAAATTGTCCCGTACTTTCGTCTTTCTGCAACAGGAGGGCACCTGAAATAACGACAAACAGGGGTACCGCAAAGCGCGAGAAGCTATTGAGCCAATTGGCATAACTCCAGTCGAATGATTCAAATTCATTGCTGTTTAAGTAGCCCGAAGAGGAATGAATCAAGATAACGAGGAATATCGCAACAATACGTAGTATACTGATATAACTTGTTCGCGCCATTTGATTATGCTGTTTTTATTGAGTTTTATTGTCGTAGACTTTCAAATATAGCAAAGTCAGGAGTGCTCCAATGCTCGCCATGCCCACACCAACGAGGGAAGGTGTATTATAAGCTAAACCCCAGGTTATTGGGATTCCACCTAAAAATGCACCTAAGGTATTCCCGAGGTTAAAGGCTGCCTGACCACCTGCTGCGGCCAATGTTGCTGCTTCTTTTGAGGCGCGGATCAACATCAGTTGTGTCGGCGAACCAATAGTGAAGGACACCAGTCCTGTAATAAAGGCTAAAGGATAGGCTGTCCAGCCCAGTGGTGATATAAAGTAGACCATCACAAGGCATATCGCCATAGCGGAGAAACTCGCGATTGCCGCTTTGGTTGGGGAGATTGTATCAGCCAGTTTTCCGCCGATAAGATTTCCGAAAAACATACCAACACCGATCAGGATCATAATCAAGGGGACACGATCAGCAGCGATGCCCGACACATTGGTCACCAAAGGCGCGATGTAGCTGATCCAGGCGAAAAGTCCACCGGTGCCTATGGCAATAATAGCCATTAATAACCAGGCAATTTTTTTGTTGAAGAAGTTTAACTGACTAAAGATATTATTTCCTTTGGCGGCCTCAATTTTTGGCATCCATGCATAAATTGCTGCAAAAGTGATTAATCCCAATATACTGATAATACCATACGTTAAACGCCATGAATAATGATGGCCTAAATAGGTGCCGAGTGGTACTCCAGCCAAATTGGCAATAGTCATTCCGGTAAACATAATGGATATAGCCTGTGCTTCTTTTCCTTTCGGAGCCAGTCTTGCTGCCACGACAGACCCAACACCAAAAAATGCTCCATGGGGAAGTCCGGCCATAAAACGGGAGAGACTAATCAAAAACTGTCCCGGTGCAATACTGAAAAGGCCATTGAAGATAAAAAAGAGCAGCATTAAAAAGAGTAATACCTTCTTCGGAGGATATTTTCCTGTAAATAGCACTAATGTTGGGGCACCTACAACGACACCCAGTGCGTAGAGTGCAATCAGGTGAGCAGCGGTAGGGATTTCGATATGAAGATCTTTGGCAATGTCAGGCAGGATGCCCATCATCGTGAATTCGGTCATTCCGATGGCAAGTCCGCCAAATGCCAAAGCGATAATTCCTTTGTTCATTGTATTTTAAGGTTGAGGTTGTACGATAATGGTACGAAGATAGTAAATAGATTGTACTAAAAATTATTGATACCTTTTTTGAGGGACACAAGTAATATTTTTAGTCTTTCTTAAGATGATCTGACGTTGATCTAACCTGCTTTCCAGTACCACCGAATCTGCAGTATGATAAACGACTTTAAAGCGGGGGATATACTGACCGGAAAGATAGCAACCTGAAATCTTCTGTTTGCCATTCTCCTTGGTATAGATACCATCGACAATGATGGAGTCTCCGCGCAAAACATAAATACCTTTTGCATGTTCTGTCCAGGAGCCATTTTTGTAACAGCTATCTGGTATGGTTTGTACTTTATTGTTGACGTGCATGGTCGCGTAAACAGAGTCACAGGTAAACTTGAAGTCGGTCAAGGTGTATTGCATCATCTGCTGCTGTCCAGGAATGCTGTCTTGGACCCATTCTCCCTGTAAAAAGGGGGCACCTTCGCTCTGCATATCCGAATTGAATTTGCAGGCTGTAAAAAAGAAAAACATACCTATGGCAAGCGCCAATAGGTATGTTTTTGTTCGTATATTTTTTATTGAAATAAAAGTCACAGCTTATTTTAAACTTCCAACCATATCTTCTGGTTTTACCCAAGCATCGAAATCTTCAGGAGTCACATAACCTAAACGCACTGCTTCTTCTTTAAGCGTAGTGCCATTTTTATGCGCTGTCTGCGCGATTTCTGCCGATTTATAATAACCAATTTTTGTGTTTAGAGCGGTTACCAGCATCAATGAGTTGTCAACCAATTCTTTGATGCGTTTGTAGTTCGGCTCAATACCAGCTGCACAGTGCTCTTCAAATGAAACACAAGCATCCCCTAATAGGCGAGCAGATTGCAAGAAGTTTGCCGCCATCAATGGTTTGAACACGTTTAGTTCATAGTGACCTTGCGTTCCACCAATTGTAATAGCCACATCATTACCCATTACTTGTGCCGCAACCATTGTCAATGCTTCACATTGCGTTGGATTAACTTTACCTGGCATAATTGATGATCCTGGTTCGTTCTCCGGGATCAGGATTTCACCGATACCTGAACGTGGGCCAGAAGCCAACATACGGATATCGTTTGCAATTTTATTTAATGCTACAGCCAATTGCTTTAATGCACCGTGTGTTTCAACGATTGCGTCATGAGCTGCCAATGCCTCAAATTTGTTTTCAGCGGTTACGAAAGGTAGGCCTGTAAATTCGGCGATATATTTAGCAACGACAACGTCATACCCCTTTGGAGTATTTAATCCTGTCCCTACTGCAGTACCTCCCAATGCAAGTTCTGATAAATGCGAAAGTGTATTTCTTAAAGCTTTCAGACCATGGTTCAATTGTGCGACATAACCTGAAATCTCTTGACCTAAAGTCAACGGAGTAGCATCCATTAAGTGTGTACGGCCAATTTTTACGACATTTTTAAACTCTTCAGCTTTTTTAGCTAATGTGTCACGCAATTTTTCTACACCTGGAATTGTAACTTCTGCAACAGCTTTATACGCCGCGATATGCATTCCTGTAGGGAAAGTATCGTTAGATGATTGCGATTTATTTACATCATCATTTGCTTTTAACACAGGTTCGCCTTCACCGATCTTATGTCCAGCCAATACTTGTGCACGGTTTGCGACAACCTCATTTACATTCATATTGGATTGTGTACCTGAACCCGTTTGCCAGATAACCAATGGGAATTGGTCATCCAATTTGCCCGCTAAGATCTCATCACATACGGTAGCGATTGCATCACGTTTCTCTACAGGTAATACCCCCAACTCGTGGTTAGCATAAGCAGCTGCTTTTTTCAAATAAGCAAAGCCTGCGACGATTTCGTGTGGCATCGAAGCTGCCGGTCCGATTTTAAAGTTGTTGCGTGAACGCTCTGTCTGTGCACCCCAGTATTTGTCTGCAGGGACTTGAACTTCACCCATCGTGTCTTTTTCAATTCTGAATGACATAGTATGTAAGTATAAGTAAAACGTAAAAATTATAAGTATATGTGCGAAGCACCTAATACATCAATTACAAAGTTACAGGATAATACAGTAAAGAGCAAGGATTAAAGAATAAGGATTGAGAATAAAACCCAATAAGCAGATCTAAAAACCAAGACGTTTTGTTAAGGAATCATTCACATGGTGGAAAACTTGTTTCGGTTTTAATGCCCGCCAAGGTAGCTCATTCAATGCGCCACCGAAATTAATGTAATAATCTATATTCTGTTGCTGGAACTCTTCGATCACATGTTCACGGAAACCGACGCCAGCAATCCAGCCATCATCGATATCCTGAAACCATTCCTCATAGTAAGAGTCGTCTGAAGCATGAAAATTCAGTACATTCTCCCCGATTAGAATAAAATACTTGATGCCTTGACTGATCAATACATCGATAATTTCTCGCTTGAGCAACATAATATCATTGTAGATCGCATCATTCCATTCACCAATCAGCTCGATAATACAGTATTGTTTTTCATAGTCCACAAATAGTATTTTTAGATATAAGGTAAGCGAACCGAATTCGTCCCATTGTGGGTGCAAAAGAAAATTATAGATCTGCTTGTCAAAATCGAATTCGCTATAGATTGTACCATAAAATGGGGATTGTTCATCTTCAGCGGCAATGTAATAGTCCCGCCAGTTGTAATAAGGTTCGATTTCGTGCATAAAGTGGAATCTTTTTCAATTCAAACTAAGATAAATTTACGCGCATTTGCAAGTTAAATTAAAGACATCATCTTCATCTGTTGAAATTAAATGTTCGGTGCCCTTATCGGCTGTTCTGTTGTTATTTTTTAATTTTTTACAAAGACTTCTAGCCATGGAAGACGCTGTTTCCGCCTGAAAACAAGGAAGGGAACTTTTTATTTTTAATGTAAAAATATGGGTTCAGGTGCTCGTTTAACCGAATAAACTTGCTATTTTTGATGAAGTAATTAATTGTTGAATAGTTTGTCTCATCTTCGATAATTCATGAAGATTTCCCATGCAGAAAAGTATTAAACGAAATATTTTTGTAGCCGCTACATATGCTGCAGTATTGCTTCTTGGCTTGCTGTTGGGGCAAAATTATGCCGAGGAGCAGGGAAGCAACCAAAAAACAACCTTTTCGAGTCTACGCTCGAATGGCAACTCGGACAAATTACAATATCTCATTCAATTAATTGCTGAGAATTACGTTGATAATGTCAGTATAGATACCGTTCAAGACGAAGCCATTGAACATGTCGTATCCCGTTTAGATCCTTTCTCCACCTTTTTAAGGCCGAATCAAGTGCTTGCAAAGCAGGAAACGCTTGAAGGAACATTTGATGGTATCGGTGTGGAGTATTTCCGTCTGAAAGATACGCTACTTGTTGTTGGAATGGTTGCTGCTGGTCCCGCTGAAAAAGCAGGTATGCGTATCGGCGACCGCATTTTAAAGATCGGGAATAAGGATCTTGTCGGAAGAAAGGTAACCGAGTCCGAAATTGAAAGGTTAATCCGTGGAAAGAAAGGAACAGCTGTATTGATTGCTATTCAACGTAATGGAGTGGTAATGGCCAATCCAATAAAAGTCATTCGCGATCAGGTAAATGTTTCCAGCTTAGATGCATCCTATATGATCGCTCCGAAAACAGCTTATGTGAAAATTCGGAGATTTGGGCATAAGACAGCAGACGAATTCAGACAGTCGCTCATAGATTTACGGAAAAGTGGGGCGCAGGATCTTATTTTGGATCTGCGTAACAATGGTGGTGGATTTGTCCATACGGCGATTGATCTGGCGGGGCAATTTTTTAAAGAAAAAAGATTGTTGATGTATACCGAGGGTGCCAATGAGCTGCGCCAGGATTTCTATTCGGAGAAAGCTGGCGATTTTGGTGATGGCCGTGTCATTGTGCTAATCAATGAAAGTACGGCATCAGCAAGCGAAATCTTGAGCGGTGCTCTTCAGGATCTGGATCGGGCAACGATTGTCGGCCGCAGGTCCTATGGTAAAGGCTTAGTACAAGAACAATTTGACTTTTCGGATGGCTCTGCAATCAATCTGACTGTAGCTCGCTACTATACCCCTCTTGGAAGATGCATTCAGCGAAAATACACACGCGCCAATTTTGATGCTGCGAAATACATGACAGGCTTCGATTTATGGACGATGGACACTGAATTCAGCCAAAAAGAAATGTTTACCACCAGCAAAGGGAAACTTGTTTTTGGTGGTGGTGGTATTCTTCCGGATGTTACTATTCCGATTGACACCAACGAAACCAGTGCCAAATACCGCGAGATATTTCATTCCAATGCGATCGAAGAATTTGTTTATGATCGCTTCACGAAACATTTGCCCGCATATTCTATCGAGAATTTTATTAGCGGTTACCACTTACCGACAACAGAATTTGATCTATTTATTTCATATCTCAACAGTCAGAAGCGGATTTCGGTCACCGCCAAAGAAGCAAAAAACTTACATGATTTGATTCAATCCGATATCGAGGCCTTGGTCGGTCGCTATTATTTTGGTCGTGAAGCATATTACAAAATCAAAAACCGAAGGGATAAATTTATTGAAATAGGTCTTAAAACATTGGGTTATCAGATGCCTAAGGTTTAAGCCTAAGATCAGACCACACGGGGTAATGATCCGATAATTTCTGTTTGACAATCTGATAATTCATTACCTGAAATTTCGGACTGGCAAAAATATAGTCGATCTGAAAGATCGGAAGCAGGGCATGATGGGTTACTCCCCAGCCATTACCTTTCTCCTTAAATGCATTATACAGCCTGTCTCCAATTAGATTGACCGAGTAGCTCATTGGCGTATCGTTGAAATCACCTACGGCAATATAAGGATATTGACATTCATTCATGTGCTTCTTTAACGAATGCGCCTGTTCGCTGCGTAGCTCGAAGGCATTCTTAAGTTTGCGGCTCAATTTACGGGTCCTCGAATTATCCGATTCATTATTATTGGACAGGTTTTGGATAAATTCCTTGTCTTCATTTTGCAGCGCAAAAGAACGTAGATGTATATTGTAGATGCGGATCAGGGTGTCCTGTTTTTTGATATCAACATAACTAATCCGGTTGATTCCGTAATCGTTGTCTCTGATGGTTCCTGAATCATAGATCGGGAAACGCGAAAGAACAGCCATTCCATACGCCTCATAATCGTTTTTAGAGCTCGGTTCAAAGAAAAAATAGTCATATCCCAATTTATCTTTGAATTCCTCAGAGAAAACATGTTTTCCCTTAATCTTGCTAATATATTCCTGAAAGCAGATCACATCAGGAGAGATGCTGTCAATAATGCGGACAACGTCGGCTTTAAAGTTCTTTTTCTCATCGTTTACCTTCTTGAACAGATGAGCATTGAAAGTCATGATGCGAAGCGTACGTACCTCCGATGATACAGGGGCATTCTCTTTGCGAATATTCCAATGCTTAGTTAAAAAAGGCCATCCAATGAGGATTGTAACGAGTGAATAAAGTGCAATTTTTCGTTTGCGGAGTAGCCAGTAAAAGATAAATCCAATATTGATAAGGAGAATTGGAAGGTAGCCCAGGCCCATAAATGCAATTGGCCAAAAGGATTTGGGATTAATGAAGGTAGCCGAATAGCTCATAAGCAATGCAACGATCGCAAGCATATTTGCCAGGAACATTGTTTTACTTATAAAGCCCAGTTTTCTTCTTAAAAATGTCCTTTTATCCATCAACCTTGTCACCACTATTGCTTGCCCTAAAGAGCGTTTCTTTTTCATGGTTCGTTAGACTGTCGTAGCCAGAAACAGAAATTTTATCTAAGATAGCATCGATTTCGTCCTGATTGGGTAAGTCATAACGATGTTTCCGATTTGTCGGAATATTGTTACCTACAACGACTTTCATTTTTGCAGGCTTCTGTTGTTTTTTCTGAAAAATCGTAGACCAGTCCATTCCCGATTTTAGCGCATAAGTGAATCCCATTCCAAAAAGTATAACTGCAAAATACGAAATGGCAGCAGGTCGATTGGTCATCGTAAGGGTAAGGAATTCCAATCCAAAATAAATAATAGCCACTAATTTTAGCTTAACAGTACCAATAAGGAGAAAGCGTAATTCGTACTTGGGAACCAAAGTCACAATCGCGGCTAATACCGCTGCCAGGGGAGGAGAACCTCCCATAAGCTGTAAGTTACTTGGCATGGGAATAAGTGACCCAAAGCCCATATAGAGCACGCTGCCGAGCAGCCATGAGGCGATATAGACAAATAGAAATTGCCGTTTGTTTAAGAAGGTAAAGAAGATCTGACCGACCCAATAGAGCCAGAGACTATCAAAAAGTATGGTCCAGAGCTTGACGTAAACGAAATTCGATGTAACCAATGACCAGGGTTGTGCAATAAAGCTTGAGAAATTACTCGGTAAACTTAATAGACGCACCGTAGGTTCCAAAAAGCTTTGTGGTACAATTTTTAATTCGAAGAGCAGGTCTAAAAAATAAATGAGGACAAATAAACAGACCTGAATACTGATCACCAAAGGTACGGGCGAGCCAGTTTTATAGGTTTGTCTCCAAAAATCTTTTAAACCGATGTTATTCATTGCGCACGATATTAATAAATTCCTTTTCTAATCTTCCACAGTTTAAGCAGTAGATAGCCAAATAGTGCACCACCGACATGAGCCAGGTGAGCCACAGAATCCCCTGGTCTAGACAAACTCATATAAATTTCGATGAGAATGAATCCACCGATCATATACTTTGCTTTGACTGGTACAGGAATAAACAAAAATTGAAGCGGTATGTTTGGAAAAAGGTAGGCAAATGCTAATAGAACACCATAAATGGCTCCTGAGGCCCCCAACATCGGAATGAGGTAGGTTAGTGCTTCATTATTTCCGGTATTGGCCATGGGAATAAGTTGGTTTCCGCTTATGCCGTGAAGTGGAGCGAAAGAACCTGTCGCATTATAGAGTTGTATACCATTTACAGCTGTATAAAGAAACCAGGCACCGATTCCCGAAACCAGGTAGAAATTTAAAAAACGTTTTGAACCAAGGACCTGCTCAATCATAGGACCGAACATGACCAGGGAAAACATATTGAAGAAGATATGGCTAATATTGTTCTTGTCGTGCATAAACATATGCGTGATCACCTGCCAAATTTTAAAATAAGGGGAGTCCGGATAATAGACCGCAAGATAATCATATGCTACAGGTACAAGTTGTGATCCAATATAAAATATGATATTGATGATCAATAAATTCTTGATAACAGGTGTCAGTTGTGGAAACATATATTTTATCTTCTAATTTTTGCCAAATTTTTCCGCTAATTCTTGCAATGTAAATGTTACAATCACAGGGTTGCCATAGATGGAGATATTGGGTGAGTGACAGGCAAATAGTCTGTCCACAAGCTCTGCCATTGCTGTATTGTCCAACGCGGTACCAGGTTTAATGGCCGCATTACGGGCAAGGCTTTTTGCAAGATTTTCGCGCTTAGCGAGCTTATACTCAGATTGATTGTTTTTGTAATCCTCCAATATTTTCTCAATCATCTTTATTTCGTCGAATCCTGTCCCTAAGTCTGCAGGAATTCCGTCAATAATATAGGAATTTTTTCCAAATTCACGAATTTGAAAGCCTAAGCCATTGATGTCCTCCAAAAGGTCTTTCATTAATTCATTATCTGCAGCATTTAGGTCCAAAGTCTGTGGAAACAAACTTTGCTGACTCAGCCCTTTATGTTGGTCCAGTTGCGCAAGAAATTGCTCAAAGAGAATACGTTCATGTGCAGCCTGTTGATCAATTAGAATAAATCCAGAGTGAATCTGAGAGACAATATATTTATTATGGAGCTGAAAAAAGAGCTTTGAGGATGACTTGTCTTCGACCTGAATGACCTGTGAGCTATCCGTATGCAATTCCGGCTCCGCATGCAATGGCAGCTGAACAGATTCCTCCTCTTCGACGATTTGGTACAGGGAATCCCAATTGCTAGGTATGCCACCTGTTTTCTTGTTAAGTCCTTCAGCGTAGCTTTCTGAACGGGTGTAGCTCGAATTGGATTTCGATTTGTCTGTATCAAATGGATTGAAGTCTGGATTAAAAGTTACCGTTGGAACGATAATTTCATCCAATGCCTTTTTTGTAATAAGATTGGTGAAGCTTGTTTCCTGTTCAAAATCCAAAGATGGCATGATATTGTACCGTCCCAACGATCTTTTTACGGCTGAACGGATAATGGCGTAAATAGCCTTATCGTCTTCATACTTAATTTCGGTCTTGGTAGGGTGTACGTTGATATCGATGCGTGCAGGATCTATGTCGATAAATAAGACATAGAAAGGGAATGTTTCGGCCTGTAAAATATCTTCATAAGCATTCATGACTGCATGGTGCAGGTATGGATCACGTACAAAGCGTTTGTTGACAAAGAAAAACTGTTCACCACGTGTTTTTTTTGCAAATTCAGGTTTCCCAACAAAACCTTCTACCTTGATGATGGACGTATCTTCTTCCACCGGGACAAGTCGCTGATTGTAATTGTTGCCAAAAATATGGACAATACGTTGTTTCAGCGTCTCAGCCGGCAAATGGTAGATCTCATTTCCGTCGCTATGTAAGGTTAGGAAAATCTGTGGATTTGATAAAGCAATACGTTGAAATTCATCAATGATATGACGCATTTCTACCGAGTTGCTCTTTAGGAAGTTTCTCCGTGCAGGAATATTGTAAAAAAGATTTTTAACTAAAATATTTGTCCCGGCAGCAACAGCTTCCGGGTATTGGTTGACAACTTTTGATCCCTCTATCTCAACAACTGTACCCAGTTCATCTTCAATGCGGCGTGTTTTGAGCTCTACCTGTGCAATCGCAGCAATGGATGCCATTGCTTCACCACGGAAACCCATCGTACGGATAGCGAATAAGTCTTCAGCCTTACGAATTTTCGATGTTGCGTGACGTTCAAAACAAAGACGAGCATCAGTTACGCTCATGCCACAGCCATTGTCAATGACCTGGATCAATGACTTGCCTGCATCTTTAACAATAAGTTTTATTTTGTCAGCTCCAGCATCAATAGCATTCTCAATCAATTCTTTAATGGCAGACGCTGGTCGCTGCACCACTTCTCCCGCCGCAATCTGATTAGCAACATTATCTGGAAGTAATTGAATAATATCCGACATATAATACAAAGTTAAGAAATATCCATGTTTGCAGCGTATAAACACTGACGAAAATCAATCGGACATTCCACATGTTCTTTAAAAACAAAAGCGTGTAATGCGTTCATTTATACAAATGAAAATGGATGGCATTGATAAATAGTTGCGCCCTATTCCTCGGCCGTCAAAGTCAGTGTGCGATATCTATTGCCCCATGTAAGACAAAGCTCAAGGAGTTGGAAAACATTCCTGCGCAATAACCGAGCCATCCCGAGCAAACAGCAGTCACGAAATATAATACTTCGCGGCTGCCGTTTCAAAGGCATTACATTTCCAATTTTAAGAAACGTGCTGTTTCGCTTTTATTATTTTTAATTAAGTTTTCAGGTGTTCCTTCAAATAGAACCTGCCCGCCGTCTTTGCCACCTTCGGGACCGATATCAATGACCCAATCGGCCGATTTAACGACATCAAGGTTATGCTCAATAATCAAAATGGTATTCCCGCGCTCGACCAGACGATTGATAACGCCCATAAGGACATTGACATCTTCAAAGTGAAGACCTGTTGTCGGTTCATCAAGGATATAGAATGTATTTCCAGTGTCTTTTTTAGAAAGTTCAGTAGCCAATTTTACCCGTTGTGCCTCACCTCCGGATAAGGTTGTCGAGGACTGTCCTAAGGTGATATAACCCAAACCTACATCCTGCAGTGTTTTGATCTTTCGGTAAATACTCGGTACATTTTCGAAGAAATCCACAGCATCGTTGATGCTCATATCAAGTACATCGGAAATGGATTTTCCTTTGTAGCGTACCTCTAAAGTTTCTCGGTTGTAGCGTTTTCCGTGACATGTTTCACAAGGAACCTGTACATCGGGAAGGAAATTCATTTCGATGACTTTCAGCCCGGCTCCCTGACAGGTTTCACAACGACCACCTTTGACGTTAAAGGAAAATCTTCCTGGTTTATAGCCTCTGATCTTAGCTTCTGGAAGTTGAACAAACAAGGTTCTGATATCCGAAAATACACCGGTATAGGTCGAAGGGTTGGACCGTGGTGTACGGCCGATAGGACTTTGGTCGATCTCGATGACTTTGTCAATATGTTCTAACCCTTCAATTTTTTTGAAAGGAAGTGGAATTGCTTTGGCTCTGAAAAAATGTTTATTCAAAATCGGGTATAAAGTACCTGTGATTAGGCTTGATTTACCCGAACCTGAAACACCCGATACAACAATGAGTTTTCCTAATGGAAAAGAGACAGACAGATTTTTTAAGTTATGTCCGGTTGCTCCATGTAATGACAATGTTTTTCCATTGCCCTCACGGCGTTTCTCGGGAATCTTAACCTCTTTTGTCCCGTTGAGGTAAGCTGCTGTTAAAGAGTTCGATTTTAGGATTTCTGTTGGTGTACCTTCGGCAACCACAGTCCCACCATGAACGCCTGCAGCAGGTCCCATGTCGATAACATGGTCGGCATGTAGGATCATGTCTTTGTCATGTTCCACAACAAGGACCGAATTGCCAATATCGCGTAGGTTTTTAAGCGCATTGATCAAACGTTCGTTATCCCGCTGATGGAGCCCAATACTCGGTTCATCCAGAATATAAAGTACATTCACCAGTTGGGAACCAATCTGTGTGGCCAAACGGATCCGCTGTGCTTCACCACCCGAAAGTGTTTTAGCTGTACGGTCCAAGGTCAAGTAATTTAGGCCGACATCCAGCAGGAAGCCTAAACGTGCGCGGATTTCCTTTAATATCTCCGTTGCAATAATGAGCTGGCGTTCATCAAGTTTGCTTTCTACCTGATCAAACCATTCTTTGATGGATGTAATGTCCATCGTTGAGAGCTCATGGATGTTTTTATCCGCAATTTTAAAATGTAAAGATTCTTTTTTCAGACGAGCTCCCGCACAGGTTGGACAGGTCACTTTCGTTCTGAAGTCATCTAAAGAAGGTGCCTCATCCGATGATTTTCCCGAAAACTCTTCCAGCATCTTAAAGATTCCTTCAAATTCAACACGATATTCACGTGTGCCATAACTTCCATAAGATACCGTGACAACGATAGGCTCTTCCTTATTGCCAAATAAAAGCTGGTCAATCTGTTCTTCAGTTAGTTTTTCAAGCGGTGTTGTAATGGTAAAATCTAATTTTTTTGCGACAGCTTTCAATACTTCCGAAGTCCAATTTTCCCGGGTAGGTCCCAAAGGGGCCAAACCACCTTTTTGAATACTTAGTTTTTTATCCGGGATAACGGCATTCTTATCAATTTCAAAAATATAGCCCAAACCATCACATGTCGGACACGCACCGTATGGGGAATTGAATGAGAAGGTATTTGGCTGTGGCTCATCATAAGAGATCCCCGATTCGGCATCCATGAGATAACGGCTATAGAATTGCTCCTGATTATCTTTCGTGGAGACCTTGATGATACCTTTCGCTGTTTTCATCGCCTGCATCACGGAAGTTTGTAAGCGCTTTTTATCTTCACGCTCTACTTTCAGACGATCTACGACGATTTCAATATCGTGTATTTTGTAGCGGTCGACCTGCATTTTTGGAACAAGGTCCAATATTTCTCCATCCACACGTACCTTCACATAACCTTGCTTACGGATTTGTTCAAACAACTCCCGGTAGTGGCCTTTACGCCCTTTAACCACTGGTGCCAGGATGTTCAGTGCCTGTCCTTCAAACTCAGTCAAAATCCGTTCGATAACCTGATCGTCCGACATACGCTCCATTTTCTTCCCAGTCACATAGGAGAAAGCTTCTCCTGCTCGGGCAAATAGTAGACGCATAAAGTCATACACCTCAGTAATGGTTCCAACAGTGGACCTCGGGTTTTTGCTGGTGGTTTTCTGTTCAATGGAGATCACTGGACTTAAGCCCGATATCTTGTCCACATCCGGACGTTCCATGCCTCCCAAAAACTGACGGCTGTAGGCACTGAATGTCTCCATATACCGACGTTGTCCTTCGGCATAAATGGTGTCAAAAGCCAAGGAAGACTTTCCGCTGCCACTTAAACCTGTGATAACAACCAATTCATTTCTCGGAAAAGAAACATCTATATTTTTTAGATTATGCGCACGCGCTCCAAATACCTGAACTTCACTTTGTTCGCCCAAATCTGGGCTTCTTTTTACTGCCATGAAAACTCCTTAAGGTCCCGTGTGAGGGATTAAATGCAAAACATGCAAAATTACAGATTTTAAAGGAATTATGCGAGCATTTCTGACTTTTGGAACAAAATGTGATATACAAGTGATTTAAAAAAATAATGTACCTTGCACAGTAAATCTAAATTTATGCGAAAATACGACGTCAGCAAACAAGAGAAACAATCGATCGACGATATTGTCCAATTTTGGAAGAAAGAGAACTTATTAGATGAGCAAAAAGCGAACGAGCTGATGGATAGTTTAGACGTGAAAAGTTTTGATTGGGGACAACTGGCTAGATATGCCTTTTGGATTGCCTTGGCATCTCTGGTCTTCGCTGTCTTTTCGTTGTTTACAGATGCATCATTCTTGGCCTTTGTGGATACACTCTACGAAGCACCTAATATCCTATTTTGCTTCTTTTTCGCTGCCGTGGCTGTATTATTCTATACGCTGGGTTTTCGGTATAAGAAACGCTATCCTTATAAAAATCTATCCACGGAAACCATGATGCTGATTGGAGTTTTCGGAACTGCGGCCTGTATCGGGTTTATGGGTAAAGTATTGGACAAAGATACGATGCACTATTCGCTGTTATTTTTACTCTCCGTGGCGATTTATGGCTTTCTTGCCGTCAAGCTCGAGAGTAAGCTGATTTGGACGTTTATGCTTTTGGCCTTGGGCGTATGGTTTGCGACCGAGACCGCCTACCATAGCAATTGGGGCTTTAAGTTTTGGGGAATGAATTACCCACTTCGTTTTACCATCTTCGGAGCGCTGCTCACCGCTTTGGCCGTTTGGGTTCAACCGCGGTTCGAACGCCTGCAAATCTTTCAGCCTATCAGTTATATTGTAGGGTTGATCTACCTGATGGTCTCCTTGTGGACCCTTTCTATTTTTGGAAATTATGCTGATTTCTATGAATGGACGACTGTACGTCAATACCATATGTTCTACTGGGGTATTTTATCCACTGCCGTGTCGGTATTCCTGGTTGTCTACGGCTTAAAAGCGAAAGATAACGTCAGCAGAGAAGTAGGCTTTGTATTTTTAGTGCTCAATATCTATACCCGCTATGTCGAGTATCTCTGGGATAATATCAATAGAGCAGTGTTCTTTTTAATTTTGGCCGTGTCCTTTTGGTTTGTCGGCCGTTGGGCAGAGAAATTATGGAACAAACGGAAGGAAGAGATTGCTGGATAACTCTTAAAATTGAATCGTAAATCCGACACCTCTATTCGAACTGATGCTCAGATTAGGATCCAGGCTTAAATATTTGCGGATCCGGGTAATAAAGACATCCATGCTCCTTCCTGTGAAGAAATCTGCATTTCCCCATACTTTTTCAAGGATTTCTTCACGCGTGACAAGCTGATCATTGTGTTGCCATAGAAAGAGGAGAAGTTGGGCTTCACGTTCAGTGAGCTTATATTGTTTCGAAGCATGGCTTAATAATAATTGTTCAGGATGGAATAGATAGCTCCCGATGGCGATCGATTTTGGAGTACTATTTTTCTGATTCCGCTTTAATATATTTTGTATGCGAAGCAATAGTTCCTCGGGATCACAAGGTTTAGTGACATAATCATCGGCACCGATTTTTAGTCCCGTGAGCTTATCTATTTTTTGCTCTTTGGCTGTTAAAAAGATAAAGGGTAAAGTAGGGTATAGTGCATTGATTTCTTTGGCGAGGCTAAAACCACTGATTTGAGGAAGCATAACATCCAGTATAACCAGATCGTAATCGGCTAGCTGCTGGAAATTTTCCGTAAGATCATTGGGCTGTGCTATCCAGTCTATGGCAAATGTGGATAGCTCAAGGTATTGCTTAAGCATAAAACCAAAATCGGGATCGTCTTCAACGAGTAATATTTTATTCATTTTTGTTTTCAGTAGTTGAGTTAATATAAATACTTTAGTCTATGGCCGTCTATTGTCTTTTCACAGCTTATCCTTGTTTTTGGTCATATTTCCGATGATGGGACAAGCGCATGCGGTAGCTGGATTTTAAACGTAGTCCCGACATTGGGTTCGCTGGTTACAGTAAGCTGTCCGTGATAACGATCGACGATTTTTTTTACAAGGAAAAGACCTATTCCCAGGCCTTTGGTGTCGTGAATATTGTCTTTTTGGATGCGGTAAAACTTGTCGAAAATATAGGGTAGCTCGGACTCCTCCATGCCGTAACCGTTATCCTGTATATAAACCGAGAGTTTGCCTTTCTGATCCTCAAAAGAGATATTAATCCAAGTTGCACCATATTTTACGGCATTGTTCATCAGGTTCTGAAATAGTGTTGTCGCATCATTTGGGCTCAGGCATAGTTTGCCGTCAGGCAAGAGACTTAATTGGAATGCAATAGCGCAGTTGGTCAGTTGAAAATCGTCGAAAATAGCTTGTAGTTCTGTGCTTTTAACAGGAGGCTGATCAATAGTTTGAAGATTTTCGTTAAGTGGATCAAGGGTTTGTTCCAAGCGATTTACTTGTCGTTCAATGACGGTTATAATGCTTTCGCCTGTTGATTTCCGAAGTGTTTTAGCAGCAATTTTCAGGGTTGCAATAGGTGTTTTGAGTTCATGTGAAATATTGTCGACGACATCGTGCAGTACGGTGATCTGTTTCTGCTGTTTTCGGAGATTCTGAATGGTTCTATAAAAAAGCCAAAGAAAAGCGGCTAGAATAAATAAGGTGCTCAATAGGAGCGAAGTAAGTTCTTTGAACAATATCCAGTTGAGATTCGTCACCTCAAAGGATGTCTTCCTATGTACAAGAAAGGTATATAAGACCTCTTTGCTCTGGATGCTGTTTTCGATTTTCTGTGTTTCTGTTTTTTCTGTTATCCACTCGCTTGAGGAAAGTTCAACGGGCCGCCGAAAAGCTCCAGACGTTGTGTAGATGGTAATGGGACCCGCTGCGATCTGTTTTTCTAAGCTCTTGAAATAGATGCCCAAAATTTCTTTTTTCAGAATGACATCCATTCCAAGTGGCTGAAATAGACTGTCGACATATTGCGTTAGCCTCTGGGATGTTTTATGGGCGTTTGCATGGTATAACTCCTTTAATTTTTCGGCCGTTATCTCATGTTTAACCAATTTGATGTAGTAATCTCTAGCAATGTCTTTGCTCATTAAATCATCATCAAAAAGCTTGTCATTGTCATGAAGCTTACTTAGCTTACTTTTTACAGTGGCAAAAATATCACGCTGTTTGAGCTGATAGGTATTGTACAATTGATACCCCTGTATGCCAATAAGTACGGCAAAAAATAACGTGAATAGGACGATATAACTTTTGGGTTTCAATTCCATACACAAATATAACTGCTGAGGGCTAAGATAATGTACCTTAACCCAGTATTAACCTTTTATTAACCATTATTTGCCGTCACTATAGACACTTTTGAAGCATAGCATATCAGTATGAAATGGCCGCGATTGTCAAATAGAATAATGCGGATAAGCTATACTAGAATTAAAAGACTAATTATTTGTACATGAAATTGATCCTATTTTTTCTGGCTTTCCCCTTGTTGCTTTCGGCACAGACCAAACAAATCGGGGGGCAAGTACAGGATGCAAACAAAATTGTGCTGGCGGGAGCGACCGTTATGCTATTGGATAGCAACTATCAGGAGATCCGGGAAGTAAAGACGGACCATTTTGGAAAATTTATACTTATGCTGGATCATCCTAGTGGCTACTATCTACGAACAACCTATCTAAACTTCAAATCTCAGGAACTTTTTTTTCACAGCGATACCATTTCACGCCCTTTCTTGCTTGAACTTCTTCCCGAAGCAAAGGTACTCGAAGAAGCACAAGTCGTCGGTCGCGCTCCTAGATTGATCCGCAAGTTGGACCGCTTGGAATTTAACGTTCAGAATTCAAATCTTTCAGCGCTCAACAGCTGGGACATTTTGAAGCGTACGCCATTGGTGATGGTGAATGGTGCGGATTTAATGGTCCGTGGAAACAAAAATATTGTTGTCCTCATTAATGACCGAAAAGTGATGCTCACGGGGGACGAACTGAAAACCTATCTGGAGAATACAGCAGGTAGCGACGTGCAATCGATAGAGGTTATTACCAATCCACCTGCAAAATATGAAGCTGAGGGAAGTACGATTATCAATATTAAACTTTCCAAATCCAACCTATATGGCTATAGAGGCACGGTGGTTGCATTGGCCGAAAAAAGCAGTACCTGGAAGCAACTGTTTGGACTAACCCAGTATTATAAAAATGAAAAATTCAATCTTCGAGGTACGTATAATTTCGGACGAGGGACTTACGCACGCTATGAAACGAATTATGTTTATTATCCAAATGAGCAAACCTCATGGGAAGGTGTCATGGATCGATTTGATACCAATAACAGTCAGAACAGCTATGTGTTTTCGATAGACTATACACCCGATACAACCTGGACGGTTAATGCTGGACTAAATGGATATTATGGACCGAAAACCTATGGGATTTATGAAGTGCCAACCGTTATATACGATAAAAATCATGTACAGGAGTCCAGTTATTTTACCACCAATGATCATCAACGATCGACAAAAACGAATAACCTCTACCTTCAGGTAACAAAGAAGCTTAATTCCAGGTGGAGCATAAATTGGTCATCCTACTTCACTGACAATCATTCGACAAATGATCAAGACGTGCTGACGGCACTGCGATTTAAGGGGGAGGAACCCACATATACCCGATTTATCAGTAATAATGGAAATAAAAATCGGCTTTTTTCTTCCCAGATAGATTTCACCGGAAAAATAAAGAAGCTGGGGCTGGAGTTTGGTGGAAAATTTAGCGATGTGAAAACGACGAGTACCCTTGCTTTCTTTGATGATGAATCAGGAGAGCTCGAGCAAAGGCCTGATAAGAGTAGTGTGTTTGATTACAAAGAACGTAATGTGGCTTTGTATGGCTCATTGGACTATGCCTGGAAAAAATGGAGCTGGAAAGCAGGTCTAAGGGGAGAATATACCGATTTGGAAGGTATTGTATCCGAACCAGCTGATATCAATAAGCGTGATTATTTTGTGCTCTTTCCGACATTTTACATGCAATATGCCTTGACTGACGATCAGCAGTTTGGTTTTTCCTATGGAAAGCGTATTAGTCGCCCAGCATACTCCTGGCTTAATCCGGCTAAGTCCTACTATAATCGCTTTTCCTATTTTCAGGGAGATCCACGTTTAAGGGCGACGATCGTTCATAACCTGAATCTGACCTGGACAAAAAACAACTGGAATATCGATTTATTCTACCGATTTGAGAAGTGGCCGAATATGGAAATTTCCCGCCAAGATAACAACAATCACCAACTTATTTTCCAATATACCAATATCAAGAAAGGACAAGGGGCAGGGATAGACTTAGGAAAGAGTTTTCAGCTGACCGGGCGCTGGGGATTGAATCTGCAGCTAGAGGGGATGTATAACCAGAATTACTTTATGGGTACTGATGACGTATTGCACAAGAATGATGTGTATATCGGCAACGGAAACGTAAGCACCAACTATGTGCTGAATAAGGATGCCGGTTGGAACCTTGAACTGGTTAATACATTTACATCACCCACGATACAGGGGCCATTTCATATTACAGGGTATTCAAGTACCTATGTGATGACAAATCGAAAATTCTTTAAAAAGAAATTTGAAGTGAATCTCTCATTTATGGACATTTTCAAAACAGAAAAAATGACGATATCATCCAAATATGGTGACCAAAACAACTTTTATAAAGATTACCGCGATACTAGAAAGGTGAATCTAACGCTGCGGTATCATTTTGGAAACCAGAAAGTCAAGAGCAGCAATCAGCCCACAAGAACAGAAGAGCAGAACCGCTTGTAATTCGGTTAATTTTGGCAAAGTCAAATCCTGCTGCAGATTCTATTTCCTTGGTTATATTCTCCATACGCCTGTAAAAGAGAATAAATACCGCATGGATCAAAAACAATAATCCTCCACATGCGATGTGGAGGATTATCAGATGCAAGGAAAGTATTTCTTAGTTTATTTTCAGTGAATACGTGATATTAATACCGCCAGCGGCAAGCATATCGTGTACTGAACAATATTTTTTAACAGCTAATTCAGCTGCTTTGGCTGCTTTTACTTCATCAATTTCACCTTTTAGGAAAAAATTAATGTGAATATCTGTAAATACTTGAGGAATTTCTTCGCGGCGTTTACCTTCCACTTCAACCTGGATATCGTCAATTTGCTGGCGTTGTTTTACCAGTATGCTATGGAGGTCAAAGACGCTGCAAGAACCCAGTGCCATTAAAACCAATTCCATTGGACGAACACCTTTTCCTTCACCGCCGATAGCTTCTGAACCATCGATGTTGACTTTCACGGGGGATAATTCACTGCTGGCTTCGAAATGCACAGCTTGGTTGACACGGTTTAATTTGATTTTCATCTTATTCTATTTTATTCTTTTTTGCTCGTTTAGGCTGTGGAACGTGAAACGAGTTTTTTTCTGTTCAATCTATACTAAACAAACTTAGATAAATTACCTTTTATATGCAATATAATTGCGTAGTATATAAAAGTAATTTATCGATCTCTCCTCTGCCTTTTGAGGAACTTATTTATAGAGGAAATATACAAAAAAGGCAGACGATTATTTGTCTGCCTTTTGTCAGTATGTTGATCACTGTTTATTTTGTGACGGTATCGGGCAGTTTGACACCGCGATATTTCGCTACATCAACTTGTGGAATCTTTGAGCCATATTTAGAATTGATGGCATTGATAAAGATGTTGGCCATTAGGGCGTTTCCAATTGGGGTTAAGTGAATACCATCTAAAGAGAATGCATTTCCGGTAATGTATTTTGCACTCACCGCTAGTCCGTTGATACGAACACCTCCTTTTACATTATTCAAGAATTCATGCACATCAGCTAAAGCTAGACCTTTTGAATTTGCAGCAGCTTTGATGGCTGCATTATACTCGTTGATGCGTTGTACGACCGTTGCTGTTTCGCTTACATCAAGCACGTATTTGTCTTCCACGGGGTTCAGTGGGTGTAAGCCGTACGGAATTTGTGCCGCATTTGGTTTCCCCAATAATCCTGTTGAAGAGAAAGGGAGCACAAAATAATCTCGATCAGTAGCTGCACGAGGACCTGACTTTGTTGCAATGTAGATATTTGTTACCGGTGTCGGCGGATTTGTTGCATTCACAGCTGCCAATAAAGCAGCACGGGTTACCGTCGTAAAATAAGGTGTTGCTGTTACATCTGGAATTGTGGCCAGTACGCCTTTTTGACCTCCTGCTGTTAATGTCGTTACATAGTTGCCCAATAAAGACGTGAAGAGCGCAGTAGAAGTCAATGTTGATGTTGGTCCATCTTCTACACCACCGTTAGTCGCCCAGCCTAAAGCATCGTTATTGCCTAAAGCAAAACTAAAGAAGGTATGGTTTTGCGTCGTTGAATAGGCAAAATATGTTTTCATCGCATCTGCGTCAGGTAGTAAGCGTTCGAAATACATGTTTCCAGCTTGGGATCCCACGCCAGCAGCAAAGGCCATATCCATACGCATGCCCGGTACGCCAAGGTTGTTAATCGGGTCGGTATATTTTGTCAATAATTTTGGTGAAGCAGAACGGTAGGCCAATTTATCCGTTACCTGTGCCGTTACTGGCTGGCCATTGACGAGCGCTGTAAGTGTAATATAACCAGAACCATTGGCTTGATCTTCACTGAAAAACGGCGATTTGAATTCACTACCACCGACTTGCTTTAGCTGTTCAGCAATTAAATTTGGATAGGCTACCTTTTGGCCCTCCAAGTAGAGTCCGCCATCGGCATAACCTGCTGTCAATGAATTTCCGATGGCAACATATTTTGAAAAATTAAGCGATCCAGCCGAAGGCGTATATTCGTCCAAGGTAGGTTTACATGAGGCGATCGCTAAAAGTGCTAACGCCGCAGCTATATAAAGTTTGTTTTTTTTCATCTTAGTCAAATTTGGCTGTTAATTACCATTTATAGCTTACACCAATACCGGGAGCAAAAATATTTGTCGCATAAGTACCCGAAAGATGACTCTCCACATTGGTTGATTGGCGAGCCACGATGCGCTGGTATGCAAAGGAACCTGTGACGTCAAATTTTGGTGATGGTTTTATTGTAAAACCTCCTGATATCAAATACCTGGTGTTATCTGGTGTCTCCGGATAAACATAAGCACTCTGCTGTACTGGAGTTGCGATCACACCGCCACCTATACGTAATTGCAAGCGGTCGGAAGCAATATATTCCAATCCTGCTTTGACGGATCCTGCTTTATCGTATTTTTTTGGAGAATGCGTATCTTGCAATACCGGCGTATTTTCTTTGTAATCGAAATCTAGCGCCTTATAGATGTCATAATTGATGATTGTTGCATCAAGAGCCATCTTCAATTTCTCCGAAATAGGGAAGGCAACGCCCGCGGCAAATGTGGATGGTAGCGGTAATTCAGCACTGAATTTGTTGCCCGCAGGGAAGTTGCTTGCTACCGATTCAGGCACGTCAAAATTTGCATCTCCATTTTTAAGTTTGGTGACGACTTTAGAGCGGTAACTTACCGATATAGCGAAGTCGTCTTCTAAGTTATAATGAATACCCACGTTATACCCCGTTCCAGTTCCGGTTCCTTTTAGGGTTGCCAGTCCGGCGTGACCGTCCGGATAGAATACCGGAACAGAATTTTCGAGGTCTACGGTACCAACGTTGTATACAAAACCACCCCCAACACTAAAATTTTCAGTCAGTTTGAAACTCAATGTGGGCTGAATATAGATTGCACGTAGCGAAAGGCTGACCAAACTGAATTTACCTACCCAATCTTTCCCCCAATCGACGGCTCCACCGTAAGGTGTGTATACTCCAATACCGGCTTTCCACCAGGAGTTTTTAGGGCCGAATGCAGCAAATAATGAAAAAGGAGTTGAAATCTGATTTCTAGTATGATAAACAACTGTACTGCCGACCTCTTGAAAGCCAGATTTGTACATCACGGCATTACCGGCAACTGAAATAGCGTTATGGTCCATTTTTGCTAAAGCACCCGGACTATAAAAAATGGAAGACTCATCTAAAAAGTAAGCAGAACCTGCTCCCCCCATTCCCACAGCTTTGGGACTTTGTAGATTCACTTGAGATCCTTGTGCAAACAGGAGTGACGGACTTGCACAAAGTATTGAAAATAGCAGTTTCTTCATACTAGTGTTTATTTTTGGTTAACATTCCTCTTTCAAATACAATGCTAACATAATAAATGTTTGACTAAAATTAATAAATGTTGTGTAATATTTTTTTTGCTCGTACCTTTAAGTGCAAGGATACTAAAAATTAAACGATCATATTATATGGCTACAATCACTTTTAAAGGCAATCCAGTAAACACGAAAGGCAGTTTACCACAGGTTGGCGAGCAAGCTCCTGATTTTAAATTAACTGCAGGCGATCTTTCCGATAAGTCTCTTACAGACTTCAAAGGAAAAAAAATTGTATTAAATATTTTTCCTAGTGTAGATACCGGAACTTGTGCTGCTTCCGTACGTGCATTTAATAAAGAGGCTTCTCAGTTGGATAACACTGTGGTGTTATGTATATCGAAAGATTTGCCTTTTGCACAAGGCCGCTTTTGTGCTGCAGAGGGGCTAAATAACGTAGTGACATTATCAGAGTATAAAGATTCAAACTTTTCAGATGCTTATCAATTGGCTATCGCTGATGGACCTTTGGCAGGTTTATTGAGCCGTGTTGTCATCACATTGGATGAAAATGGAAAAGTATTGTACGAAGAGCAAGTCGCAGAAATTGCTGATGAGCCAAATTATGCTGCAGCGATCGCATCGTTGAATTAAGTAGGATGAGAGTGAATAAAAAAAGCCTTTGCTTATGCAAAGGCTTTTTTAGTTAATGTATATTCGCTAACTATTACAAAGCGAACGTTTATTTCGTTTTCTCTAAAGCCTGCAAGATATCGTTGATGATATCTTGTTGATCTTCCAGACCCACAGACAGGCGGATACTGCCCGGTTTGATGCCCAGATTCAAACGTTCTTCTTCCGACAATTTTGAGTGTGTCGTTGAAGCTGGATGCGTTGCGATTGATCTTGAATCTCCTAAATTAGAGGTATATAAAATCATTTCCAAATGATCTACAAAGGCTTTTGCTCGCTCAAAACCACCTTTGACAACAAAGGTTACAATACCGCCACCAGCTTTCATTTGTTTCTTGGCCAGCTCATATTGTGGATGGCTTGGTAAAAATGGATATTTTACATCCTCAATTTCCGCATGATTTTCCAATGCCTCGGCCAAAGCCAATGCGTTAGAACAATGGCGATCCATACGGATGCCCAACGTGTCTAAACTTTTTGATATGATCCAGGCATTGAAAGGCGATAATGCGGGGCCTGTATGACGGATAAAGAACATCAATTTATCGATAAGCTCTTGTTTTCCGACAACAATACCGCCCAAAACACGACCCTGTCCATCCATATATTTGGTCGCCGAATGGATAACCAGGTCAAATCCATATTGAATCGGTTTCTGAAGATAAGGTGTGGCAAAGCAGTTGTCGATCGACAGAATGATATGAGGATATTTCTCCTTGAATTTACCCAACCATTCCAAATCAACCAATTCCAGACCTGGGTTGGATGGCGATTCTAAAAAGATGATTTTCGTATTCGGCTGAATTGCTTTTTCCCATTCTTCGGGATTAGCGGCGTCTACGTAAGTTGTTGTAACGCCCCAACGTGGGAATAGTTCCGTAAATAACTGATGTGTAGAACCGAATATTGCACGTGAAGAGACAATATGGTCTCCACTTTCGATAATTCCTGCAAAGGAGGCAAATACTGCTGCCATACCTGACGCAAAAGACAATCCTGCTTCTGCACCTTCAAGAATACAGACTTTGTTGATGAACTCAGAGGTATTTGGATTGGCATAGCGGGAGTAAATCATTGCATCCTCTTCGCCAGCAAAGACCGCCCGACCTTGTTCAGCGCTGTCGAAGATAAAACTTGATGTAAGGTATAAAGGAGTCGAATGTTCGCGAAGTGCTGAACGATCGACCTGTTCACGTATGATTTTAGATTGATCTTTTTTCATGATGTGTAAAGGTACGAGATGAAATTTTTATATTTGTATAATTAGCAATGAAATAACCCATTTTATGAAAAAAATATGGCTTTTGCCTTGTACTATATTCCTAGTGCTTTGCTTTTCCTGTTCAAAGGATGAGGAAGGAACTTTTGACAAAGACCAATGCAAATTCCGATCTTGTATCTAGAGTCATCTACCGCTGAATTATTTATGTCTAACGTGAACGAAATGAAATTGAGTTATCGTGGGAAACAATTGGATCGCATTATAGGAGGATTTTTAGAGATACCTACCACGAACGGATTTGCCCCCTTTTTTACGGATAAGGTGTACTGGGACGTTCGTGTAAACGGAAATCGGATGATACTTGAAAAAAAGAGTTTTAATAAGGAACTTATATTTTCAGACAGACAGAAGTTATTATTTGAGGGCGGGAAAATTGTCGAACTTATCAATACATAGGTGATTTGCTAAAAGGGGAGTACAGCTACGTCGACGAGCAACTCAGGTCCTAAAAAACGTTCTATTTTAATTCAGCGAAGAACCTAGATAGCCTCGTTGTAAGTTATCCTAATTCAGCTTTTAAAACTGTTCAGATATTTAGTGACTATGATGCCAAGCCTAATGAGATCAAAGGAGTTATGGTGCTGGAAGAGTTTCTCCCCCGAGCCTTGTCGACAAACAATTATTTAAGAAAAAATACAGTTTCGATTTCTGAAACTGGCGAGCGGGTTCAAACTGGCCGGGCCACATGTGCTGAACAATTGTTCTACTAGTGCCAAGTATTATTACAGCATTCATGTTTTGCATATTTTAATCAATCGATTGATTAAAACAAAGAATACGATTTGACCTAGGGATAAATTCTGTTGGAGCTGAGCATCGATCGGTTTTGTACGCAAATGTTACATACAGCATTTTGCAAAACTTCTTATCTTAGGGCTTTACAACCTAATTTTCTAGCACATAAATATAGACTATGTTGACAATCTTGTTATCCTCCATTTTACTTTCCAGCGGGCCTGTAGCCAAATCAGATACTTTAAAAGCTTACGGGGCTCTGCCAACCGAGCGTCAATTAAAGTGGCAAGAGATGGAAACGTATTGTTTGATTCATTATACGCCGACAACTTTCCAAAATAAGGAGTGGGGTTATGGGGATGCACAGCCCTCATTGTTTAATCCTTCGGCTTTTGATGCAAATCAAATTGCTAAGGCAGCGGCAGCGGGTGGTTTCAGGGGCTTAATTAGTGTGGCAAAACACCATGATGGATTCTGTTTGTGGCCAACCAAGACAACATCCTATAGTATCGCTTCTTCGCCATGGGAAAATGGAAAAGGTGATATGGTCAAAGATTTTATGCAAGCGACCCATCGAAATGGGATGAAATTTGGTGTATATCTTTCTGCTTGGGATCGTCACGATGAACGTTACGGTACTCCGGCCTATGCTGAAGCCTACAGACAGCAGCTGACTGAGTTGATGAGCAATTATGGCCCTTTGTTTACATCCTGGCATGATGGAGCAAATGGTGGTGATGGCTTTTATGGTGGCCATGAAGGAAAGCGTATCATCGATCGAACAACTTACTATGAGTGGCATGAAAAAACCTGGCCAATTGTACGAAAATTACAGCCTGAAGCGGTTATTTTCTCAGATATCGGTCCCGATATGCGTTGGGTGGGTAATGAAAAAGGATTTGCTGCTGAAACTTCATGGGCAACATTTACGCCGATTGGCTTAAACGGAAAAGTCGCTGTACCCGGAGCGACAGAATCACATAATGCCGAAACAGGTGACCGTAATGGTAAATATTGGATACCTGCTGAATGTGACGTGCCACAACGTCCGGGATGGTTTTATCATGAAGAACAAGATAGCCGTGTAAAAACACCAAATCAGCTTTTTGAGATCTATTTAAAATCCGTTGGAAGAGGAGCATGCATGAATCTTGGCTTAGCACCGATGCCTTCTGGTACATTACATGAGAATGATGTGAAGTCGCTGCAGGCTTTTGGGAAAAAAGTGAAGGAAACTTTCCGTACCAATTTAGCCAAAGGAGCGACCATCACGGCATCCAATGTCCGTAACGGTGATTCCAAATCCTATGGTACTTCATTTATTACCGATAACGACCGCTATAGCTATTGGGCAACAGACGATTCCAAAACATCGGCAACATTGGAAATAAAATTAAAATCCCCAGCGAAGTTCGACCTTATTCAGTTGAGAGAAAACATTAAGTTGGGACAACGTATCGATAGTGTTTCGATTGAACGTTGGGAAAATAACAGCTGGAAGCCTTTGGCCAAAGCAACAAGTATCGGTGCAAACCGCCTCATCAAACTCGAGCAACCTCAAACTGCAAGTCGACTACGTCTTCATGTCTATGCTCCTGTAGCGATTACGCTTAGTGATTTTGGACTGTTCAAGGAGTATAACGAATCCTTTGCATTTAATACCAAAGAGGTGAAAAAGCTGACTGGATTTAAGATTTCGACAGGTAGATCCAATAATAATGCTTATATATCTGACGGAAAACCAGGTACTTTTGCGACTGTTGCCGATCAAGGTGTAATCGTTGTCGCTACAGACAAACCTGTTTCTGGTATCGGCTTCCTTCCTCGTCAGGATGGAAAGAACATAGGGACACCAACACATTATAAAATATCAACCAGTACCGACGGAAAAACATGGACCCTTGTTAAAGAGGGCGAGTTTTCCAATATTAAGGCAAATCCAATTTTGCAACAGGTGTTTTTTGATACAAACAGTGCAACCAAGTTTATCAAATTTGAACCAAAACAATTTATCGACGGCAATGAATTGGCCATAGCGGAATTTGAATTGTATGGCAAATAAATTCTTAATGTTTATCGTGGTATGTATATGTCATACCACGTTGCTTTTTGCCCAACAAAATCCACTCGTACTTTGGTATAATAAGCCCGCGAAGGTTTGGGAAGAAACTCTGCCATTGGGAAATGGACTCATCGGCATGATGCCAGATGGAAATCCTAGTCAGGAAAAGATCGTGCTCAACGAGATCAGTATGTGGTCGGGCAGTCCAGAAGATCCCAATAATTATGAAGCCTACAAAAATGTTGAAGCCATTCAGGCACTGCTTAAAGCTGGTAAAAATGATGAAGCCGAAAAACTGGTCAATGAAACTTTTGTGACCAAAGGCAAGGGATCTGGTTTTGGTAATGGTGCAAAGGTTCCCTATGGCTGTTATCAGTTATTCGGTGACCTTTTGCTGGATTATAAATTGCCCGCGGGAACGATCGAAGAGTACAAGCGTTCCTTGGACTTAGCGACTGCCTCGGCACAAACTTCATTCAAGATAAACGGACAACAGTTCCAACGTCGTTATTATACTTCTTTTGACAATAATGTAGGTATTATCCAATTGAACCAACATAACGATGAGGTACAGCAGTTAGGCATATCATTCCAGCGGCAGGAAAATATTGACCGTTACACCTTGTTGGACGATGGGATTCTGATCGAGGGATTTTTGCCTGATGGAAAAGGAGGTAAAAATCTGAAATTCGTTGGATTAATTCAGGTTAAAGGTAAAAATCTGCAGATCAGCAAAAAGGATAAAACCTTAGAGGTGTCTGCAAAAGGCGGTCTCACGGTCTATTTCTCAGCAAGTACTTCCTATTATGGGAAGGATCCTTTACCTGTTGTCAAAGCGGCTGTTGCAGCCGCAAAAACTGCTGACGAACAGAAAATATATAAAAACCATCTTGCTGCCTATCAAGAAATCTTTAATCGGGTAAATCTTAATTTGTTTGGAAATAAGGCGAATAACGCTATCCCTACCAATGAACGGATTGCCAATTTCTATAAAAATCCAGTTCAGGACCCTGATCTGGCCACAATTTATTATCAGTATGGAAGGTATTTGAATATTTCAAGTGCTGCTCCTAAAAATACAAATTCTCTGCCGCCAAATCTGCAGGGACTATGGGCTAATCAGATCAATACACCTTGGAATGGTGACTATCATCTCAATATCAATGCACAGATGAATCATTGGGGCGTGGAGGTCAATAACCTGAGCGAATATCATAAGCCTTTTATTGAAATGATAAAGCGGATTGCAAAAACTGGCGAGCAGACAGCAAAGGCTTACTATAACGCACCGGGTTGGGTGGTCTATATGATGACGAATATCTGGGGGTATTCCGCTCCGGGTGAGCAGGCTTCCTGGGGAGCGAGTACGGCATCAGGCTGGTTATGTAACCATCTCTGGGAACATTATCTGTTTACCGGGGATAAAAATTACCTCAAAGAGATTTATCCGATACTCAAAGGAGCGGCAGAGTTCTACGATCATACATTGGTTCAGGACCCTAAAACAGGATGGTGGGTCACTTCACCGTCGGTGTCGCCGGAAAATGCTTTCCGAATGGCCAATGGAAAAGTTGCTGCGGTTGTGATGGGACCTACCATTGATAACCAGATCGTACGGGAGTTATACCAGGCGGTGATCAAAGCTGATTCTATCCTTACGACGAACGATAGTTTTGCCGGCGCCTTGAAAGCGAAGCTGAAGGATGTCCCTCCGCCTGTAGTTGTTAGCCCATCGGGGCGCGTAATGGAATGGCTCGAGGACTATCAGGAAGTTAAACCTAAACATCGACATGTATCACATTTATATGGTCTGTATCCCGCGGCATTTATCTCGCCACAGACGACACCTGAATGGGCTGACGCAGCACGTAAGACTTTAGCTGTACGTGGTGATGAAGGAACCGGCTGGTCTAGAGCATGGAAAATATTATTTTGGGCGAGATTACAGGATGGTGATCATGCACTCGAAATTCTAAGGCAGTTGCTTAAGCCCGCTTTTACCAATGAAACAACCTATCAGGGAGTCGGGGCAGGTACCTACCCTAATTTGTTCTGTGCGCATCCGCCTTTTCAGATAGACGGAAACTTCGGCGGCGCAGCCGGGATTGCCGAGATGTTGATACAGAGCCACAATGGTTATATCCATCTATTACCTGCGCTACCTAAAGCCTGGTCAAAGGGTGAAGTTAAGGGACTTAAAACCCGTGGAAACTATACCGTAGACATCAAGTGGGAAAATGGAAAGGTTTCCGCCTTGCAGATTAAAGGTAAAAAAGGAAAGCTTCGTCTATTTGAAAACGGAAACTATAAAGATTATGAAGTTCGTTAACTATTTTTGCTTGATTTCTGTGCTGGCCTTGGGGGCAACAGCCTGTACACAAAAGTCCGAATCGGCGAAGACAGCCGCCTTATTGAATAGCTTTAGCTATAAGATAACCGGAAAAACCACTGCCGGGGACGGGACTCAGGTGAGCCTCGTCGATCACGACAATAAACTGCAGCAATTTGTAAAAACACAGGTTGCTAATGGGCAATTTGTTTTGGAAGGCGAACTAGCCATGGCCGGATTCTATGATATTCAGATAAAGGGTATGGAGGCCTATACATTATTTGTCGAAGACGGGAGTGACTATGATCTGAGTGAAAACCAGGGAAAGTTTACCTTGACAACCTCTTCGCAGAATGCCAAGGATTTCATACAGTTCAATGCGAACTATAAACAGCGTGAAGAGGAGGAAAAAAATAAAACGGCAAATAAAAGCCAACGGGTAAGGCAGTTGGAGAGTCAGTTGCCTTCGATGGCTGCAAGAAATGATGGTTCCTATGAGAAAACAGTCGATGAAATACAGCGCTTAAGTGGTAATGCCGCATTTAATCCACGCACACTATACGCCGATTTTATTCTCGATAGTACCCACCGTTCATCCTTAGTATTGCCTTATTTTTTTAAATACATCTCCTTGGATCAGACGAATTATAAAAAATTCGATGCCGCATTGCTGAGTTTTAATACGGATTTGCAGAAGCATCCTTATGTTAAATTTGCCCGCGAAAAGGTCGATAGGGTGAAAGACTTCTATGAAAATATGCCTGTATTTCCTGCTATTAGCCCGATGAATGTAGAACGGGATAGTTTGAATTTAAAGGATATTCCAAAGGCTAAAATGCTGATTGCCGCGTTTTGGAGAACTTCCAATACCAATAGCAAGGCCGATATGGAGATGTTACGGAAAAAAGAATCTCAATTGAACGCTATGGGGGTAAGGGTTATCTATTTTTCGCTGGATAAGGATCTGGATAAATGGATCAAATCAAGTAAGGAGCTGGCCCTAGGAAAACAGAGTTACTTTTTGAATTATAATGACCAGGCAACGATGGAAAATGATTTTGGTATAGATCGTACGCCAAGTTATCTATGGATAAATCCGCAGACCTTCCAAATTTTATCCTTGAGTGGTGAGGATCCAGCAATGCCACAGTTTTTAGGGAAGGTAAAGGAATTTCTTGCTAAAAATTAACGATTATTGTCTTAAAAAAGCTTACTTTTGAATTAACTGTTTAATATTTGTTATTTCAATACATAATGAAAGTCGTTCAATTTACAGTTCCGGTTGTTTACCAAGGATCTATTTGTGTGCAGGAAGACATTCTGCCTTCATTCTACAGCAACTATCACCGACACAAGGAAATCCAGCTGACCTATATCCTGAAAGGGCGGGGAACCTTTATGATTGGCAACTTTACACATAGTTTTGAAGAGGACGAGATCTATATCGTTGATGCAGATGAACCGCATATGTTCAAAACGGGGGAAGATATAAGGGATGGCATTCATGCCATCCATATTTTTTTCGACTACGAACATTTTAAACCCTTTCTGGATTTTCCTGAATTCGATGATGTTAAGTATTTCCTGGAACACATCAACGTCAGTAAAAAATTGGATGCGGAGCATTCCGTCGCGTTGAAAGAAAAATTTGTACAGATTAACGTGAGTGCGGGCATAGATCGTCTCCTCTCGTTTGTGAAGCTGATTAATTTTTTAAGTAAAAAAGTAGATCAATGGACTTCGCTGTATACAGGTATTCCACAAAAGAAGTTCTCAGATGCCGAAGGATTGCGAATCAATGAAATATTCCAATATACTTTCCAGCATTTTGGAGACAAAATTTCCTTGGAAGATATAGCAGCGGTAGCACACATGACACCACACGCATTTTGCAAGTATTTTAAGAAACATACCCGGAAAACCTATGTTACCTTCCTCAATGAAATCCGGATTGAACGTGCCTGTAAAATGTTGATTGACGAATCTTCGGAAAGTGTTTCTAATATCGCTTTTAAAACAGGATTTAACAATGTTGTCAATTTCAATCGGGTGTTCAAGAAAATAATCAAACTGTCGCCGAGTGAATATGTACAGGAACATCGTATGCGCTACTAGGTTGTTTGGCTAATGTTACTATGCCGTTTAATGGAATAGTCTATGGAGATTTCCGAGCTATAACTCGATCCTCATACCGTTGATTTTTGGTGGGCTCCCCTCCATGGAAATCGGAAGAATGGTTTTGTTGACAATATCGGAGAAAGACTCGTCAATAAAATTTAAAAATAGCAGGTGCTAAAATCGTATTTTTGAGTTCTAACGATAACCATTCCGGTGAATAAAAATCTATTTATTGCACTCCTAGTTTTATGTATATCTGCGCTGCGACTCCGGGCCCAATCTTCCCTTTTTAAGATCGATACGCTGCAATACCAAGGGACGGATAAGCATATCGTCAATTTGGTCATTTTGGGGGACGGTTACACCAAAGCACAGCAGGAAGACTACGCTGCCGATGCAAAGTAGTTTACCAACTATTTTTTCTCGATCGAACCCTTCAAGCAATACAGCAGTTTTTTAATGTGTTTGCTATTCGTACGATCTCCGAGGAATCTGGTGCAGTGCAGGACTGCAAAGTGGGTGACTGTGTACATGGTGAAGAATGCTAAGCGTTGGAGCGAATACGTTGAAGGTGATGTTTCAAGATACGACCAATCTATTACGTAATCCATCCTAGGTCACCATCGAGATTCGGTTGTGTGGACATTTAATTAGTTGAAATTGATTGATTTAGCGAGGCTAGCGATCACATGAGGCGATACATTGGAAACCTGGTATAGTGGTGCTCAGGTGCTTACGGTAAAGCATCCTATTGCCGGACTTGAATATCGCTGGTATGATGCCGCTACAGGGTTTTGGGAAGAAAGGGGCAATAATATTTTTTTACAAAATATTGTGGAGTTAAACGTATACCTCGTCCGTGGTATTTGGGATGACCGGGTTTCCGAGAAAACAAAAGTTTACATCAAAACATTGGACAAAATTGATGAGCCAAGGAATATTCAGGTTAAAATCGACAAGAAGAAAAACACAGAACAATTGACAGTAAAGGATAAAGTCGATGCGCGTTATAGCTATATCTGGATGAATGAAGAAGGTAATCCGATCTATGAATGGGACGAATTTAATGGCGAGTATGTACGTCCAACAGGGGTGAATAATGTGCTCAAAATGAAATTAAAAACCTCTTCTGGAAAGATATACGTTCAAAAAATAGATAAAGAGACCACTTGCAAAAGTGAGAAAAGGATTGTAACTTTTTAGTTATACTATTGGAGTGAAATGATTTATAAGTTAATTTTAATCTGCCGGTTAATTAACTTATAAATCATTTATATTTATGAAAAGAAAATCCAAGTCAACTTGGGGAATTCTTTCATGTGTATTCATCCTGGTTTTAGCCGCAATGCCTTCGTGCAAAAAGCATGTAAAACTTCCCGATGAAAACGATGAAACAATTCATGCGGTAAAATTCAAAGTCAAGGATTTTGAAGCGATTGTTACTCCTCTAAAAAAACAATCAACCACGGCAAAACGAGCTGCGCTGAGCGGAGCTTCTTCCGAAAACGAATTGCTGTATCATTGGACCTTTGATAACAGCGATGTTGTTCCCGAAAATGCACTTGATGATGCCGTTTTGATCGATTACAACAATGGAAAGACAGACTATGATTTTTTAGGCGGTTGGCCTGCAACGGGAAAAGCCATTAGTTTCAAAGGTGGTAAAGAGATCCTAGTCAAAATCCCTGCCACAGGTATTCATTCGCTGGGTAGCTGGACCTTTGATTGTAATAGTTCGAGTACAGGACCAAGGGCACTGCTTTTGAGTTATTCCCTGGATAAGGGGAATAGTTTTTTGATGCTCTCGGATACAATCAATTATCCATCGAATGTGTCACTTTCAGCCAAAATCCCTGTGAGTGCATCATTGGCAGATATTTCGCTTGGCAACAGCAAGGAGCTCTGGTTGAAAATTTCATTATTTGCCGGTAGCAGGGACGGAGGAGCGGGCTACAGCCCAACGACTGGTACATTCAAGATGGATAACTTGATGGTTTACGGACAAGTCAACCCGGCCGCTTTGCCTAGCAAATTTTACTACCATGTGTTTGATGCAAAATCGAAGGCTATGATCAAATCGGGCGTACTTAATTCGCAGGAAGCTTTCGATGTTGAATTGCCGAACGGAACCTATTACCTAAGTCTGATTGCTAAAAATTCGACATTGCCGCTGATCCTGGCAGGGGCGGTGGATTTTGAGCACTTTTATGCGACGAATGCTTTTTCAGAACAATCTGCAGAGTTATTTGCTAGCCGGGATACCTTTGAGGTTAAAGGGGCTATGGAACGGGTCCTAAACTTAAGTCGGATCTACAGTGAGGTCAAGTTGACTTTTACAGACAGCGAAGATCTGAGCGCAATTGATAGTATTCAGGTGAAGCAGCTTCATCCTGTGTTTCATTATTATCCTTTTATGACGCATAGTAACGACCAGGTTGATGAAAGTCTTTTGACGGTTATCCCACATTTTACGGCAGCTGATCAAAGTTTTTCGTTCAACCAATTTATGGGCTATTATCTCAACAATACCGCTATTAAATATCAGTTCCAAGTTTTCAAGGAAGGTAAATTGCTGCGTACATTTGAACTGGAAAGCGAAATCCGAAATAATGTTCAAATACAGTTTAAGGGCAAATTGCTGGAGACTGCCAATGGGAATTTGGGTTTTCAGATCGTGAAGAATGAACATTGGGACGATCATATTGTGATAGAATACTAGCACAGTTATTGTACTTAGCATCTAGCCGCCCTACATCTATTAAAACAAAAAGGTGTCCAGCAATGGACACCTTTTCTGTGATAGCATATTGGCTATATCAATTTTTTTAGCAAGGTATTCCAACCAGCCAAGTCATTCAATATTTTTTCAAGATCGGCAATGGCAACACGTTCCTGTGCCATCGTATCACGGTGACGGATGGTTACGGTGTTGTCTTCCAATGAATCGTAATCGACTGTGATACAGATTGGTGTTCCGATTGCATCTTGACGACGGTAACGTTTTCCAATGGCATCTTTTTCGTCATATTGAACGTTGTAATCCAATTTTAGTGTATTTAGGATCTCACGTGCTTTTTCTGGTAAACCATCTTTTTTGGTCAATGGTAAAATTGCAGCTTTTACCGGTGCCAATGCTGGTGGAAATTTCAATACAACGCGCGAATCTTGTTTTTCTGCTGTAGAAAGATCTTCTGTTACCAAAGAGTTACATAATACAGTTAAGAAAAGGCGGTCCAATCCGATTGAAGTTTCAATGACATATGGAATGTAGTTTTGATTGATCTCCGGATCAAAATATTGCATTTTCTTTTTAGAAAATTCCTGATGTTGTTTCAAGTCAAAATCTGTACGGGAGTGGATACCCTCAACTTCTTTGAATCCGAATGGGAAGTTGAATTCAATATCAACTGCGGCATTTGCGTAATGCGCTAATTTATCGTGGTCGTGGTAACGGTAGTTGGATGGATCGAAACCCAATGCCAAATGCCATTTCAAGCGTGTCTCTTTCCATTTGTTATACCATTCCAATTCAGTACCCGGGCGGCAGAAAAATTGCATTTCCATTTGCTCGAATTCGCGCATACGCATGATAAACTGGCGGGCAATTACTTCGTTACGGAAAGCTTTACCAATTTGGGCGATACCAAAAGGAATTTTCATACGTCCTGTCTTTTGAACGTTCAGGAAGTTGACGAAAATACCTTGTGCAGTTTCAGGACGAAGGTAAACCTGATCAGCTCCATCTGCCATAGCACCCATTTGGGTTGCAAACATCAAATTAAATTGACGTACTTCAGTCCAATTTTTGGTACCTGAAACCGGACATACGATATTATGTTCTTCAATGATGGTTTTCAGTCCAGCTAAATCGTCTGCATTCAATGCGGTATTCAAAGCGTCTAATAGGGCAGCAGCTTCAGCTGTCTTACCATCTGCTTCATAACGTGCAATCTTATCTTCGATCAATTGATCGGCACGGTAACGTTTTTTTGAATCCTTATTGTCGATCATTGGGTCGTTAAAACCATCAACGTGACCAGATGCTTTCCATGTTGTTGGGTGCATGAAAATTGCGGCATCAATACCAACAATGTTTTCGTGCAATTGCACCATGGATTTCCACCAATAAGTCTTTAGGTTGTTTTTTAATTCCGAACCCAATTGACCATAATCGTAGACGGCACTTAATCCGTCATATATTTCGCTCGATTGAAATACAAAACCGTATTCCTTCGCGTGTGATACTACACTTTTGAAAAAGTCGTCTGTCTGTTTGCTCATAAGTGGCAAATATAGATATTAGTTTTAGATTTTAGATATAAGATTCTTGATAAGAGGTATTCTTTAAATGCCTAAATCACGGATCTGCTGGGACGCATTTTTGTTATCTACTTTTTTGATGATATGCTGGATAATGCCATCTGCATCAATCACAAAGGTTGTGCGTGCTGTACCCATATATTTTTTACCATACATGTTTTTCTCTACCCATACCCCATAAGCCACCACGAGACTTTTGTCTTCATCGACAAGGAGCTGGAAAGGTAATTCGTGTTTAGTGATAAATTTTTTATGTGATGCTTCGTCATCCACACTTACGCCGATGATTTCATAACCTTCCTTTTTCAGGGACTGATAATTGTCTCTGAAATTGCAGGCCTCCGTGGTGCAGCCTGGTGTATTGTCTTTTGGATAAAAATATAAAATAACTTTTTTCCCTTTGAAATCCGAAAGATGTACCGTTTCACCATGTTGATTTTTTGCACTAAAATCCGGTGCTTGTTGTCCTATTTCTAGTGTTGCCATATGTATTTCGATTTAGTCGATTAAGATACGAAATTATAACAATAAATCTATCCGATGGTATGCTTAAGCATTTTGGTTAACGTGCCTGCTGCTACTCGTGAAGTCGACAACTTGGTTCTCGCCAAGTAATTTGATAAAAGATCTGTCGGCTGGTACAGTGAGGATAATTTTTAGAAAATCAATTGTTCTATCGACACATAAATTACTATTTTTAAAAAAACATGGAAATGGAACTATCATCTTTTGAAAAACAGATCAATAGTACGATTTTACAGCGAGGTAAAGTCTACTACCAAAAAGGACAGGTTGAATCTCTTGGAGAAACAGAAGATGGTGTATGGGTTGCAGTGGTAGCAGGGTCGGACGATTATTTTGTAGAGATTGAAATTAGCAAAAAAGGATCAGTAGGAGATTATGGATGTGACTGTCCCTACGATGGCGATTTGTGCAAGCACGTGGTTGCTGTCTTGTATGCTATACGGGATGAAAAAGCGATTGCTCCTGAGGATGTACCTAAAACTACCAAGAAAAAAACAAAACTATCCTTTCAAAAACTACTGGACAATATCAGTAGCGACGAGCTGAAAGCATTTATTGTCCAGTACAGCAAAAAGGACAGTAGCTTTAAATCTGATTTGGAACTATTCTTTGCAGAAAAAGATGAAAACTTTGACATAGAAAAGCAAATAAAGGATCAGATTAGGAAAGCGATCAAGACCTACAGCAAACACGAATTTATCGATTATGGTTCAAGTGGTAAGCTAGCACGGGAATTACAAAAAATTCTGATGCAAGGTCAATATTATCTATCCAAAAATAACATCCTAAACGGTAGCTTGTTATGCATGGCGTATATACAGGAAGTCATGCCAGTGATTACTTACGCCGACGATAGCAATGGATCTATAGGAGATGCTATCGATGGTGGTATATCCTTATTGACAGATATTGCGGTGCAGTCCCCCGTCGATTTGAAAGAAAAGATTGCTGTGTATTTGAATAAAGAGCTGCAACAGGATCTGTACTTTGACTATGGCGATTTCGGATATGATATGACAGATCTTTATGCGCAGCTATGTCTGGATTTAAGTAAAATAGATGATTTTCTGCACTTTGCCGATGTGGCTATTCATAAAGCTCGTTTAGACCGTTATGATTACCGTAGTAGTTTTTTTATACAGATTAAAGCCTCCATCCTTCAAAAAGGAAACAGGAAAGAAGAGGTACAGCAATTGATAGAACAACAAATCCATTTGCCACAAATGAGGAAGGTTCAGGTCGAAAAAGCTATTGAAAACGAGCGCTTTGAAGAGGCCAAGGAATTGCTGGTTGAAGGAATACGACTAGCGGAAGAAGCACAGCATCCTCGTGTAATAAGGGACTGGGAAGAAATCCTTTTTCATATTGCCGTTCTGCAAAATGACATTCCAATGGTGCGCTCTTTTACAGAAAAATTCGCTATAGGTTACTCTTTTAGCAGCCACTATTACAACCAGTGGAAAAACACCTATACCTCAGAAGAATGGAGAAGTGTCATTAACGACAAAATCAACTCGATTCGCGCAAAATCAACCGGAGAAAAGAGTTCCTATTCGAAACACCAAGACTACTGGCTTTTGAACGAAATAGGTCCTATCTATATTGAAGAGAATATGTTCGACCAATTACTTGCACTGGTGCAACGGCAGACCGATCTGGAAACCATACTAAACTATCATGAGCATTTATATAAATTGTATCCTGCGGAACTTATGAAATTGTACTCATCCCTATTGGATCAACATGCTGAGTCTGCCAATAAACGTAATGCCTACCAACGATTGATGGACATCGTATTCGCTATATTTAAAGATATACCTTCTGGTAGGGAAACACTCTTGGCCCAAATGCTTCACTGGAAAATGATCTACAGGCACCGTCCTGCGATGATGGATGAATTAACGAATATACTGGACAAAATCAATGCACAGGGGGAGTAGATGAATACATGTTCATCTAGGCCCCGATATCTGCATTTTGGTTAACTTGCTTGATTAAGCTCATGAGTTTGACAACATTGTTTTCGTCAAATAATCCGATAACCCCGCTGTCATCTAGCTCCGTAAAAGGAGGTTCCATGAGATCGGCGGTTTCTAGATAACCGTTGGTTACGAAATAACGTATTACAGTGTCCATAAACTTGATCTGCTTGGCCGAAAGGTTAGCTTCACCAATAAAATTTGTGAAATGAGCCTGTATAGCCTCTTGATCCAAGCCGATAATGGACCGAATAAAAGTTCCTAGCGGCTGATCACCAAATTCTTTTATAAACTCTTCCTTGGACCCCAGTGCCTCCGCTACGAGGTATTGTTCTAACTGCTGTAATTCGAAAGCATTGATCGGTTGATTTTTATGCAATTTGTCGATCACAAGATGATGCTTATTCTTTTTGATAAAGGCGGTTACTCGATCTTTATAACCTTGTAGATTTTTAAAATTTGCGATAATATCATACCCGATAATTTCTTCCTTTAAAAGATTATCATCAAGCTTTGTATAAATAGGTTTAATGTTATTCTCCTCTTTGAGCAAGTGTATTAGATCTCGAATTTCCTTTCGTAGATTTTCAATTTTTGATACTGATGCATCTTGCCAAAAATCTATGGCGGCCATCTCTCTTATGACGATTTCTTTAGCAGCGACAGCAGGTACATTTCGCTTTTTTAATAGTCTCTTTCCTATATCCATAAAGTTCTGGATAAGGACGGTCTGCCGCGGAGATTTATTAATCATTGCTCCTTGCAGTTTATAACTATTTAGATCGAATCGTTTAGCCATTTCATCTATGTCTTCAGTGTAAGGAATAAGATGAGACAGTTCCGTTTCTATAGCAATGATAGCAGATTTATTGAGGTTGTCCCACTTGCTTCTATCTGCAAATTGATGCACTACAGCGAGATGCTTTCTGACCTCATACCGAGCTGTATCCAGCTGCGCTACTTTGGCATGTAGTTGATTGATATATTCCTTTGCTAAAGCTAAATCTTGGTTATTGGCATCCATATTCTCCTGAATAAGGTTAGCAACATGTAATTGTTCCAGAAACAACAGTTGACTTAAAGGTCTTTGCGTATTCGTTTGATAACCGTCCGGATTCTCCTGAAAGAACTCAAGGTTTCGGCAGTAGTCAAATAGTAGGAAGAATTTTTTATCCTCATGGGGTCCAAATAAATCACGACGTAAACGAGTACCCCTTCCTACCATTTGCCAAAACTTAGCATATGATTTTACCGGTTTAAAAAATATGAGATTCAGTACGCTAGGCGCATCGACTCCTGTATCCATCATATCGACCGAAATAGCAATCTGAGGTTCTAGTTCTTCTTTGTCATAACAGAACTTTTCAAGTAAATCTTGCGCTTTGTCATTGTAATTGTCAATGACCCGGCAAAAGTTGCCTTCATATTCGGGATAGTTTTTGTTAAATCGCTCTTCGATAAAAACAGCATGACGATGGTTTCTGGCAAAAATAATCGTTTTGCCGACCTTATCGCCAGAAGCTACTTTTAACCCATTATTCATGAGGTGATCTAAAACAAGATCTACTGTAGGTTCATTAAATAAAAAAGAATTAATCTGAGACGCTCCAACTTCAAATTCCTGAAGGGCTTCAACAGATACCGCTGTCAATCCCAACTTTTCCTCTAATTCGGCCTTATCCTCATCGCTTAAATCTTTGTATTTCACGCCATCTCTTACCATCTGTACAGGGACAGCATACGAGCGTGGCGGTACTAAAAAGCCGTCGTTTACGGCAGTATCTAATTCGTAGGCAAAAGTGGGTATATCATCCTCTAATTGAAAAAATGAATACGTATTTTTATCAAGATCTTTTTTAGGTGTAGCCGTTAACCCAATCAATAAACCATCAAAGTAATCGAAGATAGATTGGTATTTTTGATAAATGGAGCGGTGTGCTTCATCGATGAAAATAGCATCAAAGTGACCTACACCATAATCCCGACTTTCGCCCTCCATTTGGTTGTTGATAAGGTTCATCATGGTTGGATAAGTCGAAAAAACAATTCTGGTATGACCTGTTTCTTTTTCTCTGGTCAGATCTACTGCTGACAAGTGAGGTAAATACTCCTTAAACGCATTTTTAGCCTGTGTGACCAACGCATTTCTATCTGCCAGGAAAAGTATCCGTTTTGCCCAATTGGACTTAGTAAGCATATCCACAATGGCAGCAGCAGTACGTGTTTTACCTGAGCCCGTTGCCATCACCAATAAAGCACGACGATTTGTTCCTCTCAGTTTATCATTCTTCACCGTTACGAAATGCTCCGAAAGTCGCTGTATTGCCTCTAGCTGGTAATATCTCCCCGCGATGGCAGCATTTACTTCAAATTTCCTGATATCCTTTCGCGATTCCCGTCTTTTGATCAATGTTTGTAACTCCGATTTGCTGTAGAAACCGTAAATCTGTCGGGGCGGATAAAACTGATCATCCCATATATACGTTTCATACCCATTGGAGTAAAAAATAATAGGGCGCTGGCCGGTATTTTTTTCTAGACAATCCGCATAAAGTGTGGCCTGGTGTTGACCCTTATGTACATCGTGAAGCGTACTTTTAGCTTCAACAATCGCTAGTGGTTTGGCATCATCGTTCCAAAGGACATAGTCGATGTATCCTTTGCCAGAAGGATTCGTTGATAAAGGCATTCCACTTACTTCAAACTCCAGATCGCGAGGTTTTTGTAGGTTGTCCCATCCAGCTTCTCTCAGATAAAGATCGATGAGCAAGCGACGTGTCTCCAGCTCAGTTATGAGCATAGGCGGCGCTGGTAAAGCGGCGATAACTTGTTCTCGTTCTTCCTTTCTGTTGGCGAGTAGCGATTGTACTTCCTCCAACTGTTTGCGCAACACTTCATTCTGCAGTAAAGCCTTTTGTTTTTCTTTGTAGGCTTCATCTGCAAGCTTTTGAGCCTCTTGATAAGATTGATTTAGTTCTTTAACTTTTTTTACGTTGATATCATCGACCAGACCACGAGGGATTAGATTCTCATCGAATTGTGCTTCTCCCGGAAATCTTTTGGCGTATAATTTTGCTATCCAATGTAAAAAGTTGTACATGCATTTGAGTACATGTAAGGCCTCTGTATCTTTAATTGTTTTTACGGTATTCCCTTTTCCTGCGTGCGAAGCGATATTGCCTAATAAACGAACAGTATTCAATTCTTCACGCACAGAGGACCTTATGTTTTCACGGAATGAGTCCGTATGCAGCAGACTATTGATCGATTTGTCAAATGGCATTTCAAAATCCGAGTCATTTTCGTAAAGCCAAAAAAGCGACATCTCTAACGTAGAGCGGCATAGCATCGCCGCAAAACGCGGTGCTGTAAAAGTATGCTGTTCTGCCTGTGTGATTTCTTGGTAAATAAGAGGAAACTCTTCTGCTAAAAAGTCAAAATTTGATACCATTTATTTCTACTCAATTTTCTATCTATATTAATATGGTTTTATCGCTACATGAAAGGATACCTATGGAAGATACATTAATTATCCTTAAATCATTAAGAAAATGCCGGAAACTTTATTTTCTTTTCAAGTTCTTCACGCCACTCATCCTGATGTGCCATTGTTTCATTGATTTTGTCACGATAGTATACCTGATACCAACTCTGTTTATGAAAGCCTTTAATCGCCTTAAAAATACGCTCGGAATGAATCATCAGCTTCTTAAAAAACTCCTCTTTCGGTTCACGATGATTGTTCAAGATCTGACTTAGAGACACAGGTGTAATATCCAAATCTTGTGCAAACTGTTGTTGTTTTTCGTAGATGGTATTAATATATGTATTTAAAAATGACGTAAATTGATGTTGCACATCACTTTCAGCAGAGTTCAAGTACTCGTCAATTTGTAGTTTTAGCTGCATCAATTTTGCGCGCATGATATCCTGTTCGGACGTTCTAGCCATCCTATCCCTTCTCGCCTGCATTAACAGTTGAGCATCATTTTGTTTTTCCTCCTGCGAATTATACCTCGCGTCTACGCCATATTCGACTGTATTCAAAAGCGTTGTTTTTTTAGTTGTCATGGTCATAAAGTTCAATTAATTCAAAAATCTCCGGAACCTCTAAACTAAGTGTCACTCCGGTAATATTCATTTTATATTTATCGATATAATGCTGTGCGATCTGGGTTTTGGGACGTAATGAAATACAGGCCCATTCACCAAAATCACGTACTGCAAGTTTGGCCACGTATGCCAATAAGTTGCCAATAATTCTGTCGTATATTTTAGCTGCCCCCACATTTTCTACCGATGCGGTTAATAACCTCACATGGATCCGCATCTCATCTGGGATTCTTTCAAAAGAAATCAAGCCCAATATATCGTCTTTCCCTTTAATCGTCAATTTGAATATTTCAAAAGAAGCTTCCTCATTCCAATCAAAGAAATACCTGTTGACAGGTAAGTTTTTGAAATCGCTCTTTTGAACCAGAGCAATTTCGATTAAATGGGACTGACTTGTAGCGACTTCGATAATATTCACAATACAAATATAACTAAAAAAGTTTACAGATAATGTAAACTTTTTGTTCTAATATTGGATAAAAATGAATGGAGACTAACTTACCAACTCACCCTTGAATGCTTTCTGTAATAGCGATTGAAATAATTCCTCGGATTTCTCTGTATTGGTCTGTGCTTTCAGCCGGTTGATAAGCTCTATTTTTTTAGCGAAGGCTTCTTGGAGGTGGATTGGGGGAAATATAATTTCTATATCCTTTATGATGGATAAATTGAGGTTTTTTTGACGCACTCCTCGCTGTCTAGATTTGTGATATTCTTTTGTTAATTGGAGTACTTTGTAAATATATGTTAAATTTCCATGTTCAACTTTTGAATATGCGATAGCTTGATTACAAGTCATAGATATTGTATTTATTGAAGACTTGAGAGCAGCCGTATCGTACATACCTAACATTAGACTGTAAGGTTCAATAAGTTTAGCAGCTGAATTACTTATAGCATTAAGACTGATTTTTTCTTTTGTGTTACAAATGTACATAGAATTAAGTTCTCCTGATGAAACCCAAGGAATAGTGCCGTTAAAATATTGATTATTACTTCTCGAAGGTGTTCCTCCAGTTGCCCAACGCCCTAACTCCTCCAACTTCTTCACCTCCCAACCTTTTTCATTCCTTACCGGATCGCCGAACATATCGGTAAAGATAGCTTGCGCAAGTTCGTCATATTTGGCTTGTAGATCTTTGTCTTTGCGACGTAATTCATCCGCCTTGTCCAAGATCGTAGCTATTTTTTCTTGAATTGGTAATGGGGGGAGTGGTATTATAGATTCTTTTAAAAACTTAAAGTGACGGCTGTATCCCACATTGGGGAGCTTTAATGTTTTTAAGAAATGAAACAAGTATTTGGAATCTAGTTTTTGACATGGTTCCAAAACTTTAACACCATCAGCTCCTAGAATAAAATCAAAATTAACGTATTTTATACATTTAGAATGATCTCCAAATACGACAACAGGCTTAACAACTTTAACTGTTAAATCGTCATCAAAATATCCACCAATAAACTTTTCACCCTGATCTACTATCGGATACTTTCCTTTATCTAAATATTTATCTTGATTTAATTTTTTGTTTCCTCCCGTAACATCTTTTACAACATCTGTAAATTTAACTTTCTCCCACATATTACAACAGCCCTTTCAATTCGTTTAACAATACCTGTCTCTCCCGATCAATTTCCGCGATCTGCTCAAGGATAGCTGCAGGCTTCTCGTAGCTAATCTCTTCATACACGACCTCTTTATATCTATTGATACTCAAGTCATACCCATTATCGCGGATTTCCTGCGCTGGCACGAAGAATGACTGATCCGTACGGCTGCGATCTTGCTCGCTAGCTTGGTTATGGTATCGTGTCACAATATCCGGGATATCATTGGCAGCAATAGCATTGCGCTTGTCGTCCAAGCTATAACCATCGGCTTTCATATCGTAATACCATACCTTGTCAGTACCGCCCGAATTGGTCTTGGTAAAGATCAGAATTGCGGTACTTACCCCTGCATAAGGTTTAAATACCCCCGAAGGCATGGAGATCACAGCTTGCAACTGTTGATTGTCCACCAATTCTTTGCGAATGGCTTTGTGCGCAGTGGATGATCCAAATAAAACGCCATCAGGAACGATCACAGCAGCACGTCCTCCCAATGTCATCATGCGTAGCATCAGACTCAAGAAAAGAATCTCGGTTTTCTTCGTATTTGTCATTTGGAGCAAGGAGCTCTCGACATCATTTGCATTCAGCGCGCCCTTAAATGGCGGATTGGCTAAGATAAGGGAGTATTGCGAATTGACACTGTTTCGCTCTGCCAATGCGGACCCTGAAAAAAGTACAGGATTCTCAATGCCGTGCAATTGCAAATTCATCGAAGCGATGCGCAACATGGAGGGATCGATTTCCATTCCATTAAACATATTGCCGTAATAATGTTCACGGAAGGCTTTATCGAGCAGCCAGTCTTCATGCGTTTCTTGGATATATTCAGCAGCATTCACCAAGAAACCTGCAGTTCCCATTGCCGGATCACAGATGGTATCGTCTTGCTGGGGTTGCATCAGCTCCACCATCATGCGGATGATATGTCGTGGAGTCCGGAACTGCCCATTGGTACCTGCCTCTGCAATTTTACTTAGCATATACTCGTATAGATCACCTTTCGTATCTCTGTTACTCAAAGGTAATTTGTCGATCTGTTGTACTACGCTATCTAACAAACTTGGACTCTCTATCATGAAAGTTGCGCCTTTCATGTACTGCGAAAATTTACCTCCTGCAGTACCGAGCGTACGCATAAAGTCAAATGCCGTCAGGTTCTCTAGATCTGTTTGTGGTATGCGAAAGATATCCATCATGCGCTCAGGATCTAAGTCTTTAAAATAAGACCAACGTAGTGATTTCTGCTCTTCGGTGTAGATATCTGCTTTTTTTGAGCTTCCCAATAATTGTTTTTCTTTGTCAATCGTAATCTGCCTATCATCCAATTGTTTTAAGAAAATCAGATAGGTAAATTGTTCAATAACGGTCAAGGGGTTAGAAATTCCTCCTGTCCAGAAGTCATTCCATATTTTATCTATTTGGGATTTTATTTCTCCAGTAATCATCAGTATTGGGGTAATTTGTTTTTTTTTGCTCTGTAAAGGTAAAGATTTGTTTTTGTTCTTTTTGATCGCTACGAAAGAATCAAAAAACTTCGCTAGGATTTTTTACCTTTTTGTAGTATATTAATTCCTGTCTAAATTTGAAGCTATTATTTCTATACTATGCTCGTATATCTTACCATACAAATCAATTGGATATTTTAAATCAGGAGACATATCTCTCCTAAAGAGCACCACATATAAATCGTTGATTATTTTTCGGACCTCTTGAATTACCTCCATTTGTTTGTTAAAGGAGATTGGATTTTCATTCGAAATCTTAATTTGCTCTTTGGTTTTAAATTCATGAGCCTCGGCATCTCTTTTATTTATAAGTTTATCTATATCTCCTTGGTACTTTTTATAAAAAAGTGATATTTTATCCAAAATTGTTTTAATCAAAGCATTGCTTGTTTTTACTTGGTTACCTTCGAGATAGTTTTTCAAACAGTTTAATGAGTGCTTCTCATCATCTTTAGGGTTGTTTTTCAAAATATAAGCAGTACGGATTAATGCTAATTCGTTATGGTAAAAAATCATATCTGTACTAAGATCACCTCGTAATCCATTCTCGGATATTAATCTATCTAAATTAAGGACAGCGTTAATATGCATCTCGATTTCGTAAGTGACGCGATACATCCAAAAAAGGTGATTTTCTACCTCATAGCGTTGATCGCTAGTTTTAAAAAAAGTCATCATTTCTATTTGTTTTAGTTTATAATACAAATGTAAATAGTGTATGTGCACTCTATATGCATAGTTGTCAGATCGTCTGCCTTCGGTCGCAATTATATGGAGAATTTGTGAGGCAGAAATTGAAAGACTTACGTATACTGTTTTAAACTTTCTTCTATTCTGGCTTTAAAATCTTCCCGAAGTTGCTTAGGGTGAATGACCTCCACAGCAGGACCAAAACCTAGTACCTGAGCATAAAACTCATAATTTGGAATAATCTCCAGTTGCAAGATGATATATTCCGAGCCGCGTTCGATAACAGTCTGTGAAGGATGTAAAGGCTTCGATTCAATATATGGCCATAGCGACTTATTCACTTTGATTTTGACAAACTGACAAGCGCCGCCAATAGGTTTACTAACGCCTATTATATCTTCGAAGTACGCTTCATGCGTGTCCTTCTGAAGACTAAATGCGATACCTTCGGCTGACTCAAACGTAATCATACGATCCAGCGCTAGACTGGTCCAAGTATCAAAGCCGCCCCGCTGGCCAAAGAGAAACCATCGCTTGTTATATTGTTTCAGAAAATATGGATGTATTAAAAAATCTTCTTCTTTATCTTGATTGAACGATTTGTACCGTACGGTCAATACTTGTTTTTGCTGTATGAATTTTAGCAAATCTCCCAAAAGATGGAGATTTTTAAGGTATTCATTTTGGTCAAAAAAGATGCATTCGTCCAGATCCTCCAATTGAAAACTCTTTTTGAGTTTCAACGCCAGTTCTTGGACAAAATCAAATTGGGGCAAACCTTTAAATCTTCCTAACATATCCAGCGTCATTTTTAGTAAATCAGCTTCCACGGGGTTGATTTGTTGCATGCCGATCGAATATCCTCCGTCGGCATAACGGTAGTAGGTCTTTTTCCCATCTTTAAAAGATGCTATTGGGGCTCGGAAACCTGTCTCACTACGCATAAAATCGATGTCTTTCAATATTTGTCTGCGAGAGATAGAGGAGTTCCTGCCAGTATAGTCCATTAAAGCTGCCGAGACATATTCGATAAGGTCATCGATAAAAAATTTCCGGCCTTTGTTGGAAAAACACCTGTCCAAGGCTTCGTAACGTATAATTGCATGTTTGTTGGTGGCCATCATTAATTTATTGGTCTATAACAAAGATAAGGCTTTTCTATGCATCGTATGTGCACAGAAGATCGTAAACCAGTGAACATACAGTGCACAGGACCTTATTTGCTTTGTAGTGAGTTTATTCTTTCAATAATTTCATTCCATACGGTAACCCGTAATGTGGAGTGAAATGAACTGGATATGTTTGCCAAAATTATTTAACTATGTATAAATTACTACTTTCAGGATTATTGATCTTATCGCTGAGCGCTTGCCAAAGTTATAAATATGGCAGTGAGGGCCCCACAGAAAAGAGCAACCTGACCATGGGGGTGGTCAAAAGCCGAATCATCAAAGGTGAAACAACACAAGACGAAATCCTCAAACTATTTGGATCGCCAAATCTTGTTTCCAAAAATAAATCAAACCGTGAAGTCTGGAGCTACAACAAGATGTCAGTCGAACAAAAAGCGGGATCAACAGATTTTTTTGCTGGTCAACGTGCGAGCCAAAGCAGCAGCAGTAGATCTTTTGATCTGATCATTACGTTTGATGAAAAAGATATTGTTGCAGATTATTCCGTTATATCTACCGCATTTTAACCTTAAAACACACAAAATGAAAAAAATTATTACATTATTATGTATTGCCATCCTATTTGGCTCATGTGCTACAAAAATGGTTACCAAATCACCTAGTGAAGTAAAGATGATGACCACAAAGCAATTGGAATCTAATCAAGAACTCGTATTCAAGTCAGTAATCAGTCTACTACATTCCGAAAGCTATATCATTGATCGCGCCGATAAAGAAACAGGATTGATCAACGCCAGCAAAAGAATTGAAAACAAAAATGCGGCCTCCCAGCGTTTTTGGACGGGTGTAGCCAAAGATGCCAATACTTCCAAAGCGATGTTTTATATAGAACCGATAAATGATGAAGTAACGGAAGTCAAGATTACCATGTACGAAGGGTCTGAGTCTAGCCGCAACGGTTACTGGGGTCAGGTGAATAAAGATACAAAAGAACAAATGATCTATGAGCCGCAGGTCTACCAAACCTGGTTCCAAAGCCTACAAGCGGAAATCGAACGTCGCAAAGCATTGGGTAGATAAATTGTCGTTAACAATATTATTCACTTAGATTTATAAATGAATAGTCATAAAAAAGGGATGTTCATTCTTGCAGAACATCCCTTTTTTATAATTTTTATACGACGGAGTACTATTTTCCTTCCTTCAATTTTTTTACTTCATTGGTAAGGTCCAACACCGCCTGGCTCAATGCTGCAATGGATTGTGTCTTCGCTCGATCCTCCTCAATAAATTTTTCAAGCAATGCGACCAGCTTATCTGATCCATCATTGTTAAATGTTGGTTGGGAATGTTGACTAGAGTTGGTTGAGTGATCGTTAAATGTATGTGAATGCTGTATATTATAAATTACATTCTCATCCTTAAAAGATTGAACAAATTCAGCTGTTACCCCCAATGCAGTAGCCAGCTCTTCTAAAAGCGGCTCATCGAGTGCGACCATATTTTCAAAGTCCGAAATCCGTTGCTGCGAGTACTTGTTGCGGCAAAGCTGACCGAAAGCCTCCTGCTTAATTCCCTGAATCTCACGGATGCGTTTAATATTGTGACCGATATGCATGGTTTCGTTTTTTTCTTTAAAAATAGTATTCATAATCTAGCAAAATTAGAGGGTGGTTTTTTACCGGTAAATCGGTGGAATACCACACCCTAAAATAATAAGTAATGCAATAACTTTGCCTTTAAAGTTACGAATTATTATTGTAACGAACAGCAACCGCTGAATGCTCTTTGACCTATTGGTATTGAAAGAAATTTTATAAGATCAATAAAAATTAAAAATAATGAGGCTGCTTGTGAAGCCTTAGGGTGAGGATAACGATCACTCACTAAATACTATTTATTTGTACTAGAGTTCGGTATATACAAAGGGTGGGCCTTGCTGTGAAAAATCGGGAGACCAACGATCTGCGATAAGGCTTCTTGTCCTAATATACACAACTGAGGCCGTTCCTTGTTAATAAGGAAACTTTATAACGTATGCATAAAGTGGCTGTCTTACGTGTGCTACATATAAGAATAGCTGACCGTTTGTGACACCGCAGGTTGAAAGTGATTTCAAGTACAAAATCTATATTATGCACAACTAGTTTCTCACGCGCTCAACAGTACTAAAAGTATATACGATAGGTGGGCATGCTCTTGATAGAAACTTACACAATTGGCGTTCGCTTACTCGTTTTCCGTAGCATATCAATAATTCGTATACACAAAGGTGGGCGCTCGCTTTAAATCTGTTTAATAAGAAATATATCAATACCAATTTTGTCAATGTGCTATTCAGCTTTAATATACCTATCATAAGATCAAGGTTTTCCAAAAAATCCGTCAGAGCCGGTCGAGATCTGTAAAAGTGATAAACCAATTAAACATGGATTATGGAAAAAGGAACTTTGACGCAAGAAGACGAGGAACTCATGGGGCAATACGGCGAATACAGACAGATTAAAAAGGGAGCTTTGCTCCACAGAGAGGGAATGGTAGCAAACTATGCATCAACTCAAAAACTCACCCCAGAAACGCTACGAAGATTTTGTATCAAATTACCCCAATATCTACAATCGCATTCCGCTTTATATGATCGCTTCTTACCTAGGTATTTCAAGAAAAACACTGACAAGGGTTAGGGGCGGGAAATAATTAGTCACTTTATCACCATCTACACTCCTGATAAAAAGGTTTATCAAAATAATGATGATAAAAAAGGCTAAATTAACCGTAGTTCAGTTAGCCTCTTCTTACAACGTTGACAATAAAAAACCTTATGGATTGGTAGACCACAAACTAAATTCTTTTACAAAAGCACGTTTTGGCAATTTCAGATGGTGTACGACTAGGGTCGCCAAATCTTCCGGCTGTAATACTTTTTCTTCGTTTCCATCGGTGAAGTTGGCGTTCACCGTCATATCTGTGGCAATGGTACTCGGGTTGATGGTCGATACACGAATGTTGGACTTGCGGCCTTCTTGCATCACACTCTCGGTAAGATTGATCACCGCTGCTTTTGATGCTCCGTAGGCACTCATTTTTGCAGAACCTTTCAAACCTGAGGTAGATGCTATGTTAATGATATCACCACCATTGTTTTTGACCATTTCCGGGAATACCTCGTGGATCATATAATACGTTCCAAATACATTTATTTTGAAAGATTGCTCCCATTGCTCAACTGGCAATTCGTTGATACCTCCTACAGCCAAAACTCCGGCACTATTGATAAGAATATCAATAGTTTCAAAAGTTTCCAAAATACTTTTTACCGTGTCTTGTACACCTGTATAATCTGAGACATCCAAGGCATAAGTTTGCACTTTTACATCGCTGTTAATGGCGCTGATTTCAGCAGCTACCCGTAACAAATCTTTTTCTGTACGACCTGCCAGAGCGATATTGACCCCTTCTTTTGCCAATTCCAAAGCCATCGCTTTACCTAACCCTTTACCAGCACCTGTGATAAGGGCATTCTTATTTTTTAAATCTTGCATATTTCTATTTTATATATCGCAAAATTCTGTTTTTATTTTATTATAAACGACTATTGAGCATTAAAATGTAAATTTGTTCCGTAATAATGAACATAACATGATACAGTCGGTCGAGAAGCTATTTCTCATTATGGATTATATGGTACAAAACGGTAATCGGGTGCGTATACAAGATATTGCATCAGGTTTGGATATGAAAAAATCTACGGTACATAATTTTGTTAAAACCTTGGTGCAGATGGGCTATGCAGATCAAGAGGAACTTTCTACCCGATATTACCTCACAGGCAAAATGCATCACCTCATCCCAACGGAATATTCTACCGCTACACTGAAGACAGACTATCGTCCTATCGTAGAAAAAATAACCGAACTCACCGGTGAAACCGCTTATCTAACCATACAGCTAGGATCCTATATGCGGCACGAACTAAAAAGCGATCCCAAACGCTCTGTACGTATAAGTCTAGAAGTAGGTAAAGAAATGGATGTAATGAATTCGGCTTTGGGCAATGTTTTTATGGCACATTCACCGAGTTTGACCAAACAATTAATGGTTAATCTCATCGAGCCAGAACAAATCAAATTGCAAAAGCAACTCGATAATGTAATAGAAAAAGGCTATGCTGAAGATTATGAACGTTTGGAAAAAGAGATGAATTGCGTAGCGGTACCAATTTATAGTAATAATAAATTATTGGCAGCAATTGGTATTTCAGGCCCATCGTATCGTTTTGGAACTAAAGAAATGCAACAGGGAATACAGATCATTCAATCATTATTAAAGAATAAGGTATCTTAATCTACACGATAATCGTTCTATAGCGTGTATATTGAATGCATCATGCTTATTGTACTGTGACAATTAAAAATGTAACATTGATTATTGTTGAGTAAAGGAAAAGAGTCCTCGCCAATTCCAGGACTCTTTTCCTTTACTCATTTTATCATTTCCCTTTTGTTTGAACCAAAAATCGAAAATTGCAATTAATGTAGCAGATCAGGTCGGAGAAATGTTGTAAGTTTGAAATTAGCTGTTAACGCGATGTGGAGAATGAAGCCTCGTAGACCTTCAAATTCCCTTTGTTGTCTTTCACTTCAAGTTTAAAGTCGTGTCTGCCACTGCTGAGTTCCGGTTCGAAGTCATGCCAGATATGTCTTGTTTTAGGGTCATATTTCATTAAAGCCCATTTCCCGTCAATATAAGCGTCAAAAGTAGCTATACCCGATAGATTGTCACTGATGGTAAAATCGATGGAGCGTTGATTGGAAACATTCTTGCCGTCGGTCAGGTTACGCGCAGTGATATTTGGTGCAATGGTATCGACAGCGATGTAAAAACCACCAAATTCGCGTACGTTGGCTACCACCCAGCCGTTCTCATATTGACCACCTTGTGCTCCGCCATCAGAAGAAACAATCAAGGCTTTGTCATAAAGATTTTCAGACAAGCTGTAGTCTGGTTTGATCATGAGCTTATAAAATCCGAACACCGGTGTATAAGCGTTGTGGATATAGTGCATTGCCGAGTAGCCTTTTGCAGGTTTTGCTCCCTGCGAATAATTGAAGTAAAGGTCGTCATACAATATATTTTTGCTCATATAAACCCGAGCATTCTCCGCTTCATATTTGTTTTCATCGGCATAGTGAAACATTTTAAGCCCCTTCGCATTTGGGCGGCTGATGGAAAGTGAAGGGTTATTCTGCACCTTAAAATTCAATTCACTCGTATTCCCTTGAACATCCTTAACCACATATTTTACCTCATGCACCTCATTGTCTTTCAACGTGATTTTACCGAGGTTATCCAAGTTTTTGAAGATGTTGATCGGATTGTTAGGATCTTTGAAGCTCTTTTGCACGCGTACCCCTGATTTTTTTAAATAAGGGTAGTCTACGTAAGACTGGATCGCACGGGTCTGATCAAAAGGAATGGATTCGAACAGTACCGTGCTGATGTTTTTATTGTCTAAAAATAGTTCAATCGAATATACACCATATGTAAAAGAGATTCCTCTCCGTTTATCAACGGTGTTGATTCCCAATCCAAAGGTACCATTCACAGGTATCGGCGCGGTACTCGCTAAGCTATAGGTACCATTGCCAGCCGACTTGATCGTCTGATGTCTTCGAGGTGTATTTTCGTCGAATATTTCGGAACCCAAATCGTAGACCGTCATACCGCGGATAATCGGTTTGACACCGTCTGGAAACAACAGTCCAAACAATTGCGGATTGAGCGGCAATTGTGCTTTTGTATCCCGGATTTCGAAATGAAGATGTGGGCCAGCTGAACCACCGGTATTGCCCGAATTTGCAATAAACTCACCTTTTTTCACCGGGACCTGATTTGGTTTGAGGAATACATCGACATCAAAACGTTTCTGCTTGTACTGCTCATCTTTGATGATTTTAGCAAGATCTGAATTGAAACTCTCTAGGTGCATGTATACCGAGGTGTAACCATTGGGGTGATCAATGTAAACATAATTACCACCACCACCTATCTGTACCCTGACGCGGGATACAAAACCTTCCGCCGCTGCATGCACAGGAATATTGATGCGTTGTTGTGTGCGGTAATCGTCTCCGCCATGAAAATGCGTCGCGCGCAATTCGCCAAACGATCCCGAAGCCTGTGGAGGAATATCCATGGGGCGTACAAAATAATTTTGTGGATAATTGCGACTTTTGATAATATCTTGCCCTTGGCTTAGGCCTGCCGTACAAGTGAGGAAGGCCAGTAATGCTATTCTTTTTGTTGTCATAAGATGTCCGAGCTTATTTAATTTTACAGCTAAACATCTTCTGTTCGCCGATGAAACCTTCCAATAAATCGCCGATGGCTACAGATCCGACACCAACTGGAGTTCCGGTGTAAATGAGGTCACCTTTGCGGAGGGTAATAAATTTGGAGGTATATACAATCAGATCTTCGTAGGAAAATATCATATCCTTGGTATTTCCCTGCTGGACTGTTTGTCCATTTTGCTGCAGGGAGAACTCAATCGAGTTCACATCTGCAAGCTCTCCTTTAGGAATCAAGTTGCTGATCACTGCAGAATGGTCAAATGCTTTTGCCAATTCCCAGGGAAGGCTTTTCGCTTTAAGTTCCTGCTGTACATCTCTGGCGGTGAAGTCAATGCCCAGACCAATGGCATCATAATACGTTGACGCAAATTTGGGCGTGACATGCTTTCCTTCTTTACAGACCCGGAGGACAACTTCGGTTTCGAACTGAATGTTTTTGGAGAATTCGGGGTAATAGAAATCTTTGTTATCCTTTAATACCGCAGTATCGGGTTTTAAAAATATAATGGGATTTTCTGGGACTGGATTATTGAGTTCTTTCGCGTGGTCGATGTAATTGCGACCGATTGCAATTATTTTCATGATATAAATTTTTAAGGCAATGAAGCTTTCAGATTTCTTGGCAAGCGCTTTAGCTCGACGTTCATCGCGAGGATGTTTGAAGCCAGATCCAAAGATGGCTCCGCTTTTTATGTGAGCGTCTTACACGTGGCGGAGACATATAACTTCCATGAAGATCATATGACTATCTTCCTAAAGCTTGTTGCGGACTTATACCCAGTAAACCTGTGTTTTCGCTTGCCACAACAAACTTAGCAAATGTCCGATGGTTATCCAAAAATGAAGAGAAGCAAGTCCATTTTAATTTAAATTAAGATTGCTATTTATATAGGTTTTAATTAGGTTTTGTTTAGGTTTTAGTTAGGTATAATATAGGTTATACCTAATTAAGACCTAAACTATATCTAACCTAATAATAAGTTATACCTAACTTAATTCAAACATAAATCCAAATCAATTGTTAGGAGGTTGTTATTAAGATGATATTAAACAAAAAACTTAAAATATGGCTATATTAGAAGATGGTCCAAATGGTGGTTTCCGGGGTAAAGTTGGATCGATATATGGATACAATCGTATGGGGCAATGGATTATTCGGGGTGCAAGGAGGAAAAGTAGTAAACCTCCGACTGAAGCTCAGCGATTACATCGCCAAAAAATGAAGGCTGTCGGAAAATTTTGTGCAGAGAACAAAGCTGTCTTTGATTTTGGCTATGAGTTAAAAAAAGAAAATGGATCTAAATATGGTGCATTTCAGCTTGCGCAAAAGCATGTTTTCAATGATGTGTTGGCTTTTGATACTGACTATAATCCCGTCGTGAATTTTGAAAATTTGAACGTGTTTGTGGGGGATTTAATACCGCCTGAGGGTACTAAGGTGAGTGTGAGTGAAGGACGTATATTTTTGGAATGGATACCAAACCCAGCGTATGATGATGAAATTTATAAGTTAAATCTAGCATTTGTTAGCTTAAATGATTTCTGTTCCTTAAAACCAGCAGTTGCATCTGCTAAGGATGGTCAATGTTTCGTCAATGTACCAGTTGAATTAAATCAGAAAGCTGATTATCATGTCTACATCGGGTTTTGGGATACCTATCATGGTGCATTCTCAAATTCGACCTATTGTGGCGTCATTTAATAGGATTTTTCCACCTACTTGTGTATCTTTAACACTATGAATAAAATACAGGCGGTATTGTTCGATCTAGACGGTACGTTAATTGATTCGGAATATTTCTATTTCAAAAATTGGGCACCTATATTAAAACAGGAATTTAACCTTCAGATCAGCTATGAAGATTGGATTCGCGATTTTGCTGGACATACTTTAGCACATAATGTCAAGCGTCTTACCGAGGACTATGGCTACGACGTGACGGAAGAACATATGTGGAAGCGTACACGTGCGGCTTATGCCGATTCTAACATGAGCGATATAGAATTGATGCCTGGAGCACGAGAAATTTTAGCTTTTTTGAAAGCAGAAGATATCCGTATTGGGCTGGTGACCTCAAGTTATAGAAGCACTGTCGATACTGTTTTGGGCAAACATGAGCTTTTGGATTATTTTGAGTTTTTTGTCACGCGTGAGTGTGTGGAGTTGCCAAAGCCCGATCCTGAACCTTATCGTTTGGCATTGACACATCTGGGTCTACCAGCCGACCGCTGTGTGGCTATTGAGGATACATCGACAGGAAGTACATCGGCATTGGGAGCAGGCTTACAGTTGATTGCAGTTACGAAGCAAGAGGTAGAACGTGCTAGACTAACAGCTGTTGATAACATTGTGGAAAACTTATTCGAGGCGAAAGCCTTGTTGGCGCACTGGATTTGAGGGTTGTAAAATCATTTAATCGTTTTAGCATTTGTATTTTTATTCGGATATATGTAATATTATCGAATTGTAAAGGGAACTCTGAATTATGAACCGTAGAACCGCAATAAAACAATTTTTCATTATAGCTGGCGGACTGACAATTTTGTCGTCCTGTCTGAATGATGGAGGTGCATCAATTGTATTAAATAAGTTGAAGATTTCGGCCGAAGATGAGCAATTTTTGGGCGATCTGGCGAACATCCTGATTCCAAAATCGGATACACCAGGAGGAAAGGAGCTGAATCTGCATCTTTTCGTTATTAAAATGGTCGATGATTGTGAGTCGCCAGAAAATCAGGCTAAATTTGTCGCCGGTTTCAACAAGTTGCGAAAACAGTTGAATTTAAAAAATAGCAAAGCGACTGAGACCACTTTGGCGGGGTTAAAAGACCAAACCGACGAGAGGGCTTTTTTTGAGACCTTCAAATCGCGTGCAATTCAGGGGTATATGAATTCAGAATACGTGATGAAGAATAAGGTGATCTATAAACTTATTCCAGGTCCGTACAATGGTGCGGTAAAAGTTAAGGCATAAATAGCACATGGCAAATCTAAATATTGACAGTGAAAAAAACAGAACCTACGATGCGATCGTGATCGGTTCGGGAATTAGTGGCGGTTGGTCCGCAAAAGAGTTGTGCGAGAAGGGGTTGAAAACATTGGTTTTGGAGCGTGGACGTGATGTACAACATATCAAGGATTACCCAACCACCAATATGATGCCTTGGGAGTTTGAGCATCGGAACGAGATGCCGTTCAAAGTAAAAGAAGAAAATCCGATTGTCAGCAAATGTTATGCATTCCATGAAGATGCGGCCCATTTTTTTGTAAAAGACAAGGAACACCCTTATATTCAGGAGAAACCTTTTGACTGGATCAGAGGCTATCAGGTTGGCGGCAAGTCCTTATTATGGGCGAGACAGACGCAACGGTGGTCTGATTTTGATTTCGAAGGGCCAGCGAGAGATGGTTTTGCAGTAGATTGGCCGATACGTTATGCTGATTTGGCGCCTTGGTATGCTTATGTCGAAAAATTTGCCGGTATTGCCGGTAATCACGATGGACTTCCTGAATTGCCGGACGGCGAGTTTTTGCCAGGCTACCCCTTAAATATTGTCGAGAAGTATTTTAAAGAAAGCGTCCAAAAGAAATTTCCGGAGCGCAAAGTTATTTCAGCACGATGTGCACACCTATCTAAACCAAATCAGATTCACATCGAACAAGGACGTGTACAGTGTCAGAATCGCGTACTTTGTCAGCGCGGATGTCCTTTTGGTGGATATTTCAGTTCTAATGCAACGACAATTCCTTGGGCCGCCAAGACCGGGAATATGACGCTACGTCCATTTTCTGTTGTTCATTCAATCCTCTATGATGAACAAAAAGGAAAGGCAGTGGGTGTACGTGTTATTGATACCAATACAAAAGAGGAAATTGATTTTTATGCCAAACTGATTTTTGTCAATGCGGCTGCAATCAATACGAATTTGATCTTATTGAATTCTAAATCGAACCGTTTTCCAAATGGTTTGGGTAATGATAGTGGTGTGCTCGGAAAATATGTTGCTTTTCACAACTATAGCGCACGAATTTATGCAGAGTATGAAGGACTGTTGGATTTTACGGCCGAAGGGCGGAATCCAGCAGGTGGAGGGTATATTCCACGTTTCAGAAACTTGCACAAACAGGAAACGGACTTTTTAAGGGGCTATGCCGCCGGTTTCGGAGCTTCGCGTAGTAAAGAGTCCGATCGTTCGGGCTTAGGGCTAGATCTGAAAAACAATTTGTTGAATCCTAAATTAGGTGTTTGGCAGGTTGGATCTCACATGATGGGTGAAACGATACCAAAAGAATCGGGAATGGTTTCATTGGATAGCAGTAAGAAAGATGACTGGGGTATTCCTTTGTTAAAAATTGCTGTCGATTATGATGAGAATGATGAAAAAATAAAAAAGGATTACATTGCTGTCATGACGGAGATGTTTACGGATGCTGGCTTCACAAACATTCGCCCGGATTCACACTGGCAAGCTCCAGGTTTGGATATCCATGAAATGGGTGGTGCACGTATGGGGCACGACCCGAAAACTTCGGTATTGAATAAATGGAATCAGATGCATGCTGTGAAAAACGTTTTTGTCACAGACGGTGCAAGTATGACCTCGACATCAACACAAAATCCTTCATTGACCTATATGGCATTTTCGGCACGATCTGTCGATTATGCGATTAGCGAGATGAAGAAAGGAAATATTTAGTTTACAGGGGAAAGGTTTTGAAAATAAATCTTTCCTCTGTAAAATTAAAGTGCTATCTTTCCACCCGAATAGCACGCTAAAACCAAGAAGAATAACCAAAAAGGAAAACAATAACGAATAAACAATTAATGAACAAATAAGTAATCAAAAAAAAGCAATTAAAAAACCAAAATAGGGAAACCAAAAAATTTTACAACAAAAGCAAAAGCGATTTAGCAGACTTTATTGCAGATTCTATGCGGCAATAATACCATAGACATTTGAACCCAGACGTTTTCTGTTAAGTGAAAGCAATGGAATATAGCAGGCAATTTTAAGAAAGCAGATCGATTTTAAAACGATCAATTAAGGGAAACTAAATTAAACTAGGCGTTCTAAGCATCTTTTTGCTAAAACGTTTTTATAAACCAAATCACTATTATAAATAATTAATAGACTGCCAGATTTAATCTATTACGATAGAGATGGGGATCAGGTATTCGTATTAATTATTGAAGATGATACTAATTAAACATGACCGTTTAAGCTTATCAAAGTTAAAACGTTTTATAAACCAAAATCACTAATTATATGAGCAGAATCGATTTAGAATCATTTGCCCGCTTAACGAAAAATACCAAGCTGTTTTTTTCGTTGGCTATTATCGCAGGGACGATACATCAGGCAAATGCGCATGTCATCGCCAAGAGGGAAGATCCAAAAGAGACCTTTACCCATAAGGTCGCTAAGTTTCAGGATTTAATTAAAGGAAAGGTACAGGATGCGAAGACTGGAGAAGGGGTCTCCGGTGTTTCGGTTACCGTCAAGGGATCAGTAAAAGGTACAACATCGGATGGTCAGGGTAATTTTGCCCTGCAAGCCAAGATAGGAGATGTCCTTGTCGTTTCGTCTATTGGTTATCGAACAAACGAAGTCAAAGTAATAGGAAATGCCCCGATTGATATTCGACTATCCGCGACAGAAGACCAATTGGAGGAGGTTATTGTTGTCGGTTATGGTACGCAAAAGAAAAGTGAAGTGACTTCAGCAGTGGCCTCTGTAAAAGAAAAGGATTTCAATCAAGGTGGTATGCGCAACCCAATGGATCTGGTGCAAGGTAAAGTTGCCGGGCTAAATGTGACGAGAACCCAGGGCAGTAATCCAAATGCTGGTTCAGATATCCAATTGCGGGGTATGGCCTCCATGAAAGGCGGAAACTCCCCGCTGATTGTCATTGATGGCATTCCTGGTGGAAATCTAGATTTGATCAAGCAAGGAGATATTGAATCCATAGACGTGTTAAAGGACGGATCTGCAGCGGCTATTTATGGGACGCGGGGTAATGGTGGTGTAATTTTAGTAACCACTAAAAAAGGCAAATCTGGAGAACCACGATTTGAATATTATACCTATGGTCAACATGAGTCTGTCGCAAAGAAACCTTCGATGCTGAGTGCGCAGCAATTTAGAGATTATGTGGTCAACGGACAGAATAAACCTGATCTTGACCTTGGCGCTTCAACAGATTTGTATGACGAATTGATCAATAAAGGTAATTTCTCAACATTCCATAATTTTGTTGCCAGCGGTGGTGGCGATAAATCCAACTACCGTGCTTCAATTAACTATGAAAATGCCGAAGGCATTGCTAAACAGAATGGACGTCAGCAATTTGGCGGTCGTGTCAATTTTTCGCAAACTGGATTAAAAGATCGATTGACTTTCTCCGGTAATATTGCTGCCAATTTCAATAAAGCAGATCTTTTGGGTGGAAAAACGGAATATTTCGAACAGGCAATCCAGCGTAATCCAACTGCTCCACTATACAATCCCGATGGAAGTTTTTACCAAACCCAGGGTTATAATAATTTTAATCCGCTGGATCGTATGGCCAACCGTGTAGATCAACGCAATCAGGAAACTTTTTCGGGAGACGCACGTATGAAACTCAAGATTATAGAACCATTGAGCATCTCAGCCTTCGGATCCTATCTTAGAAATAATTGGAACGATCGTCAATATCGTTCGATAAAAGATTGGGACCAACGCCAAAATTCTGAGTATCAGGGTATGGGCTATGCTTGGAAAAGAAATGAGTTGAATTGGTCCAAGACCTTTGAAACAACAATTGATTACAACCAGACATTCAACGACAAGCATAATATAACGGGTTTACTCGGTTACAGTTTTCAATATAATGGTTATGAGCGGTTTGAGATGTCCAATAATGGTTTTACAACAGACGCTTTTCAAGATTGGGACATGGGAAGTGGTACGGCTCTGACAAATACCAAATTGCCAAGACCATCGATGGGCTCATTTAAGGAAGACAATAAATTGATTGCTTTTTTTGGACGGGTAAATTATAATTATGACCAAAAGTATTTTGTGAGTGCAATTCTTCGCCGAGAGGGATCTTCGCGATTTGGTGCTAATCATAAATGGGGTAATTTCCCTGCCATTTCTGCGGGATGGACCATTACAAACGAAGACTTTTTCTCCAATAAAGAGCTTGTCAACAATCTGAAGCTCCGTGTGGGGTATGGGGTAACCGGTAATCAGGGCTTCCCAAATTACAATTCGTTGATCTTGTTGGGAACAGGTGGGGTATATCCGCAGGATGGCATCTATTATCAAACGTATGGACCGACACAGAACCCCAATCCCGACTTAAAATGGGAACAAAAAGCCGAATTGAATATCGGGCTCGATTTTGGTTTGTGGAATAACCGACTAACAGGGTCTCTAGATGTCTATAATCGTAAAACCAAAGATTTATTATACCAATATAAGGCGCAACAGCCAGCCTATGTGAGTACAAACATTTGGTACAATGTAGGCGAGGTTTCGAATAAAGGTGTTGAGTTGCAATTGTCTGGAGTTCCAATTCAAAAAGAAGATTTTAAATGGACGGTGGATTTTGCGGGAAGTTATCAAAAGAATAAACTCGTTACCATGTCCAATGATATCTTTAAGAGTAATTGGATGACTTTTGGCGGTCTGCCCTCTCCAGGTAATCTCGGAGATGCCATTCGTCTTGAAGAAGGCGGTGAAATTGGTTCCTTCTATGGAAAACGTTATGCGGGTCTGAATGATGCTGGAGAATGGCTCTTCTATAAAGCTGACGGCTCCAAGGCTACCATTGCGGATATAAATGATAATGATCGCGCCTATATTGGAAATGGTGTTCCCAAATTCAATGCGTCGCTAGGTAACCGGTTTGCCTATAAGGGCTTCGATCTGACCGTATTTTTCAGAGGGAAATTTAAGTATGATATTTTAAATACAGCGGATATGTTCTTTGGTAATCAAAAATGGTTGCCTAATAATGTTTTCGAAAGTGCTTTTACTAAACATGCCGACCTTAAACAGGATCCACAGTATTCGGATTACTACCTTGAGAATGGAAGTTTTGTGAAACTGGATAATATTACATTGGGATATAACTTTAAACTAAAGACTGATTATATCAAAAGTCTATATGTATATGCGACAGGGAGAAATATCGCAACCATGACCAAATATACGGGGATTGATCCAGAGTTGCAGGATACAGGTTTTGAAGCAGGGATTGATTCGCGCAGTTTCTATCCAAGAACAAGATCTTGGACAATTGGTTTAAATGTTGGATTTTAAAATAGTAAGGTTATGAAAAAAACAAATAAATATTTATTCGCCATCCTGAGCACTGTTACCTTAGGTATCTCTTTTAGTTCCTGCACCAAGTTGGATGAGACAGTGTATAGTAAGATCAAGGATGATAATTTTTATAAGAATAAACGGGAGGTTATGCAAGCTGCGCTCCGCCCTTTTACACATATGCAGGCCTGGCTTGCACCTACAGGTGGAAATGGCTTTTATTATCATTCCGAATTAAGTGCCGATCAGGTGGCCTGGCCGCAAAAGGGACGCCATGGATATGACGGTGGAGACCATATCCGGCAGCACTATCATACCTGGACAAGCAATGAAAGCCGAATGCGTGGGGCCTGGGAGTTGATGTGGGGCGGCGTTGGCTATGTCAATAATGCTATTCAGGATATTGAGAAATTGGATATCGCTAAAATTGCGGATCTGACAGAGGATGAACGCACGCAAATACTTGTGCAATTAAAAGTAATGCGGGCATTTCACTACATTAAGATAATGGATCTTTGGGGCAACGTTCCTATTGTGACAAAGGTAGCCGATCCTATTAACCCCGAAACCAAACCGAGAACAGAGGTTTTTGCATTTGTGCAGAAGGAGCTGGAAGAAAATGTGGATAAGTTGCCTAAAACCTCGGCCAGTAATATCGGTCAGGTATCTATGGCTGCGGGTTATGCCATGCTGGCTGAACTCTATCTCAATGCCGAAAAATGGTCGGGTAAGGCAATGAATGATGAATGTATCGCTGCTTGTGATAAGATTATTTCCGGACAGGCTGGCGGCATTGGAGGGGCTCCCAAATTGAGCCCTGATTTGAATGCATTGTTCAGTAATACCAATTCGGCGAATCCGGAATCCTTATTTCAATTTCAATATAGCAGACAGGCGGGGTTTACATTCGATTGGTCGGGATTCTATATGAGTTATGACTATATGAAGGAAGTGCTCAAAGTTGGTTACGGTGGATGGAATGCATTTGTTGTTATCCCTACCGCATTTAATGCCTATGCTGAAAATGACTTGCGGAAGAAAGAATGGTTTTTGTTTGGACCACAATATAAATACGGCACCACTACACCTGTATTGGGAACGGAAGAGTATTCAGGTAAACCGCTGGTGTTTGTCAATTCGATCCGCAGAGAAAGCGAAGGTGATAAAACTTCAGAAGGTGGTATGACAAAAGGAGAAGAGAATTCTGGAGCTCGATTTAATAAATATAAATCAGGTACCTTGGACGATGCCAACTACTGGGAGAATGATTATATTATTTATCGTTTAACGGAGATCTATTTCGATAAAGCTGAAGCACTTATGCGTAAGAATGGTGGAAAAGCCAGTAGTGAGGCTGTGGAGTTGGTCAATGAATCCAGAAAAAGAGCATTTAGTAAGGCTGACTGGCCTATGGCGCAGTATACTGTCGCTACATTGACGCTGGATGAATTACTGGCGGAACGGGGACGTGAATTTATTTTTGAAGGAAAGCGCCGGACAGATCTAATCCGATTCGGAAAATATATATCCGGATCTTGGTGGGATCATAAAGCTACGAACGATAAGAATAAAGAACTATATGCGGTACCGATGGATCAATTGGCAATCAATCCCAATTTAAAACAAAACCCTGGTTATTAATGTTCAGGAATAGTAGATGCCGTATAGGTATCTACTATTCTTTTACCTAAAACACATGAAAAGATATTTTACGTTGTTTCTTTTGAACTTTATTGGTGTAACCTTATTTGCACAGAAAAATAATTTTCAGAACTATGCTATCCAAACTTTAGATAGCATCTATAGCAAGTTTGGAAATACCAAGAATCAGCTCTTGGCTGAAAAATATCCCTTTGATGAAAACTTTAAAGCTGATTATCTGGATAATAATCAACAGGCAGCGCAGCAAAAGAAATATGCTTATCTATGGCCTTTCTCGGGTAGTTTCTCGGCTGTAAATGCCTTGATGGAATTACCAAAAACAAAAAAGGCATTTCAGTTCATACTTGACAAAAAAGTCCTGGTTGGGCTACAGGAATATAGGGATGAAAGTCGGTCGCCGGTTGGTTATGCTTCTTATTTAAATACAGCTCCTCCCTCGGATCGTTTTTATGACGATAATATCTGGTTGGGTATCGATTTTACCGATAGCTATATCCATACAAAAAAAATAAACTACCTGTCTTCGGCCAAAGAGATCTGGAATTTTGTAAAGAGTGGGGAGGATGATAAACTCGGCGGTGGCATTTATTGGTGTGAACAGAAAAAGGAATCTAAAAATACCTGTTCGAATGCACCAGCAAGTGTATTTGCACTTAAGTTATTTATGGCAACCAATGATAGGTCCTATCTGCAAGAAGGGGAACGTCTTTATGAATGGACAAAAAGAAATCTTCAGGATCCCGAAGATAAGTTATACTGGGACAATATGCAGCTCAATGGAAAGATTGGAAAAGCTAAGTTTTCGTACAACGCCGGACAAATGTTGCAGGCAGCAGCCCTGCTTTATAAGTTAACGAAAAATAAACGGTACCTTGAGGATGCACAACAGCTGGCTGAGGCCTGTCTAGGCTATTTTTTCGAAACGGATGCGAAATTGAATTTCCCAAAATTGAAAAATAGCAATTTGTGGTTTCATGCCGTAATGATGCGTGGTTACATCGAGCTCGCTGCGGTGAATGGCGACCAAAGGTATCTCACCGTTTTTGCGAAAAATCTTGAATTTGCCTGGCAGCATATGCGCGATCAAGCAGGGCTTTTCAGTCCAGACTGGACCCTGAAGGATCAGCATAAATCGAAATGGCTGCTCGATCAGTGTGCTTTTGTCGAAATGTACGCACGGTTGGCAAAAGCTGGGTATTAAAATCGATGTAAAACGGTATAAGGTTAAGACGCTGAAAATAATTTTTCAGCGTCTTTTTTTTGTTCTGTAACATATTGGTTAGAGAGATTAAATAATGTTTACTTAACATAATAGATGCTGTAAAATTTCTATTTGAACACCACCGTGGATATCATAAAAAAGGAGAAACCGACGATTACTTTTGTGCATTTCGACCAACCTGATGGCGTAGGCCATAATATCGGGCATAATACACCGGAATACTATGCCGAACTAAAACAGGTCGACAGACGTATTGGTACCTTGCAGCAAGCTGTAAAAGATGCGGGAATAGCAGACGAAACAATTTTTGTTATTGTTGCGGATCATGGTGGTACCGGAAAAGGACACGGTGGTAAATCGCTGGCCGAGGTGGAGATTCCTTGGGTAATGACCGGACCAGGTGTGCCAAAAGGAAAAGAAATCAAGGAAACTTTGATGATTTATGATATCGCGCCTACGTTAACTTGGTTGCTTGGTGCACCGCTTGATGCCGCTTGGCGCGGACAGGCAATCAAAGCATTCCAACAATAGTTGTTTCCCGTCAAACAAAAAGCCCCAAAGAATTTTCTTTGGGGCTTTTTGTTTGACGAATCGTCAATATTATATATCTACGACCACATCCATTTTGAAGTCGTCATCTTTTAGATGGACAATTTCCGTTGCTTTTTCGTAGTTAGTTGATTTCTTGGAGAAGAAGTCATGTTGTGTCGTTTCAGTATTCAAACCATTCAATACGATTGGGTTGACTTGTTTTACTTCGAAGATCGGATCAAAGCCTAAATTCATCAATGCTTTGTTGGCATTGTAACGAACATATTCTTTTACCTCTGCAGTTAAGCCAACTTCAGTATAGATCTCTTCTGTATATTTCAGCTCATTTTCATACAAATTGTAAAGCAAGGCCAAGAAACGAGCTTTTACCTGATCTTGATTTTTTAATTTTTTGAATTGATCTTGGGCTATTAATCCAACGAATACACCGTGAATGGATTCGTCTGCGATAATTTTCTTAATGATATCGGCAGAAGCAACCATTTCACCTTGTCCACATAACCATAATGGCAAGAAGAATCCAGAATAAAATAAGAATGACTCCAATAATACAGATGCAGCCATCGCCATATAAATCTCCTCGTCCGAAGCATCTTCTTTATCGATTGCGCGGTAGTAACCATCAATCGTTTCTGCTTTGTATTGAAGATATTTATTTTGTTGAACCCATTCGAAAATGTCGTTTATTTCGGCGGTTGTAGAAACTGTCGTGAAAATAGTGGAATACGATTTTGCGTGGATAGCTTCCATCATACACATATAGGACAATACAGCTTTATTCTGTAATGTATCGATATGATCGATGATTTTAGGCATACCTGTGTGGCTTTGAAGGGTATCCAATAAGGTTAATCCTCCTAAAGCTTTTTTATACGCATCTTTCATTTCTGGGCTGATACGTTTCCAGCTATCGATATCTTTTGAAGGAATGTATTCCGTATCGATCCAGAATTGACGGATATTTTGTTCCCAGAACATCAATACATAATCGTTCTCAGGGGTATTCCAGTTGACAGCTTTATATGTTTTACTCATTTTTAGTTTAAAGTATTAGGCATTTATTATCACGTATTTGGATTGTTGATTTTAGATAAGCCAAAAGCCGCCAATGGCGTAGGCAACTTTTGACTTTCTCCCATTATATATCCAAATACTAAAATCTCAAAATTAAGCTGAACAAGAGACACATTCGTCGATGGTCGATTTTCTTGTCCGTGTATAATAAAGGGATTTCAACCCCAATTTATGTGCATAGATATAATATCTAGACAAATCTCTTGTCGAATCCTTTGAGTTTGTATGCAAAATTGTAGATACACCTTGATCAATATGGCGTTGGATAACCGAGATCAATTTTAAGACCTTGAATTGATCCATATCATAAGCCGATTTGAAATAGAAATAATTATCGTTTGTCAAGTATGGCATTGGATAGTAAGTTGTACTATCTCCATACTCACGTACCTCAATGATATCGACGATTGGCATAACTGATGCGGTTGCATTCATGATATACGAAGTCGATTGATTTGGAGCAATAGCCAAGCGGTAAGCATGATAAATACCATGTTCTTTGATTTTCGCTTTTAATTCCAACCAATCTTCGACTGTTGGAATATGTATTCCTTCAAATAACTCCGTTACCTTAGCTGTTTTAGGCATGTAATCGCGGTTTATGTAATTGTTGAAATACGTACCATCGGCATAGGCTGATTTTTCAAATCCAACAAATGTTTTACCACGTTCTTTGGCAATTTCCATCGATGCTTCCAATGAATAATAGTTCATCATCATAAAGAAAGTATTGGCAAAATCCAGTGCTTCGTTAGATTCATACATGATGAAGCTTTTTGCAAGGTAACCATGGAGGTTCATTGCACCTAGCCCTACAGAATGCAACTCGCGGTTTGCTTTTGCAATAGATGGAACCATATCGATATTGGTCACGTCTGTAACGACAGTCAAAGCGCGCATAGCCGTTTTTACCGTCTCTTTTATACGTTTGTTGTCCATTACAGTCGCGATATTTAAGGAGCCTAAGTTACAGGAGATACCATAACGGATCGTGTCCTGTTTGCCATAGATCTCAATATCGGATACTTGAGATACTTGCATGATTTCAGTACACAAGTTCGAGAATTTCACTTGACCGATTTCATTCAATGCATGGACACGGTTGGTGTTCTCTTTGAAGAAAATATAAGGATATCCTGATTCTTTTTGTGTCTGAGCAATTTTAACTAAAAGGTGACGAGCATTGATTTTTTTCTTTTTCACGTTTGGATTCGTGATCAATTCGTCGTACATTTTGTCCATATCCATCTCATCCAAGAATTGTCCATACTCTTGCATCACCGTATGTGGGTAGATCAAATAGCATGGTTCATCTTTTTCTGCCAATTCCATGAATTTATCGGGAACGATGATACCGATCGACAATGATTTGATACGTACTTTCTCGTCAACGTTGATTTTTTTACAATCTAAAAATTCTTCGATGTCAGAGTGGAAAATATTGAGGTATACTGCACCAGCACCCGGACGTTGTCCCAACTGGTTAGCATATGAGAATGTATCTTCCATAATCTTCATGATTGGAAGTACACCGCCGGCACGGCCTTCAACACCTTTGATAGCTTCTCCGCGAGCACGGATTTTAGAGATATTGAACGATACACCACCGCCGATAGAAGACAACTTCATGGCGGAATCAACAGCGTAACCGATACCATTTAAGTTGTCGCCGATTTCATCCAAGAAACAAGATACCAATTCACCCGAGCGTTTCTTTCCTGCATTCAAGAATGTAGGGGTCGCTGGCTGATATTCTTGATTGATCATGATTTCTGCGTACTCAATTGCTTTCTGAACACCTTCTTCTCTTGCTAAGAACAAGGAAACAGCAACTACACGGTCTTCATAACGCTCTAAAAATTTCTCGCCAGAGTCATCACGTAAAGCGTAGCTCTGGAAGAATTTGAATGCCGCCATAAAAGATTCGAAACGGAATTTCTTCGCATAGACATAGTTGAATACCGTTTCCATTTCTTCAAATGTAAACCATTGGTAAAAGTCAATATAATAGTTGTTTTCTACCAAATAGTCTATTTTTTCTTTTAATGTATAAAAGAACACGGTGTTCTTATTTACATATTCCAAGAAATATGCACGAACCGCTTCCTTATCTTTATGTAAGCTGAATTCGTCATCATGCTTAATCATGATTTCATTATTAAGCAATATCCAGTTTTTTGCTACTTCGTTTGCTACCATCGCAAAAGTTCTTTAAGATGTCAATAAATTGATTAATATCTTCCATTGTTCCGGACAGTTCAAATTTGAACGCCAGTGGAATGTCGAAATCCTGTGAAATGCGATCAGCTGCTAGACCAAAATTCGGTCCCCAGTTGCGGTTGCCACTGGAAGTAACAGAATAAATATTTTTAGCTTCGCGTTTCATGAATTCTTTTGTGTTTTCGGGCACTTGTCCAAAATTTGTGGTGAAAGTGACCAAATGACCAGGGGCTTTTACCGTTAAATCGGCGGTGATCTTATGGATTTGCCAACCCGTTATCTGCGCTACTTTATCCATAAAACGTTGTACGTTCCCCGTTCTGGAATCATAATAAATGTGTATCATGTCACTGTTTAATTTTAATGATACGCTGAATTTATTAAAGTGCAATGGCAGCCAATTCCTCTGGTTTAAAGCCAATGATACGGTGTTGAATCTCTTCATTTTCCAACACAATTACCGTAGGAACTGTGCGGATTTTGAATCTTGCGGCCAAGTCTGGTTCATCAAAAGGATTAACCGTTTCATATTGGATACCTTTTTGATCCAAATAAGCCGATACTTGCGCACAAGGAGCACAATCGTTTTTCTCAAATTTGATAATTCTTGCCATGTTTACTTGTTTATTTTTTTATTCCAATCTTTATAGAAAAACTCGGTACGAAGTTAATGGTATCAATTTTAATCGGGGAGACCAGATTGAAGGTTAATCTAGCCATTAAAAATAGACAATTCGTCAAAAAGAAAAGTCTGTGTTTCGATACTTAAAAACTTCGTTGAGTTGCCAATTCTTTCATTAGCTTAACAAATATCTTATATTTTCTTTCGATGCGGTAGTTTGACTTTTCCACATTTTGGGCAAAAGTTTGTCAGAGAATGCGTTTGCTGCAGATTAGTGTTTGTAAGTTGTTGTTTTTCTGTGTTTTATAAATGTGGATAACTTTAAATTCGTAATTTTTACCACTATTTTACAAATGATTTAAGTTTAATTTTACTGTCATAAAAAAGCTATAAAACTTGCTTTTTTATGAAATTTTTATTATCTTATTTTGCCCTAATTTGAAAAATAAATTTATGAAGAAACTATTCTATGGTCTCTTGCTTCTAACGTCGCTACAGACGCAAGCGCAGGAAAACATTACCTTTCAAAAACCCTCTACTGAAATTTTGGCCTTAGCCGATTATGTGCGCCCCCCTCAGATAAAAATTTCTAGCGATAGAAATTGGATGTTATTTACGTTCCGGTCTACGTATAAAAGCCTGGCAGACTTAGGCCAGGAAGAAATGAAACTGGCGGGATTGCGGATTAATCCAAAGACCAACATGGAAAGTTCGACAATCTTTTTCGATAAGATTGCCTTGAAAAAAATAGGACAAAATATGGAATTTTCCGACTTCACGGGAATGCCCGAAAAAGCGGCGATGGCCAATTTTGTGTTCTCTCCAGACAATAACCGTTTGGCATTTAGCAATACAAATGAAAGCGGAACTGCCTTATTTGTCATTGATCTTGCAACGCGAAATGTCAAACAGTTGACTGCTTACAATTTGAACGGAACATTGACAGCACCATTTCAGTGGCTGAGAAATTCTTCCGGTTTAATAATAACAAGTCTGCCAAAGGATAGGGCGGCACTGTTGGATCCTTCAAAAGATTTGCCGACAGGACCTATTGTCTCAACAAGTGATGGGAAGGTATCCCAATTGAGGACATACCAAGACCTGCTTAAAAATCCGCAGGATGAAGTGAATTTTGAAACATTGGTACAATCCAACCTTGAACTTGTAGATCTGGACGGCAAGATTTCTTCCTTTAAAGATAAAGCCATTTATACAGGGATCAGCTTCTCACCGGATGGAGAATATGTGATGGTCACGACCATTACAAAACCTTATTCCTACGTAGTTCCGGTTTCGTCTTTTCCACAGCAGGTTCGAATTTATGATCGGTCGGGCAAGGAAATAGCGCTGGTGAATGAGACCCCCTTGACAGAGGTAATGCCGAAAGGTTTTTCGTCGACACGATCGGGAAAACGGGCCTGGCATTGGCGGAGTGATCAGCCAGCTACGTTGGCTTATGTAGAAGCCTTGGATGGCGGGGATGCGAACAAACCTGCGGAGTTTCGTGATGCCTTATATACTTTATCTTACCCTTACAATGGTGCGGGAAAGCTTATTTTTAAAATCAAAGACCGTTATGCTGGTGTAACATGGGGGAATGATAAATATGCATTGATCAATTCGCAATGGTATGATACGAGAAATGCAAAAACTTTTGTGGTGAATCCTTCCTCGGGAGAATCTAAACTATTGCATGACCGGAACAGTCAGGACGTCTATAATGATCCGGGAGATGTGTATATGGAAAAAAATAGTTTAGGCACTTATTCGATGTATATAGATAAGGATAAAGCGTTGTTTGTAGGTAAGGGTTTTACTAAAAATGGCGAGTTTCCTTTTGTGGATGAGCTTGATCTGCATTCATTGAAGAAAAAACGCATCTACACTGCTCCAGCATCTGAAATGCAAGAACGTATCGCCCAACTCGTGAACCCTAAAACTGGTGATCTGTTGATTTCGCTTCAGTCAGCATCGTTTTATCCGAATTATTTCATGAAAAATATGAAATCGGGGAAACAGGTGACGCTCACCACGTTGGAAAACCCGTTTAAATCGTTGGAAAAAGTTCATAAAGAGATTTTAAAATACAAGCGCAAGGATGGAGTCGAACTTTCTGGAACATTATATTTACCTGCCGGTTATGATTTTACGAAGAAAGAGAAGTTGCCTCTGCTAATGTGGGCTTATCCACGGGAATATAAGGACAAGAATACAGCCGGACAAAGCACGGCCAATCCGAAGGAGTTTACCTTCCCAAGTTATGGCTCTTTTATCTACTGGGTATCGAAGGGCTATGCTGTATTGGATAATGCGGCCTTCCCTATTGTTGGAGAGGGAACAAAAGAACCGAATGATACCTTTATTGAGCAACTTGTGGCAAATGCCGAAGCTGCAATTGATGCGGTAGATCATTTGGGTTATATCGATCGGAAAAAAGTTGCTGTGGGTGGGCATTCCTATGGTGCGTTTATGACAGCACATCTGTTGTCCAATTCAAAATTGTTTGCCGCAGGAATTGCGCGTTCTGGAGCATACAATCGGACCTTAACACCATTTGGTTTTCAGAGTGAACAACGAAACTTCTGGGATGATCCAACCTTGTATATGACCATGTCTCCATTTGTGAGTGCTGATCGGATGAAAACCCCACTTTTGTTGGTTCACGGCGGAGCCGATAATAATCCCGGAACATTCACCCTGCAGACGGAACGCTATTTCCAGGCCCTGAAAAATTTGGGAGCTCCCGTGCGTATGGTCATTTTACCACGCGAAGCTCATGGATATGTCGCCAAAGAAAATATCTTCCATTTACTTTGGGAGCAGGATCAATTTTTGGAAAAATACCTTAAAAAATAACCGGTCGATTAACCAGAAGCAATAGTGTTAAGGTGTACAAGGATTCAATGTAAAAGAAGGTGTCTAAAAAGTAAAAACAAACCCTCTGAGAATTGAATATTTGAAAAGTACCTGTATAGGGATTCGGTAAAAATTCAATATAAAAGGGGCTATCCACCTTTGGACTGCCCCTTTTATATTGAATGAAGTATTTGTTTTATTGATTTGTGTTTTTTTTACTAAAGTATCAATAGAATCAATCGTTTGGTTTATCGCGAAATGCAACGAGTTCATTGGTCTGAATAAACCTTGCGCTTCCATTTATACAATGGTAGACTTGCGTAATCATAAATAAGTTTTTTTGCTATTTACTCACTTTAACCGTAAATGGAACGACATACTGTCCCCACTCCAAAGAAATAGTTCCTTGCGGAGTAGCGTTGATCTTAAATTGTTCCTGTGAGGTACTTGCAGTAGCGTTGCTTACGGAAACGCGGAGCGCATCTTCGTTGGCATCATATTTTGTTCCCCACTGATTCCACACTTTATTAAACATAATTGTTGTTTCGTGTTCCCCAGGGATGCTGTAAAGGCCATATTTACCAGCAGCTAATTTCTTGCCTTCAACCAATACATCTTTATTAAATTCGATGGTGGTCGCTTCATTTGCTCCAGTACGCCATACAATACCGATAGGGGCGATATCAACACCAAGCTGACGACCTTTCAATGAAGGGCGGCTATAATTAATGTCAATCGTGACACCATCGGTGGTGGTTACCTTAGTGTTGTCTGGAGGACTTGGGCGTTTACTTTTGTCGGTCTGAGCAAAAGTAAGTTGACCTATTAAGGTCAGAATCGTTAAAATTAGTACTCTCATTTTTCGTATAGTATTGATTAAACAATTAAACTTAGATAAATTACTTTTTATATGCAATATGCCTTTGGTCAAATAAAAATAATTTATCGCTCTCTCCTAAGCTATTGAATATCTTTTAATAACGGAAATATACGATTTTTTAGGTTATGGAATTGTTCGTTTTTTTGAAGGCTTTGAGTGGGATATTTTGGTTATATTAACGAGAAAAGCCAGTGATTCATATCCTGGCTTTTCTCGTTTATACCTATTATTTATACAAGATATTCAAATAGTGTCTGGTCTTTATTGATTTCAATGACATCAAACTTATATTCTTTCATGCGTTCAATCAGTGTTTCGTAATCCTCAGGCTTGTTGAGCTCAATGCCGACTAGCGCTGGACCTCTTTCGCGTTCTGTTTTTTTGATAAACTCAAAACGGGTAATATCATCCTTAGGCCCCAATACTTCGGAAACGAAGAGTTTTAAGGCGCCTGGACGTTGTGGGAAACGAACGATAAAATAATGCTTGTACCCTTCGTAAAGTAGAGACAATTCTTTGATTTCACTCATGCGGTCGATATCGTTGTTTCCACCGGATATGATGCAGACGACTTTCTTACCTTTAATTTCATCTTTGTGAAATTCAAGAGCGGCCACGGATAGAGCGCCTGCAGGCTCAACGACAATTGCATCCTTATTGTACAGCTCTAGGATACAGGTACAGATCTTTCCTTCGGGAATAGAGCGTGTATCATCCAACAATTGTTTGGCAATTTCAAATGTCGTTGCACCGATTTTTTTAACAGCTGCCCCATCAACAAATTTGTTGATATGCTCGAGCTCGATCGGTGCGCCGTGAGTCAAGGCCGCTTGCATGGAGGGGGCTCCTTCGGGTTCAACACCATAGCATTTGATTGCGTTGTTTTTACTTTTTAGGTAATAGCTCGCTCCCGCGGCAAGTCCACCGCCACCAATTGGGATAAATATGGCGTCCATATCGGGAAGATCTTGTAAAGCTTCAACGGCTACAGTACCCTGTCCTTCCACAACTTTGAGATCATCAAATGGCGGAATGAAAGTCATGCCATGCTCTGCTGTATAAGCCAGCGCTGCTTTTTGGCAGTCATCAAAAGTGTCTCCGGTCAAGATAATTTCTACATTGCCGTTACCCCACATTTCCGTTTGTGAAATCTTTTGGCGTGGTGTCGGCCCCGGCATAAATATCACGCCTTTGATGTCGAGTTTATTGCAGGAGAAAGCAACGCCCTGAGCGTGGTTGCCTGCGCTGGCACATACAACGCCACGTTGTCGCTCTTCCGCTGTTAAGGAAATAATTTTATTGTAGGCACCGCGTAATTTATAGGAACGTACGACTTGTAAATCTTCCCGTTTGAGATAGACTTCAGCGCCATATTTTTCGGATAGATGCCGATTATATTGAAGCGGTGTTCTGTTGACCACAGACTTGATGCGGTCAAGTGTAGCTTCTGAATTGATGTTTAAGGTTGATAGATTCATTGTTAGATGATTGCCTAGTTAAGGTAGCAAATAAAACGCAGATATTCGCTGTTATATGAGAGATTCTACCTATACAGTATTTAAATTTAGTTGATTTTAAATGGAAGATCGTTTGTACGTATGATAAAATAATAATTAGCAACGTATCATTTGGATCCTTTTAAAAAAATGTATTTATGATAAAAAAAGGCTGCATCTGCAGCCTTCCTTTTTTTATATTTTTTCTTGGATGAGGCTTTTTAGGTCATCATCACAAATATTTTTCTTTTCGTCGGCCAAAACCAAGAAACGTTGATAGCAATCAGCTAAATCATCTTTTTCAAGATGGAAGCCTAAACGCTCCAAATGGTGCTTAAGGGCATGTCTTCCTGAACGTGCAGTTAAGATAATATCAGCTTCAACCAAACCAACATCTTCTGGTCTGATGATCTCATAGTTCTCACGGTGTTTTAGGAAACCATCTTGGTGAATCCCCGAGCTGTGTGCGAAGGCGTTGCGACCAACGATCGCTTTATTCGGTTGTACAGGCATGTTCATCATTTCACTTACCTTGCGCGATAAGTACGTAAACATGCGGCTATCGATGTTTGATGTCAAGCTTCCAAACGACTGGTTGTGCACTTTAAGGATCATGGCTACTTCTTCAAGTGACGTGTTTCCGGCACGCTCACCGATACCGTTGATGGTACATTCCACCTGACGGGCTCCATTTTGAATCGCAGCGATAGAATTTGCTGTTGCAAGTCCCAAGTCATTGTGACAATGTGCCGAAATAATGGCCTGATCGATATTGCGTACATTCTCCTTGAGGTAATTGATTTTTGAGCCATATTGGTCTGGCAGACAATAACCGTTTGTATCGGGGATATTGACTACCGTAGCACCGGCAGCAATCACCGATTCAACCATTTTAGCTAGAAATGCCAAGTCTGCGCGACCCGCATCTTCTGCATAAAACTCGACATCTTCCACATAGGATTTGGCATGTTTTACAGCCGCGACGGCACGTTCTAAAATTTCTTCTCTTGTGCTGTTGAATTTATATTTGATATGCATGTCCGAAGAACCAATACCCGTATGGATACGTGGGCGTTTGGCATATTTTAATGCCTCGGCAGCTACGTCAATATCGTTTTGATTGGCACGGGTCAATGCACATATAATGACATCGTTTACCGCTTTAGATAATTCGACGACCGATTGAAAATCACCAGGGCTAGACACTGGGAAACCGGCTTCGATAATATCCACCCCTAGTTTTTCCAGGTCTTTAGCAATCTCAATTTTCTCTGGAGTAGTTAATTGGCAGCCTGGTACCTGTTCGCCATCACGTAAAGTGGTGTCGAAAATGTAAAGATGATTAGGATCGTGTAACATAATTTCTTAATTCAAAAGATTTACAAATTAAAAAGGGTATACTATTTAATAAACTCCAATACTTTTTCACCCATTTCCTGAGTACCTAAGATTTTTGAAGCTTCTGTGCTGCTGTTGGCAATATCACCGGTTCTCCAACCAGCTTTTAATGTTTCTGCAACAGCATTGGTAACCGCTTTAGCTTCCTCCTGTAGACCAAAGCTAATATCAAGTATCAAGGCAGCAGATAAAATTGAAGCCAATGGATTTGCTTTATTTTGACCAGCGATATCGTGTGCAGAGCCGTGGATAGGTTCGAAGAAGCCTGTGCCATCACCTACGGAAGCAGAAGCCAACATACCCATCGAGCCTGCGATCTGTGACGCTTCGTCTGTCAGGATATCACCAAAAAGATTGGCTGTCAATACCACATCGAATTTCTTTGGATTTTTCACCAATTGCATGGCCGCATTATCGATAAACATGTGCTCGGTTTCAACATCCGGATATTCTTTTGCGATTTCCTGGACAACTTCTCTCCACAGGCGGGATGTTTCCAATACATTGGCTTTATCAACAGAGCATAGTCTTTTGTTACGCGTGCGTGCTGCATCATAAGCTTTACGTGCGATACGCTCAACCTCGTAACGGTGATAATTCATCAAGTCTGAAGCAAAGGTATTATCCTCATTGCGATTTTTCTCACCAAAATAGACATCACCTGTCAGTTCACGGAAGAAAAGAATATCTGTACCTTGAAGAATTTCGGGCTTTAAACTCGAAGCATCCAATAACTCATCGAATAAAAGGATTGGACGAAGATTTGCGTAAAGACCTAGTTCTTTACGGATTTTCAACAAGCCTTGTTCAGGTCTTACCTTAGCAGAAGGATCATTATCATACTTAATATGGCCAATGGCGCCGAAAAGGATCGCATCAGAAGCTTTTGCTTTAGATAATGTCTCATCAGGAAGCGGGTTGCCTGTCGCTTCAATTGCAGTATGGCCCATGATAGCTTCATCAAAGCTGAACTCATGACCATAATTTTCACCTATTTTTTCTAAAACTTTTTTACCCCAAGTTGTTACTTCTTGGCCGATGCCATCTCCAGGTATGATTAAAATATTTTTCTTCATTGTATTTTTAATATTGAGCTATCAGAGATAGGTCTAATGAAACTTTGGAAAATAGGCCTAAAACCTATTGAGTTATCTTTATTTTTGACTTTTGATTTCCAGTGTTTTCCGATATCTTGATTCTCTTTTTATTTTTTTGTTCTTATTTTCGAATTAATTGAAGTTTTCCACAATTTTTATGTTGATAAAGTTTCTTTTTTGTGGATAACTTCGGATATAGCCTTTACTTCTCCCTTTTCCAACACGATTTTATTGTCAATGCACGTTGGTAGCTGGGTTTGGAAGTGACCTACATAAATGAGCGTCTGGCCACTTTTACTGAGGTCATCGATGACGTCGTTGAAATACTGGGTCTGCTCTTTATCTAAGCCCTGACAAGGTTCGTCCAAAATCAGCAATTCTGGATGTTTCACGATCGTGCGGGCCAATAGGACCAAACGTTGTTGACCTAAAGGCAATGATCCCAATGTTTTGTGTTTAACCTCTTTGAGGTCAAAAAAATGGAGAATTTGCTCGAGCTTTTGCTGTTGTTCAAATCCTAAGCGTTGGTATAGGCTCATGGAGTCAAAAAATCCAGAAGCAATCGTCTGCCCAACGTTGGCATTCATATCATAGTACCAATGTAATTCCGGAGATATAATACCCAAATGTTCTTTGATATCCCAAATACTTTCTCCAGATCCTCTTTTTTTGCCAAAAAGATGGATGTCATTGGCGTAAGCCTGTGGATGATCGCCGTTGATGAGACTAAGCAAAGTTGATTTTCCTGAACCATTATGCCCTTGTAGCAACCATTTTTCACCGGCTTTTACTTCCCAGTCAATATTCTTTAAGACTTGTTTTTCGCCGTATGAAATATTGATTTTGTTCATTTTTACCATGACCTGGGCAGATACCTGAGGTGCCTGTTGTAGAAAATAAGGCAGCGCCTTTCTTATTCGGGGCAAGCCTTTGGATAGCTCTTCACTCCGTTGGCGAATCCTGATTTTACCTTCCTGAATTTCCGCAAAACGATTGATACAATCCGGTTGTTCGTCATCATTACTGATCAACAACAAGGTGACCCCTTTATCCGCAAGCTGATCGAAAATCTGATTGAGATCTTTTCTGGACTGTGCATCCAGTCCTGTATAAGGCTGGTCGATAATGAGCACCTGAGGTTGAAGCCACAAGGCCTTGATCAATTGCAGTCTTTTGTGTTCGCCACTCGAAAGTTCAATCAACTGCTGATCTTTGAAATTCTCGAATCCAAAAATGTTCAGGTAAGAACGTACGTTTTCAAAAGAAAGCTGTTCTTCTTTTGCAAAATGTTTCAACTCGGCAAAAACCGTTAATGTATCGTTTTTTGCAAATTTATTGTAGCGCTGTTGGTAATAGAAATTGCGATCGCCTTCAAGATTGGTAAACTGAAACCAATTGGAAACGTAATGAATTTTTGCCGGCAATAGGCTCGTTGGGTCAAGATGGAATGTAATCTGGCCTTCATACTTCAATTGCCCGGCAATCGCTTTTGCCAGCGTGGTTTTTCCTGTACCGCTCGGACCGCCTAAGATCCATTGCTCGCCAGGAAAAATTTGCCAATTTAAGTCTTGCAGTACGGTATCTTTACCGTACTGAATGGTTAAATTGGCAATATGGACGACAGGATCTACCATTGTCTGTTTGCTTCAAATGCTTCGATTGAATCTTTTTGGTTAAGGATAAAATCAATGTCATCATAGCCATTGATCAAACATGATTTTTTGTATGGATTGATTTCAAACTCAAATTGATCACCTGTCTCTGTCAACATGACTGTCTGTTTTTCAAGATCAACAATAATCGCCGTTGACGGATTTTGGTGCACCAATTCGAAAATTTTCGCCAAAAACTCTTCAGGTACCTGAATCGGTAATACACCGTTGTTAAGGGCATTTCCTTTGAATATATCGGCAAAGAATGAGCTGATGACCACATCAAAACCATAGTCTTGAATAGCCCAAGCGGCATGCTCGCGGCTTGAACCACAACCAAAGTTTTTACCGGCAACCAATATTTTTCCCGTATAGGTCGGGTTGTTCAACACAAAATCAGTTTTAGGCTGATTGTCTGTGTCAAAACGCCAGTCGCGGAATAAATTATCACCAAAACCTTCACGCGTGGTCGCTTTTAGAAAGCGTGCGGGAATAATTTGATCAGTATCAATATTTTCGATAGGTAGTGGGACTACCTGTGACGTTAAAGTTTCAAATTTTTTCATTTTTTTCTGCTTAGATCAACTCTCTTACATCTGTTACTTTACCTGTTACTGCCGCAGCTGCTGCTGTCAAAGGAGATACCAGCATGGTGCGGGCATTCGGTCCCTGACGGCCTTCGAAATTTCTATTTGAAGTCGAAACACAATATTTACCAGCAGGGATTTTATCTTCGTTCATCCCTAAACATGCCGAACATCCTGGTTCACGTAGCTGGAATCCTGCCGCTTCAAATATTTTATCCAAGCCTTCTTCTTTCGCTTGTTTTTCTACTTGTTTTGAGCCCGGTACAATCCATACTTCAACGTCTTGTGCTTTTTGCTTGCCTTTAACGAATGAAGCTACTTCACGTAAATCTTCAATACGGGAATTGGTACAACTTCCGATAAACACATAATCAACACGGTTGCCTAAGACTGTTGAATCATCTTTAAAACCCATGTAATCCAATGCTTTTTGGTACGATGGCCGTTCTGATTCTGGTTGTGCGTTAGTTGCTGGAATATGTTCCGCGATACCCATACCCATGCCTGGGTTGGTGCCATAAGTAATCATTGGTGCAATATCTGCAGCATCAAAAGTCAACACTTTATCAAAGATGGAATCTTCGTCAGAATATAATGTTTTCCAGTATGCTAGGGCTTGATCCCATTCCTCACCTTTCGGTGCGAATTCACGGCCTTCTACGTAGTCGAAAGTGATCTGATCTGGAGCAATTAAGCCTCCACGTGCACCCATTTCTATACTCATATTACAAATGGTCATACGTGCTTCCATGCTTAAAGAACGGATTGCTGAACCAGCATATTCAATAAAGTAACCTGTACCGCCCGCAGCAGAGATTTTAGAGATGATATATAGGATGATATCTTTTGCTCCAACACCTTTTTGAAGGGTACCGTTGACTTCAATTTTCATTGTTTTTGGCTTCGACTGCAACAAACATTGTGTTGCGAAGACCTGTTCAACCTGAGAGGTTCCAATACCAAAAGCAATAGCTCCAAAAGCACCATGTGTTGAGGTATGACTATCGCCACAGACCATCGTTTTACCTGGTAGGGTGATACCCAGCTCCGGACCAATAACGTGTACAATCCCTTGGTATGGATGTCCTAAACCATATAATTCAATACCAAATTCAGCACAATTTTTGGTGAGCATATCAACTTGATAACGGGATAGCTCTTCTTTGATCGGTAAATGTTGATTGAGTGTCGGTACGTTGTGGTCGGCAGTAGCTACCGTTTGCTTTGGACGAAAAACTGGGATTCCTCTTTTACGCAAGCCATCGAAAGCTTGAGGTGAAGTAACTTCATGAATCAAGTGGGTGTCGATATATATAATATCCGGAAACCCTTCTTCACGCTTGACGACGTGCGCATCCCAAATCTTTTCTACTAATGTTTTTGACATTTTTTAATCTCTCTTATGTTATTTTTATATGAACCAAGGTGATATTGCAAATGTCTCAATATCACCTTGATTTCGATATACTAAATTACGAAATATTCATGATTTTTGGAGCATGTATAATTTCGTATGGACTTTTAAACAGTTTTGATTGCTTTCATTGCAGTCATCGCTTTGCGCAATTTGCGACCGACGATTTCTACAGGGTGATCGCGTAGAATTTCATTGATGACAACTAATTGTGCGTTATCAACTGCAGCATCTCTACCTTCATTGAAGTTTTTACCTACGAGATCAGTATCAACAGTTTTCATGAAGTCGGCCAACAAAGGTTTACAAGCTTGGTCGAATAGGTAACAACCGTATTCTGCTGTATCAGAGATAACACGGTTCATTTCGAACAATTTCTTGCGAGCGATTGTGTTAGCGATCAATGGTGTTTCGTGCAATGATTCATAATATGCTGATTCTGGTTTGATACCTGCTTCAACCATTGTTTCAAATGCCAATTCAACACCTGCACGGATGAAAGCAACCATCAGTGTATAGTTGTCGAAGTATTCTTGTTCGTTGATTTTAACATCACCAGCAGGTGTTTTTTCGAACGCAGTTTCACCTGTTTCAGCTCTCCATTTCAATAAATTCGCATCACCATTTGCCCAGTCTTCCATCATGGTCTTGCTAAAGTGACCTGACATGATATCATCTTGGTGTTTTTGGAATAAAGGACGCATAATATCCTTCAATTCTTCAGAGATCTCAAAGGCTTTTACTTTTGCTGGATTGCTCAAACGGTCCATCATTCCGCTCACACCACCATGTTTCAAGGCTTCCGTGATTACTTCTACACCGTACTGTACCAATTTTGATGCGTAACCAGCTTCGATACCTTTCTCGATCATTTTGTCGAAAGATAAGATCGAACCTGTTTGCAACAATCCACAAAGAATCGTTTGCTCACCCATTAAATCTGATTTTACCTCGGCTACGAATGAAGATTTCAATACACCGGCTTTATGTCCACCTGTTCCTACGCAGTATGCTTTTGCTTCAGCCCAGCCTTTTCCTTGCGGATCATTCTCTGGGTGAACAGCGATTAAGGTAGGAACACCAAAACCACGAAGGTACTCTGCACGAACCTCAGAACCTGGACATTTTGGAGCAACCATGATGACAGTAATATCTTTACGGATTTGCATACCTTCTTCAACGATGTTGAAACCGTGTGAATACGATAATGTAGCGCCTTCTTTCATCAACGGCATGACAGCGTTGATTACTGACGTATGTTGTTTATCTGGAGTCAAGTTGATAACTAAATCAGCAGATGGGATCAATTCCTCGTAAGTGCCTACGTTAAAGTTGTTGTCCGTAGCGTTTTTCCAAGAATCTCTTTTTTGTTCAATAGCTTCTTTACGCAAAGCATAAGAAACGTCCAGTCCGCTATCTCTTAGGTTTAAACCTTGGTTCAAGCCTTGCGCACCACATCCTACGATTACGATTTTTTTACCTTTTAAAGCATTTACACCATCTGTGAATTCAGTGTTGTCCATGAATTCAGCGTGACTTAATTGTTCTAACTGCTCTCTAAGCGGTAAGGTGTTGAAATAATTTGCCATTGTTTTACTTTCTTTCTGTTATGGGTTGTTGATTATTTATTTTAATTATTGTACTAATCTGCGTTGCGCCATGGCGTAACCGAAATGAACGTTATCGTGACCTGATGTCAGGGCAATAACTTCTTCGATGGTATCCATTGGATAGCCATAGGTTGCTGTTGAGAAGGAGGTGATTTCTCCGAAAACACCGTGTTCATAGTCAGCAGCAATTTGCTCAATACTGCGGATTGCAATTTCTTTCAATTCATCAACCTCTGCTTGTTCAACAAAGCGGGTTGGCTTGGTGTCTTTTTTATAGTCTTCATTATATTTTACCCAGGTCGTGTCGGCTTTAATACCTGTACGGACATAGACTAAGGTCTGTGTACTGACGACAATGTGGGCAAAATTCCAGATGATATTGTTGTTAAATCCCGTGGGAATTTTGTTAAGCTGTTCAATGGAAAGACCGTCAAGTAATTCAATGAATTTTTGACGTGACTTTAAGATAAATTTAAATGTCTCTTGCATAATACTTTTAAAGCTTACATTGTAAATACATCATCTCTTTTGTCGAGATACTCGTTCTCTACAATTTCTATCGATGGTTCCTTGGCTTCAAACTGAACCAATTTGGAGTGGAAACCTGCGCTATCTTTAATGATGGCGATACGTGCGCCACGGACAAATTCGATCAAACCATATTTGGTCAATTCTTCTGTCAACTTATCGATCTCCTCACGGTGACCTGCAGTTTCAAAGACGATATAGTCGTTGCGGATCACAACAACATTGGCACCATATTGACGCAATAAACGTTCTACGTATACCTTTTCATTCACAACATCCGCAGGCACTTTATAGAGCGCCTGTTCTTGCCAGATCACTTCATCATTGGTATTGTAATAGGCCTTGAGGATATCAATCTGTTTTTCCAGTTGACGACAAAGCTTACGCAGAACATCTTCAGCCTCCGTGATGACGATGGTAAAACGATGTATCCCTTCTACTTCAGAAGGGGAAGTATTCAAGCTTTCAATATTGATTTTTCTTCTTGAAAAAATGGTTGAGATTCGACCGATAAGACCGATTGAATTCTCTGTATATAGGGTGATGGTATATTCTTGTTTTTCCATGTCAAATTCTACTTTAAACGTATCTCAGATACCGATGTTCCTTGTGCAACCATTGGAAATACATTGTTTTCCTTACCTACCATCACTTCCAATAGATATGCTCCGTCGTGATCAATCATGGTTTTCAGTGCATTACGTAAGTCTTTACGTTCCGAAATCTTCTGACCGTCGATGTAATAGCCTTTCGCAACAGCAACAAAGTCAGGACTCGTGATATTCACGAACGAATAACGTTTGTCATGAAACAATTGCTGCCACTGGCGTACCATGCCCAAGAACTCATTGTTGAGGATCATGATTTTGACTTTTGCACCAAATTGCATAATTGTTCCCAGCTCCTGGATCGTCATTTGTATACCACCATCACCGATGATTGCTACGACAGTTTTCTCTGGCGCGCCATACCAGGCACCGATTGCTGCCGGAAGACCAAAGCCCATCGTTCCTAAACCCCCGGAGGTTACATTCGATTTGCTGTTGTTGAACTTAGCATAGCGACAAGTGACCATTTGATGTTGACCGACGTCCGTTGTAATGATCGCATCACCGCCTGTCAATTCATTCAACACATGGATGACCTCACCCATGGTCATAATATCGGTTTGTGGGTGAAGTTCGTTTTGGATGACTTCCTTGATTTCTTCTTTTTCAAGTTCACGGAATTGTTCCAACCAAGCGGAGTGATCTGCGGCATTTACCAATTTCGTCAGCATGGGAAGTGATTCCTTACAATCGCCCCATACAGGTACGGTTGTTTGTACGTTTTTGTCAATCTCTGCGGGATCTATATCCAAATGGATTACTTTTGCCTGTTTGGCATATTTGTCCAAACGACCTGTCACACGGTCATCGAAACGCATGCCGATGGCTATTAAAACATCACATTCATTGGTCATGACATTTGGCGCATAGTTGCCATGCATACCCAGCATCCCGACGTGAAGTTTATGATCCGTTGGAAGTGCACTTAAGCCCATGACAGTCGATGCCGAAGGAATGCCGGTTTTCTCAATAAAAGCTTTGAATTCTTCCTCTGCTTTTCCAAGAATGATGCCTTGTCCAAAAAGAACAAATGGTTTTTTTGCATCGTTGATTAACGCTGCAGCTTGCTCAACATATTCTTTACGAACTTGTGGTGCAGGTCTGTAACTGCGTACATGGCTGCATTTTTCGTAACCGAAGTAATCGAACAATTGTAGCTGTGCATTTTTGGTAATATCGATCAATACCGGTCCTGGACGACCTGTGCTGGCAATATAAAATGCTTTTGCGAGTGCGGCTGGAATTTCAGTTGCGTCGGTGACTTGGTAGTTCCATTTGGTGACAGGTGCCGTGATATTGATGACATCTGTTTCCTGAAAAGCATCCGTTCCCAAAAGTGAAGCAAAGACCTGGCCTGTGACACAGACGATAGGGTTACTATCGATCATGGCATCAGCCAGTCCAGTAACTAGGTTTGTTGCTCCAGGGCCACTTGTCGCAAAGACGACGCCTGTACGACCTGAAGTTCTTGCATAACCTTGCGCCGCGTGGATTCCACCTTGTTCATGGCGCACTAAAATATGCTTCAGACGATCCGTATAATCATAAAGGGCATCATAGATCGGCATAATTGCGCCTCCAGGATAACCAAATACGGTATCAACTCCTTCGCTCAATAAGGCCTCCAATACAGCTTTCGATCCCGAAATTTGTGTCGGAGTTTGCTGCGCTGTAGTGGCCTTATTTTCTGTTATTTCCAGTGTACTCATTACGTTGATTTTTTTATTGTTGATTATTCAGTCTTTTAGTATTTAGATATTAGATCTGAGACATTAAGCGTCGATTGTTTAGGTCTGTATTTGCTTAATGTCTCTGTTTTTTATTTTCTACTGATCCGTTACACAGCCTTCTGATGCATCGGCAACAGTTTTAGCGTATTTGTATAAAACTCCTTTGCTAACTTTTAACGCTGGTTGTACCCAAGCGGCACGGCGTTGCGCAATCTCTTCATCGGAAAGCAGCACATTGATGCTGTTATTTACCGCATCGATCTCGATAATGTCATCATCATTTACAAGACCGATCAATCCGCCTTTGTAAGATTCTGGTGTGATATGTCCGACGACAAAACCATGTGTACCACCCGAGAAACGGCCATCGGTGATTAAAGCAACAGATTTACCAAGGCCAGCACCAATAATCAAGGAGGTTGGTTTAAGCATTTCAGGCATGCCTGGCGCTCCAACAGGACCTTCATTTTTGATCACCACTACATCTCCTGGTTTGATTCTACCAGATGCGATGCCCGCTACTAAATCATGCTCTCCATCGAATACGCGTGCAGGACCAGTGAATTTTTCACCTTCTTTGCCGGAGATCTTAGCAACAGAACCTTTCTCTGCTAAGTTCCCGTAAAGAATTTGTAAGTGTCCTGTAGCTTTGATTGGATCGCTCAAGGGTTTGATAATCGGTTGATCATATTCCATGATTGATTTAACATCCGCCAAGTTCTCAGCGACCGTTTTTCCTGTTACCGTGATACAGTCACCATGCAATAAACCTTCATTTAAAAGATATTTCATGACAGCAGGTGTTCCGCCAAATTGCTGAAGATCTTGCATCAAGTATTTACCCGACGGTTTAAAGTCAGCTAATACAGGGGTTTCATCACTCATGCGTTGGAAGTCGTCTTGCGTGATGTCTACGCCTACGGCTTTGCCTATTGCAATAAAGTGAAGTACAGCATTGGTACTCCCACCCAAGATAACAATGGTACGTAGCGCGTTCTCAAATGCTTTACGTGTCATGATATCAGAGGGTTTAATATCTTTCTCAAGCAGCGTGCGGATATGTCGACCTGCTTCTAAACATTCATTTTTCTTTTCTTCCGAGATCGCCGGATTGGAAGATGAGTAGGGTAAACTCATTCCCAAGGCTTCAATTGCCGAAGCCATGGTATTTGCGGTATACATTCCGCCACAAGCACCAGCACCAGGGCAGGTATGTTTGATAATGCCTTCATAGTCTTCATCGGAAAGATTTCCGCAGATGCGTTGTCCCAATGCTTCAAATGCAGACACAATGTTTAATTCTTCACCTTTATAGTGTCCTGGAGCGATGGTACCGCCATATACCATTAGAGAAGGACGGTCCAAACGGGCCATGGCCATAATAGCACCAGGCATGTTTTTGTCACAGCCAGGAATAGAGATCAAGCCATCATAATATTGTCCGCCACAGATCGTTTCGATACTATCAGCGATCACATCACGGCTTACCAACGAATAACGCATTCCATCGGTACCATTGCTCATACCGTCACTGACGCCAATAGTTCCAAAGGTCAAACCCACTAACTCATTGTTCCAAACGCCCTTCTTGACGATTTGTGCCAAATCATTTAAGTGCATATTACACGTATTACCATCATATCCCATGCTGGCAATACCGACCTGTGCTTTGTCCATGTCGGCATCTGTAAGACCGATACCATAAAGCATTGCTTTTGCAGCAGGTTGCGTTTCGTCTTGTGTAAATGTACGGCTGTATTTGTTCATTGTGTTTTCGCCGTTAGATGATGACTTCATAATTTTCGTTCTCTAATACTAAATTTTTATATCTTCTTTGGATTGATGCACCTATGCTGTGTTCCCAGGCTTCTTTGTAGATGACATCATCGACTTGTTTGATTCCGATAATTTCTGCCGCAGTTCCACATAAGAAAGCGCTGTCAGCAGTGTAAATATCCTCTACCGTCAATTGCTTTTCAATGACTTCGAAGTTTAATTTTTTACAAATGTTTTTTACCGTCTGGCGTGTAATGCCCGGAAAGATATTCTTCGCTGGCGGCGTATAGATTTTGAAATCCTTTTCGATGAAAATATTTTCACTGGATGCTTGGGCAACGTAGCCTTCGTGGTCGAGCATTAAAGCTTCGTCGTAGCCTTTCCTGATGGCTTCTGTTGTCGCAAGAATGGAGTTAACATACTGCCCAGAGATCTTCGAGTCAATTTTAAAGGATTTTGGATTGGGTCTTTTGATATCAGAGATACATACCTTTAATAGGTTTTGACCAAGATATGGACCCCATTCCCATGCTGCCATCATGAGGGTTGCTTCGGTTGATGAGGTGAGATGCATATTTGAACCAGTCAATACCAAAGGACGTATATAAGCTTCTCTTAGGTTGTTGTTGGCCAAGAGCTCATAACAGATGTCGATCAGCTCTCGGTTGCTCCAGCGATAGGGGATATTAACGGCTTCACATGATCTCTTTAAGCGATCGAAATGCTTGTCGGCTTTAAAGATACGTGGTCCATTGTGGGTGTTATACGCACGTAAACCATCGAACACCGCATACCCATAATGCAATGACTGTGCAAAGGGATCCAATGCAGCCTCGGAAGCTTTTACAAAAGCTCCATCTAAATAGATCAATGTGTTTTTATCGTAATATTTCATAACCCAAAATTTACCTGATGATAGTAGTTCCCTTTGTTGTAATATTGGTGGTAAATCATGCTATCTCGAGCTTCTATAAAAACTTTCGATTTTCATTTCCTCAAGGTAGCAGGAATTACAATAATTGGCAATAGGTAAAGTGCTAATTTTGTATTTAGAATAAAATTTCATTAAGTGTGTTTTTATGAAATTTTATTTTTTAATAATGCCTTTTATTCGGTTTTATATTTTGTTAGTCGCATACCATATTTAAAATTGGTCTACACGGTTGAAAAATTATTTTTTGTTACAATGGTTGATTTTCTTCCTAAAATGAAGAAAATGTCAAAAAAACTTTAAAAAAAAAGCTTCCGATATTTCTATCGGAAGCTTTTTAGATTTTATAAAATCGATTTGATTTAATCTCCGATAATTCCTTCAGCAAGCACGGTAATGACATTGTTTTTTGCTTCCACAACACCACCTTTAATGAACACTTCCTGTTCACCTTTACCTTGTTGAATAATTACTTTTCCATCTTCCAAAGTAGAAACGATGGCAGCATGGTCTTTCAAAATTTGAAAAGAACCCGCAGTGCCCGGTACAGTAACGGATGTTACTTCGCCTTCGAATGCTAATTTGTCTGGAGTGATAATTGTTAACTTCATTATTCTTAGATATAATCTAGATTAAACTGCTTCTGCTAATAATTTTTTACCTTTTTCGATAGCATCATCAATGTTACCGACTAAGTTGAAGGCAGCTTCAGGGTACTCATCTACTTCACCGTCAATGATCATATTGAAACCTTTGATGGTATCTTTGATGTCTACCAATACACCTTTTAAACCTGTAAATTGTTCTGCAACGTGGAAAGGTTGAGATAAGAAACGTTGTACACGACGTGCGCGGTGTACTGTTAATTTATCTTCTTCCGATAATTCGTCCATACCTAAAATGGCGATGATATCTTGTAATTCTTTATAACGTTGAAGAATTTCTTTTACACGTTGTGCAGTATTATAGTGTTCGTTACCTAAAACGGCAGGAGAAAGGATACGTGATGTAGAATCCAAAGGATCCACAGCAGGGTAGATACCTAACTCAGCAATTTTACGAGACAATACTGTCGTTGCATCCAAGTGAGCGAAAGTTGTCGCTGGAGCAGGGTCAGTTAAGTCATCGGCAGGTACATATACGGCTTGAACCGAAGTGATTGAACCGTTTTTAGTTGAAGTGATGCGCTCTTGCATTAAACCCATCTCAGTTGCCAATGTTGGTTGGTAACCTACGGCTGAAGGCATACGACCCAATAGGGCAGATACTTCAGAACCTGCTTGTGTAAAACGGAAGATGTTATCAATGAAGAATAATACGTCACGGCCTTGACCTTCGCCATCACCGTCACGGAAGTATTCCGCTACTGTCAAACCTGATAAAGCAACACGTGCACGTGCCCCAGGAGGCTCGTTCATTTGACCGAATACGAAAGTACATTTTGAATCTTTCATCAGTTCGTGGTCAACAGTTTCCAAAGGCCATTCGCCTTTTTCCATGCCTTCCATAAAGTGCTCACCATATTTGATGATACCAGACTCCAACATCTCGCGCAATAAGTCATTACCCTCACGTGTACGTTCACCTACACCGGCGAATACAGAAAGACCACCGTGACCTTTTGCGATATTGTTGATTAATTCTTGGATTAATACAGTTTTACCTACACCGGCACCACCGAATAAACCAATTTTACCACCTTTAGCATATGGCTCTAAAAGGTCAATAACTTTGATACCAGTAAAAAGTACTTCGGATTCAGTTGACAAATCTTCGAATTTAGGAGGTACGTTGTGGATAGGACGACCATTCTCTTTATTCAAATTTTGGATCCCGTCTATGGCATCACCAACTACATTGAATACACGACCTTTGATTTCTTCACCAACAGGCATTTTGATAGGAGCACCAGTATCGACAACTTCCATTCCGCGAACTAAACCTTCAGTTGCGTCCATGGCAATTGTACGTACACGATCCTGACCTAAGTGTTGTTGAACTTCTAATACAACACGTTGTCCATTTTCTTTTTGAATGTACAATGCATCGTAAATTTTAGGTAGATTTTCACTGTCGGCGAAGTTGACGTCAACAACTGGGCCGATAATCTGCGCTATTTTACCAATCTTGGGCATATTATAGGGACTAAATATTTATTAATCAATTTTATATAAGAGACATAAAAGGCCTCTTTTTTGGTCAGCAAAAATAAGGTTATTCGTTTTTAAAAACAAATAGAATTTGCAATTAAATTACAATTTTATTAATGTAGGTCAAAATGTTATCTATTGTAATTCTGTATGTTTCGATTTCTATACCTGCAAATATAGTTTTTCTCTTTTATTCGGCTAGGTATTTTTGAAGTTTACTGCATTACTTCGTTGAATCTTTTGTTTGTTTTGAGGAATGGTACCTGATGAAATAAAATCGACCTGTAACGGAGTACCTCAAGGAGTCGTTACAGGTCGATCAAAATAAATATGCTATTTTATGAGAAGCAGGACTATATTTTTTTATTTAGTTCGTCCTGCAACTGGCGCTTGAGCAGCTGTTCCTTTTCCATGGATTTTTTACGGAACGTAGCGAATTCTTCTTGCGATTGCTCCGCTGTCTTTTGGGATTCCACCGTGTCCACTTTCGCTTTCCGATAAGAAAATAAAAAGATAAATGCTGCTACGGCCAATACCGCAATGATCGTCCAAACAACTGTATTGTAAAAAGTTTTAGAGGTATTGATGCCCAAGAAAGAAAAACTTTCTGTTTTTTCCTTCTCCTGCGCCAGCTGATCTTTTAAAACCTGAATAGAATCTTGCAAAGTTTTGGTATTGGATGTATAGTTGCTTGAAGATGATTTTAAAGAGCTGATTTCCTTGTGGAGTTTTGCTACGGTATCTATGACATTTCGTTTCACAATATCCAGATTGGTTTTTCGCACCATCTTGAAATCATAGTTGTTTTTCGAAATATAATTCAGGTGGTCAAATTGATTTGCCAAACTTCCTTTTTTTAATCCATCCGGACTGTACTTGAAAGCATTATCCTGTTGTGCTGCTGTAGTGGCGGGAGCCGCAGTAGGAGTTTGTGCCTCCAGTAATGTATGTGATGAAATAAATAAAATTGTAAAGAATATAAATGCTAATCTCAATTTGCTCATGTTGTTTATTTTATAAAATGCGTTAATCCAGCCTATCCAAATTGCAAAACCAGGATATACCTGTGATAAATATAAGGAATTATTGAAAAAACGAAAATGTTAAGTGAAATATATTCCAATACATACCTGATTTTCCGTCACTTTATTATGATTCGATCGACCAACTTGGCAAATACCGTAAAAAGGACATGATCTTTTCCTTATAGATCGCCGTGTTTAGTTTGAAATAGTAGGCTCCTTTTTTTGAATTTTCCTTATCCTTTTCCTCCAGTTTGATGATGAGGTCTGAGGAAAGCAGTTTTCGGCTGAAATTCCGCTTGTCCAACTCAATATTGTAAACACCCTCATAAAGTGCTGCAATTTGGGGAATCGTGAATTTCTCGGGCAGCAGTTCAAATAATATCGGATACAAAGCCGCTTTCATGCGTAGACGGTGTTGTGCCGAAGCGATCATTTGATCATGATCGAAGATCAGTGTTGGGTGCTCCCGCAATGGAAACCATTGGGCTTCGTAATCGTCGCTTAGGATATGTTTATATTGCTGTGTGTCAATCAATGCAAAATAACAGATACTGACAACCCGGTCGCTAGGTTCCCGATTAGGTTCGCCGAATACACTACATTGCTCCATGTATACATTTTCAAGTCCTGTTAGCTGTTTGAGTACTCGGCTCGCGGCCTCTTCCGGACTTTCGTCGGATTGAACGAAACCACCCATCAGACTCCATTTATTTCTTTCTGGTTCGAAATCACGTTTAATTAAAAGTACTTCAAGGGATTCGCCGTTAAATCCAAATATGATGCAGTCTACTGCCAAAAGGATCCCTGAATCTTTTTTATAATATTCCATCGTCTATCGTTTTATCTTTTTATCTGACACCACCCCATTTATTCCACGAGCAAAACTATGTAAAAAAGTAAATAGCTAAAAATAAGTATAATAATTGTCTGATACATCCCTTTAAAAGGCATTTATACCCCTATATCAGGAATTCGGGTTAACCATAATTTGCTGCTATGAAGTTAGCTCTATTTTTTAAATATGAAAATTTTCTTTCATATTTAAAAAAATAAATGTTTATTTGACACTAATTATTTTCCATGGCTAGCTTCGGAAGGGGGATAGTGGAAAGTAAGGCATTAGAGACAATTATAAGTTATAAACCAAATTCAGCAAAAATGAATAAATCGTATGTCATTGGGGTGGACTATGGAAGTGATTCGGTCCGTTCAGTATTGGTTGATGCTAACAATGGCGAGGAGATAGCTTCTTCTGTATTTTACTACCCGCGATGGAAAAGAGGGGCGTATTGTGATGCTGCTTTAAGTCAGTTTAGGCAACACCCGTTGGATTATATCGAAGGCTTGGAAGCGACAATTAAAGATTGCTTGCTCAAATCGGGAGTCGACAATATTGGCAAAGCTGTAAAAGCAATTTCCGTGGATACAACAGGATCTACTCCAGTTGCTGTCAACGCAGCCGGCGTTCCATTGGCGCTGTTGGACGAGTTTAAAGACAACCCCAATGCCATGTTTGTCTTATGGAAAGATCATACAGCCGTTAGAGAGGCCAAAGAAATTAACCTGCACAATCAAAATAGTTCGGTGGATTATCTGAAGTATGTAGGCGGTGTATACTCTTCGGAATGGTTCTGGGCCAAATTACTCCATGTATTTCGGGCTGATGAAAAGGTCCGTGCCGCCACCTATAGCTGGGTGGAGCATTGTGATTATATTCCTTTTCTATTGACTGGAGGAACACAGGTATCTGCTATGAAGCGTGGGGTTTGTTCAGCGGGTCATAAATCACTTTGGGCTGAAGAATTTGACGGCCTACCTCCAAATTCTTTCTTTTCAACACTTGACCCATTGTTGGATGGTTTGGTTGATCGCCTGTTTTCAGAAACCTACACTGCTGATCAATCTGCAGGTCAGCTTTCGGAAGAATGGGCGCAACGATTAGGTCTTACAACATCAGTTGTTGTTGGTGTAGGTGCATTTGACTGCCACATGGGTGCAGTTGGAGGACAAATTGAGCCCTATTATCTGAGTAAGGTGATGGGGACATCAACCTGTGATATGTTAGTTGCTCCAAAAGAGGAGGTACAGCATACGTTGGTCAGGGGAATCTGTGGTCAGGTAGACGGTTCCATTATACCAGGAATGATAGGTATGGAAGCTGGTCAGTCGGCATTTGGAGATGCTTACGCCTGGCTGAAACAGGTGTTGCTATGGCCAACGAAAAATTTGATACAAGATGTTGAAGAGATCGATGAACGAACGCGCGAACAATTGATCGCAGCGTTGGAAGAGAAACTATTGGTCAGTCTAAGTGAGCAGGCGGCATTACTTCCCGTAACAGAAACATCAGAATTAGCTTTAGATTGGCTCAATGGCCGCCGAACTCCGGATGCGGATCAATCCTTGAAAGGGGCGATCACAGGCTTACACCTCGGAACAGATGCGCCGCGGATCTTCAGAGCGATTGTCGAAGCGACCTGTTTCGGTGCAAAGGCTATTGTTGACCGTTTCGTGGAGCAGGGTATTCCTGTAAAAGGCTTAATCGGTTTAGGCGGAGTTGCAAAAAAATCACCTTTTATTATGCAAATGATGGCCAATGTGATGAATATGCCTATTCGTATTCATAAAAGTGAACAGACTTGTGCCATTGGCGCAGCCATGTTTGCCGCAACAGCAGCTGGTTTATATAACCGGGTCGAGGATGCCATGAAGGCAATGGGGCAAGGTTTTGAACGGACTTATATCCCTGAGGAAAAATGGGTGTCCATTTATGCCGAGCGTTATGAACATTACAAAGCGCTGGGTGCTTTTGTCGAAGGAAAGGAATCGCTCGCCATTACTGTTTAACCATTCAAATTTTAATCATGTATAATTCAATTAAAGAAGAAGCCTACCATTGCAATATGCAATTGCCCCAGCTGGGATTGGTGCTTTTTACATTTGGAAATGTGAGTGTTGTTGACCGTCACCATGAAGTTTTTGCCATTAAACCCAGTGGGGTCCCTTATGAGGAGCTTACACCGGAACATATGGTGATTGTAGATTTTGATGGTCATGTGGTTGAGGGTAATCTTCGGCCATCATCAGATACGAAAACCCATGCCCTATTGTATAAACAGTGGAAAGAGATTGGCGGTATAACACATACACACTCCACCTATGCGACAGCATGGGCACAGGCACAGCGGGATATTCCCATTTTTGGAACGACACATGCCGATCATTTGACCGTCGATATTCCTTGTGCCCCACCAATGCACGATGAGATGATCGCCGGAAACTACGAACATGAAACGGGGTTTCAAATTATCAATCACTTTGTCGAAAATAAGCTGGACTATAAAGAAGTGGAAATGATTCTGGTTGGCAACCACGCGCCGTTTGCTTGGGGTAAAACCGGAATAAAGTCTGTCTATAACAGTGCGGTGTTGGAACAGGTGGCGAAAATGGCTTGGTTGACAGAACAGATCAACCCGAATGTACCTCGATTAAAGTCTGCGCTGGTCAAAAAGCATTACGAGCGGAAGCATGGGGCCAATGCCTATTATGGTCAATAATTTTAATAAAAAATCTATAGCAAAAACTACAATTTACATGAATATCAATTTAAAAGAGCTTGAAGTCTGGTTTGTCGTGGGAAGCCAAGACCTTTATGGTGAAGAGACCTTGCGACAAGTGGCCCTACATGCTGAAGAAATAGCCCATTATTTAGATACCCAAGCGGTGATTCCGGTAGCGGTAAAATATAAACCGATCGTAAAAAATACAGACGAGATTTATGCAACATTGGCAGCCGCCAATAGTGAAAAAAATTGTATTGGGGTCATTACTTGGATGCATACCTTTTCACCTGCAAAGATGTGGATCCGAGGATTAAAAGCGTTGCAAAAGCCATTGTTGCATCTGCATACGCAGTACAACCAGGATATCCCGTGGCATAGTATCGATATGGATTTTATGAACCTTAACCAAAGTGCGCATGGGGATCGTGAATTTGGACATATCGTTAGCCGCTTAAAAATAGCGCGTAAAGTCGTCACTGGCCATTGGCAAGATGCGGAAGTATTGGAACGGATTAATGTTTGGGCGCGTGCAGCCGCAGGCTGGCATGACTGGCAAGGAGCCAAATTTGCACGCTTCGGTGACAATATGCGTTATGTGGCTGTTACAGATGGCGATAAAGTGGAGGCAGAGTCGCAATTTGGTTTCGCTGTAAACACCTATGCCATTGGGGATCTAGTGGAGGTGATTAATGCGAGCACTGAAGCGGAAATCGCGGCATTATTAGCAGAGTACGAAGCAACTTATGAGCTAGCCGAAAATGTGAAAGCTGGCGGTGAATATCGTGCTAACCTCATCGAAGCTGCTAAGATAGAAATTGGCCTACGGAAGTTTTTGGAACAAGGAGACTTTAAAGGTTTTACGGATACTTTTGAGGATCTGCATGGCATGGTACAACTTCCGGGCCTGGCGGTACAGCGTTTAATGGCTGAGGGGTATGGTTTTGCCGGTGAAGGGGATTGGAAGACGCCGGCTTTGGTGCGTGCTTGCAAAGTAATGGGAGCAGGATTACCGGGTACGACGGCATTTATGGAAGACTACACCTATCATTTTGATCCGCAGAATCCCATGGTACTTGGCTCACACATGTTGGAAGTGGACCCCGCATTGGCAATTGGAAAACCACGAATAGAAGTGCATCCACTAGGCATTGGCGGCAAGGCAGATCCTGCTCGCTTGGTTTTTAATGGCCAAAGTGGTGATGCATTGAATGCTTCTTTGGTCGATATGGGAACGCGTTTCCGTTTGATCGTGAACAAAGTACAAGGTGTTGCTGTAGAAGAAGAACTCCCTAAACTTCCTGTCGCACGGGTGTTATGGAAACCGCTGCCCGATATGAAAACAGGTTGCAGTGCCTGGATTGTGGCTGGGGGTGCGCACCATACTGCCTACAGTTTGAGCTTAACACCCGAATACCTGGAAGATTTTGCACGTATGGCGGGTTTAGAATATGTATTGATCGACGAGGACACTACGGTAGCAAGACTCGAAGACCAATTGAAATGGAATGAACTCTATTATTTACTGAGTAAATAATAACCTAAGCCATTTATACCTGTTCTTCGCGGTATAAATGGCTTATTGATAATAACCAATTTGGGAAATATGGAAAAATTTGCAACGGTAGATTACATCATCTTCGTAATTTACTTCTTTATTGTAGCCGGCTATGGCTATTGGATTTATCGTAAAAAGACGAATAGTTTAAGCAGCAGCAAGGACTACTTTCTGGCAGAAGGATCACTGACCTGGTGGGCCATAGGCTCTTCATTGATCGCATCGAATATTTCTGCTGAACAGTTTATTGGCATGAGCGGCAATGGATTTGAGGTTGGTATTGCTGTAGCTGCTTACGAGCTCATTGCTGCGGTAGCGTTAATTATTGTTGCGGTTTGGTTTATTCCGGTCTATCTGAAAAACAAGATTTTCACGATGCCTCAGTTTTTGAACAACCGATACAATGAAACGACGAGTCTCATCATGGCAATCTTCTGGTTGTTTTTGTATGTTTTTGTCAATCTGACATCTATCCTGTATCTCGGGGCAATTGCCATTTCGAGTATGGCCGGAGGTGGCGACAGCTTCCACACCATTACAGTTGCTTTAGCCGTATTTGCCGTCATTATTACTTTAGGCGGAATGCGTGTTATTGGTTTTACAGATGTTATTCAGGTTGTTGTATTAATTATTGGCGGTATAGCGACGACCTATGTGGCATTGACCTTGGTCAGTGAACATTTTGGTTTGGGACAAGACGCCTTGGCTGGATTCAATAAATTGATGGAAGATTCGCCGGAGCATTTTAACCTATTTGTCGATAAACCAGGGCCAGGAGCTAGTCAGGAAGATATCAATAAGTATCTGATGCTGCCTGGAATAGGAATGTACCTTGCCGGAATCTGGATTGTCAACCTAAATTACTGGGGTTGTAATCAATACATCACACAACGCGCTTTGGGAGCCGATCTAAAGACTGCACGCACAGGGATTCTTTTTGCGGGATTTCTAAAATTGTTTATGCCAATTATCGTTATGCTTCCAGGGATAGCCGCTTATGTGCTATACAAAAATGGTGCGTTACAACACGAAATGGCTCCTGGAGGAGTGTTTCACGCCGATAATGCATATTCAGCGATATTGGGCTATCTGCCCAATGGAATGAAAGGGCTTGCGCTGGCGGCGCTTACAGCGGCTATTGTGGCCGGATTGGCCGGAAAGGCCAATAGTATCGCAACGATCTTTACATTGGATATCTTTAAAAAATACATCAATAAAGATGCGGGCGAAGCAAAAATGGTGTGGGTTGGAAAGATAACCATCGTGATCTCTATTCTACTTTCTGTTTTGTTTACCTGGAATGATGCGCTGGGCATCGGTGGTGCCGGCGGATTTACTTTTATCCAAAAATATACAGGCTTCATCAGCCCAGGTGTTTTTGCGATGTTTTTGCTAGGAATGTTTTGGAAAAGGACGACAGGTGCAGCCGCCATTACAGGCCTTGTTACGGGATTTGCGTTGTCTATATTTTTCAATGAGTTTGCAACAAAGGTTTTCGGACCAGAGACATGGATCTATACGGCATATCTCAACAAAGCGGGCGTTTATGAAATACCATTCCAGATATGTATGGGACTCGCATTTGTATTTACAATGATTGCTATGATTGCTGTGAGCATATTTGGACCAAAGGTTAATCCAAAAGCTTTTGTATTGGATCGGTCGATGTTTAAAGTAGAACCATCCGTATTGGCATTAATTGTTGTGACTTTATTGTTGGTGACCGCTATCTACGTGCGTTTTTGGTAGAATGTTGCCATTTGAATAATTAAAAAATTATGAACCATTCCTAATGAAAATTAGGAAGCCTCCATCAGACCGATGGGGTAAAACTTAATTACAGATGAATAAGAAAATTATTATTGGTTTGTTGACTTGTGCTTCATTGGCCTATGGCTGCCAATCTTCATCAACTCAAAATAAGCAAGCAGCAACGATGGCTGATTCTACTTCCAGCCCTGCTTTCGACAGTCAGATTGATGGTAAAGAAGTTAAACTGTTCCAGCTCAAGAACGACAAACTCGCCATTACGTTGACAAATTATGGTGCACGTCTGGTGAGTTTAAAAGTCCCGGATAAGAACGGTAAAGCGACTGATGTGATTTTGGGCTATGATTCGGCCAAAGAATACAAGGATAACTATAATAATTTTTACGGCGCCATTGTAGGGCGTTATGGTAACCGGATCGGGAAAGCATCATTTAAACTGAATGGTGAGGTGTATACGTTGGAAAAGAATGATGGCGAGAACTCACTTCATGGCGGTACCAATGGCGTTTACAATAAGGTGTGGGATGTTGTTAGTAGCACTAATACATCAATCACATTAGCCTATACCTCACCTGATAAAGAAGCGGGGTATCCAGGAACGGTCAAGATGGAGGTTACCTACACCCTGGAGGACAATGGTGCTTTGGCCATCGCCTATCAGGCGACAACAGATAAAGAGACGGTCTTAAATCTGACCAACCATGCGTATTTTAACCTCAATGGAGCCGGAGATTCTTCTATTTTGGATCATGAACTTCAGATTGATGCAAAGGCAATTACCGAAGTTGATAATACCTTGATCCCAACAGGAAAGAGCTTGCCTGTCGCGGGCACCGCATTCGATTTTACCAAACCGACACGCATTGGCGCTCGTATTGAAGATCAAAATGCTCAACTGAAGATTGGAAAGGGCTATGACCATAATTTTGAACTCAACAAGAAGGATGGTTTCCAGAAGGTCGCACAGGTGTATGCTACCAAGACAGGTATTGAAATGGACATCTACACAACCGAACCAGGCTTGCAGTTTTACAGCGGTAATTTTATGAAGGATTCGGATCCTAAAGGGAAAGAGGGAAAAGTGTATCCATTCCGTTCTGCCTTTTGTTTGGAGACACAACATTTTCCAGATGCACCAAATCACCCCAATTTTACATCAACGGTGTTAAAACCTGGAGAAAAATATAGTTCAAAGACAACCTATCAATTTAGTGTGAAATAATAAAATCGATATGATGAAGCTAAGATTAAAATTAGGCGTTGTTTTTACGCTGGCCACTGGATTACTGTATGGACAGAGTAGTGTAAGATTGGAAACACCACAGCAGGAGCAGATTATAAGTCGACATATCTATGGACATTTTGCCGAACATTTGGGACGCTGTATTTATGATGGATTTTATGTCGGTGAGAAAAATGATTCGATTCCCCATGCTGACGGCGTCCGGAAAGATATCATCGAAGCTCTTAAGAAGTTGAATATTCCCAATTTGCGTTGGCCAGGAGGATGTTTTGCCGATACGTATCATTGGAAGGATGGCGTTGGCCCCAAAGCCCAGCGTCCTGCTATCGTAAACAATTGGTGGGGCGGCGTGACAGAGGATAACTCTTTTGGTACACACGATTTTCTCAATATGTGTGAATTGTTGGGTGCAGAGCCTTATCTGGCGGGAAATGTGGGGAGCGGTGAGGTGCAGGAACTTGCCGACTGGGTTCAATATGTGAATTTTAAAGGCGAGAGCCCCATGTCGGATTGGCGACGAAAAAATGGTCGGCAAGAGCCTTGGAAGGTGAAATTCTGGGGCGTAGGAAATGAAGCCTGGGGCTGTGGCGGAAATATGACTGCCGATTACTATACAGACATCTACCGCAAATACGCCACGTTTATGTCGGACTGGACCAATGGAAGCGGTTTGTATCGAATCGCCTCGGGAGCCAATAGTGCCGATTATAATTGGACGGAGACTTTGATGAAGAAAATTCCAAGTGGTTTGATGAAAGGCATGGGACTTCATCACTATGCCGTGATCAACTGGGACGACAAGGGCTCTGCAACGCAATATTCGGAGGAGGAGTATTTTAAAACCATGAAATCAGCTTGGTTTATGAATGAGCTCGTGGAAAAGAATATCGCCATCATGGACAAATATGATCCGAAAGGACTGGTGGATCTGATCGTAGACGAATGGGGCGGCTGGTATGCGGTAGAACCTGGCACGAATCCGGGCTTTCTCTACCAACAAAATACCATGCGTGATGCCATGATTGCAGGAATGACACTCAATATCTTTAACAATCATGCTCGCCGGGTGAAGATGGCCAATCTTGCCCAAGCCGTGAATGTATTGCAAGCTGTTATCCTGACAGAAGGAAAGAATATGATTTTGACGCCGACTTATCATGTGATGGAAATGTATAAGGTACATCAGGATGCCAAGTTAATTCCTATTTCCCTTCAATCAACGGATTTTGAATTTAACCAAGAAAAAATTCCGGCCGTGTCGGTTTCAGCCTCTCAAGATCAGCAAGGTCGTACACATATCTCCTTAGTAAATATTGATCCGAAAAAGAATAATAAGGTAAAGGTAGATTTGGGTTCGGTGAAAGCTGGAAAAGTAACAGGTCGAATACTTACCGCGGACAACCTACGCGATTATAATTCCTTTAAGAAACCCGCAACAATTGCACCTGTTGTGTACAATAAGGCAAAGGTTGTAAATGGTACAATTGAAGTGGACATTCCTGCATTTTCAGTTATTGTATTGGAATTAATATAACAGCTAATTTTGATAGGGTTGTCATGTCGTGTTACCCTATTTGTGCTGTTAAAGCTGGTGTAAAACCTGAAATAATAAATTATTGTTGAAAAAATAAATATAGGGATGAAAAGAGTACTGTCAACACTGTTACTGTTAGCGAGCTTGGGCTCTTCAGCATTGGCGCAGTCACCGATAACATTAAATGTTGCGTTGGATAAACCTACAGGCAACATATCGCCGCATATGTGGGGCGTCTTTTTTGAAGATATCAATCTTGGTGCCGATGGGGGAATCTATGCAGAATTGGTAAAGAATAGATCATTTGAGTTTGATCAGCCTTGGATGGGCTGGAAAAAGCTCGAAAATGGTCCTGAGGGAAGCTACCTGCTACTAAACGATGGCAAACGTAAAGGGAACAAACGTTATTTAAGGATACATAGTGCAGCTAACCTGAAATTAGGTCTACAAAATGAAGGCTTTAGAGGAATGGGAGTGAAAGCGGGTGCAGCATATGAATTCTCAGTACAATACCAAAGTGCAGCTAAAGGAATGAAAATCCATGTTGAACTGCTCGATCAACAGAATAAAGTTATTGGAACAGCTGAACTTCCGCTTGAATCCGTCGGATCATGGTCTGAAGCTGCAGTCAAATTTCCTGCCAACCAAACGACAGATAAAGCCAAATTAAATGTGTGGTTTACAGGGACAGGTACGTTAGACGTCGATATGCTTTCGTTATTTCCAGTAGACACCTGGAAAGGTAGACCGAAGGGTTTACGTAAAGATATGGTTCAGATGCTTGCCGATATGAAACCCGGCTTTATCCGTTTTCCTGGCGGCTGTATTGTTGAAGGGAGAGATTTGGCCAATCGGTTTCAATGGAAAAAAACGGTTGGACCAATAACGGAAAGGGAATTGATTATCAACCGCTGGAATACCGAGTTTAGCCATCGTCTGACACCTGATTATTTTCAGACCTTCGGTTTAGGATTTTATGAATACTTTTTGCTGGCGGAAGATATTGGCGCATCTCCGGTGCCAATTCTCAATTGCGGTATGGCCTGCCAATTTAATACCGGTGAAGTGGTACCCTTAGATGAGTTAGATACATATGTTCAAGACGCTTTGGATCTGATTGAATTTGCTAACGGCACAACAGCTACAAAATGGGGAAAATTACGAGCGGATATGGGGCATCCTGAGCCTTTCCACCTCAGCATGTTGGGCGTTGGAAATGAAAATTGGGGCCCGCAATATATCGAGCGGTTAACCGTCTTCAAGAAAGCGTTAAACGAGAAACATCCGGAGATCAAAATTATCGCCAGTTCGGGTACCGATCCCGAAGGAGATCGTTTTGACTTCTTAGATGATAAACTGCGGGCGATGAATATCGATATCATTGATGAACATTATTACCGCCCACCATCCTGGTTTCTGTCGAGCGCCAATCGTTATGATAATTACCCTAGAAATGGGGTGAAAATCTTCGCAGGGGAATACGCTTCGCATACCACACGACCAAACGGTCCTGGCAAAAGTACCTGGGAGGCGGCCCTCTCGGAAGCCGCTTTCATGACGGGCCTGGAACGAAATGGCGACGTAGTGGAAATGGCATCTTACGCGCCATTATTCGGTCATGTCGAAGGCTGGCAGTGGTCACCTGATTTAATTTGGGTGGATAACTTGCAGGTATATGGAACACCGAGCTACCACGTGCAAAAATTATATGCGACCAATAAAGGGACAAGTATTGTTCCGATCAAACGGGATGGTGAATTCGTAGCGGGCAAAGATAGCCTATATGCTTCTGCAGTATTTGATGCCGTTGCGCAACAGCTTATCGTGAAAGTCGTCAATTACAATAGTAAGCCGATGAAAGTGAACCTTGCCATAAATTCGAAGAAAAAGCCTGCTGCGACAGCAGAGAAAATCACCTTGGCCAACGCCAACTTAAACCAGAGTAACAGTATCGAGGAACCATTGAATATCCGTCCAAAGCAAAATACAATAACTTATAAGGGGAAGACAATTGTTGAAACATTTGAACCTTACTCCTTGACCTTGATAAAATTGACCGTAAAATAAGATGAATATCCGCATACTCATTTTTACAACCCTGATGCTATTTGTGCATAACTTGTTTGCACAGGTGAAGGAATCGGATCTGGCTGCTTACCTCATGGTTTATTTTAAGGATGAAAGCCATGGTCTGTATGTTGCTGTCAGTCAGGATGGCTATTCTTTCACCGATATCAATAAAGGAAAACCGACCATTGCTGGTGATAGCATTGCACAGCAGAAAGGTATTCGCGATCCCTATATCATGCGTGGAAAAGATGGTTATTTTTAAATGGTCATGACGGATCTACATATCTACGGACAAAAGCAAGGGTATAGAAATACGGAATGGGAGCGCGACGGAGTCGCATTTGGATGGGGTAACAACCGCGGTATTGTCTTAATGAAATCGGCTGATTTAATTCAATGGACCCATACGGAGCTCTACTTGGAGAAAGCCTTTAAAGGCTGGGAAAATGTTGGCGCCTTTTGGGCTCCCGAACTCATCTATGATGATCGGAATGGTAAAATGATGATCTATTTTACGATGCGGTTTGGCAATGGACTTAATCAGCTCTACTATGCCTACTTAAATAAGGAGTTCACAGCATTTGAATCAGAACCACAGCTTTTGTTTCAATACCCCAAATCAAATAAAAATTATATCGATGGCGATATGCCGAAGGTGGGGAATAAATACCATCTTTTTTATGTTGCCCATGATGGTGTTCCAGGCATTAAGCAAGCTGTTTCAGACCACCCGAATGGACCCTATCAGTATGATGATCGTTTCTATGACCCTGAGCCAGAAGCCTGTGAAGCTCCGAATGTGTGGAAAAGGATAGGGGAAGAAAAATGGGTGTTAATGTATGATATCTATGGGATATCACCACATAATTTTGGCTTCAGTGAAACCACAGATTTTAAAAATTTTGTTGATCTGGGACACTTTAATGCAGGTAAAATGAAATCTACTAATTTCACTTCGCCCAAACATGGTGCTGTCATCCCAATAACAAAGCAAGAGTTGCAGCGATTAGCAAAGCATTGGCAGTTTGATTTGTCTTTCCCAAAAAAATAGAAGCGCGTTAGCGCTGATCTTCGTACCTTATTGCCTTTATATGGCAATAAGGTACTTAACCAAATAAATTGCTAGTGAATTTCAGCTTAATACCGAGTTGAAAATTATGGATTGTTTTGAAGATCTCTTTAATTGTCGCCTTTTCGATATTGGTTAAGCTATCGATAGGTACATAATTGTTGGGCGCCAGTTTAGCGATACGGATCTGGTTGGCCTGATTTTTTAAACGGATCGACATCAGGTAATAATAGGATTGATTTAATTCCTCGTACTGTTCTTGTGTGAAGATGCCCAATTCAAGGAGCTGTTTCAACCTACCACCGGTATTTTCTTCATAAATTCTGTTTTGCAGTGCGTAAACCCGGACTAAGTCAACAATGGGTGTCATCGCTTTCTTGATATTGAAGACTTCAGAAGAACCTATTGTTTGCGTTTTTATTGCCTTGAAAAATGTGAGCGGCGGTTCATATTGCAGCGCATTCTTTGCAATGAACGTAAAAAAACGCTCGTTGGGTTTTTGTAGCTCAATATTGAGAAATTCTTTGAGTTGATCAATAATGCCCTGGTCACCATATAATCGCCTACAGTCGAAGAAGGTCGAAAATTTAATCGCATTCTCGGGGATGCTCTCTTCAATCCATTTCTTGTAATTTTTCTTCCAATGCGACAGCGAATGTGTCCATTCGGGATTACTGGCCATATATCCACCGGTACAGTAGCTAAAACCGATGGTATTGAGATGATCCGACACGCGACTGGCAAAATTGAGGAAATACGCGCGTACGAGCTCCCGTTGTTCGTTTGCTTTATCTTCATAAATAATGGCGTTATCTTGGTCGGTCATTAGCGTTTGTTCTTTCCTTCCTTCGCTGCCCGTTACCATAAACACAAATTTGGCGGGTGGCTCGCCCATTTCCCCGATCACTTTTTCAATTACTTTAAGGGCAATACTGTCGGCAACGGTCGTGATGACCTGGTTCGCAATCTCGGCATTTACACCCCTACCGAGCAATTGGTGAATAATCTCGGGAACATTATTCCATTTTTCACGCAACTCATCCAGCGTTTCGGCGAGTTTAACCGATTGAATGAATACGAGCGGAGACTGCCCCTGTTCACTCAATAGCCGATTTCGACTAAGGAAACCGATATAATTGCCCGCCTTCTCGACAAGGAGATACCTCGATTTCGTGCGGAACATCATCAGTACCGCCTCGTAAAGATAGGCCTGATCGGAAATACTGACAATGGGGTTATCCATAACCTGCGCGATAGATTGCGTTGCCGGAATCTGCTGGGCCACGACATTGTCTCTTAAGGTAATATCGGTTGCATAGCCGAGAATCTGCTCCTCCTTTTTAATAAATATGCAGCTTACCTTGTGTTTCGCCATGGTCTGTGCAGCCTCAAAGATGGGGGTATCGGGTGTACAGGATACGATATCTTTATAGGTAATATGCTCAATTTTGCGCGAATAGAGTTGGTCTGCCGCAAAGTAGCTTTCCTCAAAGGAAGCTGGCGACTTCACAAAATGAGAAAACTCCTCATCTAACATTCTTTTTCCAAAGGAATTGGTGAAAAAATGGAAAAACTCTTCATTCGCATTACACAACTCAATAAAGTCTTTTCGGGGTAAACGATAAATAATTGTACCTTTTTTGGCGATAACAGACTTGAGTGCTTTTGTTCGGTTTAATAAGACCGATATTCCACCAAAACAATACGGCTTATGGTGTATCTCGACCAATCGTTTATTATCAGAAACATCCAGAAAGAACGTTTCATATTCACCTTCGAGGATTAAATCAACACCATCCATGTCGGTAATGTTCTGCCGATAAACTAAGGTATCTTTGGAAAAACGATGTTCATTGAATCTGTCGACGATACTCAATTGTAGGGTTTCGGGCAGAATTTGAAATGGCTGAGTCGATTTCAGTAGGCGTAGTATAGCGTCGGGGTTTTTCATGGAAGTTACATTAACAGATGTTTTCGAATTCAGCTTGCTGATTTTGTATGTCCTGCTCGGATAATTCATCTTTTCGAATCATTTCAAAATAGCATTTAGCAGTAATTTCAGCATCTTTTTCAGCATTGTGCATTTCTGTGGCTGGACTCGCAAATAGAGTATCATGCAGCGATGAAAGCGGGAGATGCACCATATTTGGATTCCGAACGTATTTTTTGCTATGCAACAAGGTGCAAAAATATGCTAAGTTATGAAATGGAATAGCCAAGTTGGATCGATAGAATTCGGCCGCTAATACCTGCAGGTCGAATGAAAGAAAATGCCCGATAAGCTGGGGCTTATATTTTTTGATGTCATGACTGAATTTCCGTAATACGTCTTTTTTCTTCTCACCATATTTCATTAGAAAAGGCGGTGTCAATCCATGAATCTGTTCTGATGCAGGACTGATTGGTATTAACGGCTCATAAATATATTTATTGGTTCGTTTAACTTCATGTTGCTCTTCGTCATAAATGATCCAAGCCAGTTGCAAGATGTGGGGCCAATTATCACCGTCCATGTAACTCTTGTTCCACTTTTTCGGTAAACCAGATGTTTCCGTATCTAAGAATAGCAAATATTTTTTCAATGAATTGTCGGTAATTAATAATTAAAAGTAATCAAAATTTGCCGAGGAAAGATGGTAAATCAGCTTATATTTTTGCTGTGGGAGGGCAGGGAGGGCACTGATGCTATCTAATAATTTTAGTTACACTAAAAAGGCTGATTTATTTTGTAAATCAGCCTTTTTTAAAATAAGAATATCTCTTATTTCTTTAACGTCTTCACAGGGAACAAATCAATAACACCTTTTGCAACCTTGCTGATGTTATTAATTGCTTTTTCTGGATTGTCAACATCGCCAGAACCACGTGCCTGCCAGATCACTGCTTTTGTTTTACGATCGATGGCTTCTATAATCAAATGGCCATAACGATAGCGTTCTTTTGCAACTGGGTAATAACCGCCGCCATAGTAATATGGTGAAAACCATGGACGGTACCAGCCCCAGGGGCCCCCCCATCCGTAATAACCGCCGCCGCCATAGACCAAACGGCTTTTATTGTTGACAATGGTAATATACCGAAATAGTAAATCAGGATTATCTTTAGAATATTGTAGGCCCTTTGCCTCCAGCGCAGTATTCGCAGCATCCAGGATATTAGCTTTGGCGATATCGTTGTCAAAATAAGACTTCGAAAGCGAGTCTACCGGAGGTAACCAAGCATAGGTCTTGAAAGGAGTAAAATCCATCTTTTCTACCCGAGTGGTATTGTATTGATAAGACGAACATGATGCGAGTGCGACGCAAAGCACCAAAAATAATAGAATCTTTTTCATCGTAGTAATTTATTTATCAACTGTGATGAATCTACCATGAGTATTTTGTCGCTGCATTGGACAACCACACTCATGATGGTTCATGGCCTATATGGAACTTATATTTATTTAACTAATTTGTTTTTATTCTTTATCCGCATACCTTTCAATTGTAAAAATAGTACAGTTGACGGTCTTCATGGCAATTGTTTTTTTATCGTCCGGGATGCTACCATCCTTTTTGATTTTACAATCTATTGCTTTAGACAAAAAACTATAAATATGGTTTAATCCGAATTGTAAAATTAATAAGGATATTTTGCCACCAACGGAATCTGCCTTCCTGGACCAAAAGCTTTTGGACTAATACGCAGGATGGGAGGAGCTTGAAAACGTTTGAATTCCGCATTATTAACCAATTTACATACCCTTTCTACTAACGATTTTTCAAAGCCCATTGCTACAACCTCAGATCCCGCTTTCTCATTTTCGATGAGTTCAAAGAGGATTTGATCCAAGAGGTCGTATTCTGGTAAGGAGTCCGAATCTTTTTGATCGGGCCGAAGTTCCGCAGAAGGCGCTTTTTCAATGGTATTGACTGGAATGATCTCCCTTTCTCGATTGATATAGCGCGCTAAATCATAGGCTTTGGATTTGTAAACATCACCGATTACAGAGATGGAACCTGCCATATCACCATAGAGTGTACCATATCCTACAGCAGCCTCACTTTTGTTGGATGTATTGAGTAAAATATTGCCGAATTTATTGGAAGCGGCCATCAGAATTACCGCACGTGCGCGCGCTTGAATATTCTCTTCAGTCGTATCTGGCTGCAGCCCTTCAAAAAGAGGAGCTAAACTATGTTCGAAGGCATTGGCAATATCTTTGATCGGAACGATATAATGTTTGCAACCGGTATTGTTGACGAGATCCATCGCATCTTTTATCGAATGGTCGGAAGAGTAGACCGATGGCATCAGAATGGCTAATACATTATCGGCACCCAGAGCCTCGCAGGCCAAAGCAGCAACTAAGGCCGAATCTAGCCCACCGGACAAACCTAAAACCGCCTTCTTGAAACCAGATTTTTGAAAATAATCACGTAGCCCGAGGATCAATGCATCATGTATAAGAGCCATCTCAGCAATAGACTCTTTCGAAGATGCTGTGGTGGAGGTTATATTTCGTTGATGATAAGTGACAAATTGAAGATCTTCTTCAAAGCTTTTTAGTTCAGCAATTTTTGTTCCTTCATTATTCAGGGCGATTGAGCGGCCGTCAAAGATAATATCCATGTGAGCACCAATTTGATTGACATAAATGAGCGGTCTGCCAGACTTTGTTACCTGTTGGCTGAGTACCTTGATCCGTTCATCAAAATGGGTATAGGAAAAAGGGGAGGCCGCAATGTTGATGAGGAGGTCTGGATTTTCTTTTCTCAATTCCGCCATGGGATCACCAACGTAAGAATTGCCCCCGTCGTCATCATCCCACAAATCTTCACATATGGTTAAGGCGATTTTTACGCCTTTCAACTCGATACAATCAAAACGTCTGCTGGGTTCAAAATAACGATATTCATCAAATACATCGTAATCGGGCAAAAGGCCTTTTTTAACAATGTTTCGGACTGCCCCATGCTCAATAAATACAGCGGTATTATAAAGCTCTTTGCCCTCAGGATCGCTGTTTTTGACGGGGGCTCCGATGATACAGGCGATATCCTGACAATGAGCAGCGATTTGATGAATAGCTTCATCGCATTGACGTTTAAAGGCCTTACTTCGCAAAAGATCCTTGGCAGGATAACCACCAATCGCGAGTTCGGCGAAAATAATAAGATCGGCCGTTGCTTCTTTGGCCTGTTGGATCGCGCTAATTATTTTTTTAGTATTTGCTTCAAAATTACCGATATGGTAATTCAATTGTGCTAAAGCTATTTTCATATGCTATTAATCGTCTAACTAAATAAGATACCAATTGATGTCGGATCTTCTCACAAATTTATTTCTTTTTTTTGATACTCAGACCGCCCTTGGTCGAATAAAAGCGCTAAATTATCTTCCGATCAATTGAAGCACATCGTATTACCAGTTATGGCCTGTAAGTGGAATGAATGCACAGTCAGTCCATGTTGAGTCGATCTGTTAAGCTGCTATCGTTGTAGATGTATGTTTTTTACAACGCGTGACGATATTGAATGTGCTAAATTGTTTTAACATAATTTTAACAACGTTAAATGCTGTTAAATTTCTTGACATGAAAGCAGATCTGTAGTACCTTTGATATATCAAAAGAAACGAAAGATATTAAAAATAATATATAAAGAACTTTTCATAATTTAGGTTAATAATTGGTTAGGTAAAGCTCGGAGTTCCCCACTTCGAGCTTTTATTTTTTCTAAAATCCTGTTTCGAGTGGTGTTTCAATTTCCTCCTTGGTTTAATTAATTTAAAGTGTTGTTTTCGGATCATACCATTACCGCACAGCAGCGATCCTTTTGTTACTTAAGTATAGCGCCTTTCTTTTTTCTCTTTCATTTTTTCTACAGAAAAATTAGAATTAGATAGTGACCAAATTAACTCTTTAGACAGTACTTGTTCAGTGATCGTTCAGTGCTTGTTCAGTGATTGCTCAGTGAACACTGAATTACTAGTGACTGATCACTGTTTAAAAATTGATTAAAAATTATTATTAGGTATAAGTAGGTATCAAGATATATCAGTATTAATATCGATCTTACTTTTGAGTTTTTGGATAATTTTGGAAACACTAAAACTATCGTCCGATAAACAGATCAATCCTTATTTCTTAGTTTGAAGAGATTGTGGGAGCATATTTCCCTGTAGAGAGGGGTCGATATGAGGCAATGATGCTGTGAAGGTTTATGTTGAAAACCTCTTTGAACTAAAAAGCTCCTAAAATGAGATCATTTTAGGAGCTTTTATGCTTTATTGCTTCAGAAGGGGCGATAATTATTTGATATCTGTAACTTCAATGACAAAATCCAATGGGGAGTTTGCCGGAATAGTTCCCACAGCCTGGTTTTGGTATCCATAAAGGGAAGGTGCCATGATGTGAATTTTACTGCCTTTTTGTAGACCTTTTTCCGTTAAGCCGCCCAATTTCATGTCACCGATTTTTTGTGGTGCAAATGCGAAGGTCCAAGCAGGAATAATGGTGCTATAAAATGGATATTGATACCCCGTGTTTGTGATGATTTCAAATTCTTTGGCCGTATCAGTTTGATCAAATACACTTCCACTCAATAATTTTCCAACGTATTTTACCGTCGGTTTAAATTTTAAGTATTTGCCATTTAATGTGTCAACCACTTTATATTCATAGTTCCCTGTTCCTTCGGCAAGAATTTCATACCAAATTCCCGTTTCGCTGTTGTATTGTGCATCGGGGTAATTTTGGCTAACGTAATTTTTAAGTGTTACAGAATCCGTTTTAAATTGTGCATTCGCATCATAAACCGGCGCATCGTCGCTTTTGTTACAGCTGATAATAAGGAAAGCGATTGCTGCAATTCCCATGAATAGTGGTGATAACAGTTTTTTCATTATATTTTTTATTGGTTTTTCAAGGAAAAGCTATTTTCTTTATGAAAGTAGCTTTGCAAATGTATATTATTTTTTCTTCGTTAAAGGTTTTCGCTATAACAATTAACATTTTGATACATTAATTTACACTTCTGAACGTGTACTTACAAAAAAGCCATTCTCACGAGGAGAACGGCTTCGATGAATGCATTGTTTTTATTTTTTATTTAACAGCACCAACAGCTTTTAGGTCGATGGTGTATACTACTGGTGTATTTTTAGGAACAGTTACCTTTTCGCTTCCTGTTGTATATTCTACTTGATCAAAAGAATAGTAAGAAGGAGCAATAAAGCTTATTTTGTCTCCTTTTTGCAATCCTTTTTGTAATAAACCTTCAAATCTTACATCTTGACCTTGGATATTAATAATGGTAGGAATAAATGCTTGCACCCATGCTTGGCCATAAGTTTTTATGGCAACGCGAATGTCGTCATAAACTTTAGGAACACCATCTGTATTTTTGTCGAACACAGTTCCATCCATCAGTTCGCCTTTGAAGTTTAAGGTTGCAGACCACGCGTTTGCTTGTGGACCATAATAGCCGATACTTCCTGTATAACTATATGGTGTTGAGTTATCTGTTGCAAGCTCTACTTTGTACCAGATTCCTGTAGAGTCGGAAAACCGTGCATTTTCTTTCCATTTGGTTTTGGCGTATTGCTCTAAAAGAGGTGCTTGTATTCTTAATAGGGAATCCCTGCGTGCTTTTTCTTTTCTAGCAGCTTCTATTTGTTGTCTATTCAATGCATCATAATCGATATTATCTTTATTACAAGCTGTAAAAAGAACCCCAAGACACAAAAACGCCATTAATAATTTCGTGATATTTTTCATAATTTCTTAAAGTGTGTATTAATTATAAAATCCAAAACGCAGGAATAATGGAGTTCGCTACACGTAAATGTTAAATTATTCTAAAAAAATAGCTAACTCCTTTGAGTTCAAGTATTTTTGTTGTATGTTTTTTAGCCGAAATTCACTGTCAAAACGTAGGAGAGTTGGGAAAATCATTTTTCTCCCTTGTAGCAATTGCAAAGCTAAAGGATGGAATTGTCCTGTTTTTTTTCTTTTCTTTAAGGGCTTCCATATGCTTCGATCAAAAGCAATCTCATCGATAGATTCTGCATCTAAATGAACGGCGTAGTAGCGCTTGTTGATTAATTGGACAATCTCCTTTTTTGTAAAGATTTCCTGTTCCATTTTCCGGCAATAGCTACACCAATCCGTATGAATAAAGAGGAGCGTTTCGCGCGGAGAAACATTCAGGAGTGAATCCAGTTGTGCAAAATCAATCCAATTTATCCGCTCCTGTCCTTGAGAACAGAGCGGATAAAAGAATAGGATTAAGAGCACATATATTTTTTGGAAATGCTTCATATCCCAAATCCATGTTAATGAAAATGACCAACACGAAGGCCAAATGTATAAGTTCGAGGGCGTGTTGGACCGTAGATATAATCTGAATCACGTAGCGCTCCCTTGTCAAAGTCCTTCTGAAAAGCATTGAACATGTTTTGTACACCCCCAAAAATTTCAATGCTGAAATCTTTATGTATTGGAAAGGTATACCCTAGGCGGAGATTTAATTCCACAAAGTCCCGGGCATTTTTAAGGGTCATCACATCATTTTGAATGTGTGGAACAATCATTTTTCCCGTATATACTCCAGTCAGATCGATCGCAAATTGTTTGGTTGCTTTCAGGTTGCTATTCAAATAACCATAAATGTTGGGCGTACGGACATATTTTTTGGTGAGGATATCCTGCCCATCTTCTTTTCCTGTATAGATGATTTGGTCTTTCTTGTAACGTGAGCGCTGGATCGTCCCGCCGGTTTGGATAGAAAACCAGGAGGATGGCGCGATATTGATTTCAATATTAGAACCATACACCCGGGCCCCTTCACCATTTTGCATTTCCTGGATAATCAATCCGTCTTTTTCAGACGCCATGACGTTGACAAACTGATTATTTAGATCCGTGTAAAATCCCTCCACGAGCAAACTGGTTTGTACATTTCCGAAATTTTTATTGTAGCTAAAAGAACCTGTATACGCATTGGAGTATTCTGTTTTCAGATTTTCACCGATCAATACAAATACTTGGTTTCCGCCAATGGAAGTGACGTGCATGTCTTCATTAAATGCTTGTGGTGCGCGGAAGCCACGTGCATAGCCGCCTCTAAATTGAAGGTCTTTTGTGATATCGTATAAGATGGTCAACCGTGGGCTAAAGGTGCCGAAGCGCTGATCCGAGTTTCGGTTTATACCTGCAAGACTATATTTACCGTCAACATAGGTGTAATCATATCGCGCTCCGATTAACGTTTTAAAATTGCTTAAAGGCTTCCATTCGTATTGGGCATAACTGCCTAGTCCTTTGTTCTGCTGATCAATGGTTCGTTTATAACCTGGTATTTCATCCTGGGTATTGTTGTATGAAAACTCCACTCCGGCAGTAAATACATCTCTTTCAAAGTTGTAGGTATATTGTCCCCCGGCAACTAGCGCAATATCATTCGTTTTTCCATAGGCATTTGCTGCTAATGTGCTGTCCGCAAGGGTTGTTCCGCCCCCAAGACCGCCATAGTAGCTGTCGCGAACAGTTTTCTGTATAGAGCCATACAACGACATTTTTTGCTTATAATCTGTGGAATAGTGATCGTATGTGATTCCGCCAACAAGCGAACTGGTTTCCAACTGCTCGGTGATCTGCGTCAGGTGCGGTACTTTATCGAGTTGATCACCACCGCGGCGGAACTCGTTCACGGTGCTAAAGTCCACCGTTATCTTATCCAGGTCACTCGGCTTGTAAAATAATTTTGTGCCGAACGTGGTGTTACGAAGTTTGGTTATTTCCGAAAAACCATCACCATTCGCATCGTAAGCTTCCCGATTACGGTGCATACCGTAGAATGTGGCTCCTCTTTTGAGGTCTTCCGAAACGGTGGAGGTATTAAAATCCACTGTATTATCCCAGCTTTTGCCGCCAATGAGTGAGTTGGTGGATTTTACTTGCCAGTCGTTTTCTACCGGATCTTTTGTAATAATATTGATTGTTCCAGCGATCGCATTGGCACCAAATAATGCCGAACCACCACTGCGCACAACCTCAATACGATCGATCATACTTGTTGGAATCTGATCCAATCCATACACGATATTTAATGCGGAAAATACCGCCCTACTGTTGATCAATATTTGTGAATAGGGGCCTTCGAGGCCATTCAGGCGGACTTGTGAAAAGCCGCAATTCTGGCAATTGTTTTCTACCCGTACACCCGGCTGATAATTCAATGTTTCCGACATGGCAACAGATTGTGTTGCATTAAATAATTTAGGCCCTATGACATTGACAACCACGGGGGCGTCCTTACGTTTGACGCCATAGCGTGTAGCCGAAACAACGACCTCATCCAAATTGAGGTTGTCTTCTTCCAGTTGAATTTGCAAAGGCGACTTCAACGTGTCTAAAGAGATGACTTTGCTGAAGGAGCGATAGCCCACTGCCGATATATTTAAGGTTACTTTTTGCGTTGGTATGGCGGATAGCTTAAAGTACCCGTTTGGATCGGATGTAGTTGCGAGCTTGCTGTTTTTTAAAGTCAGTGTACCAGAGGGAACCGCCTCATGGTTTTTGTTGAATAAGTAGCCTTCAAGTTTTGATTGGGCGTATATAGTGGATGTACCAACCAGTAATGTGGCCAGTAAAGTGTATTGCTTTAGCATCGTAATTTTATGAAAATTTTAAAAATACAGGCCTCGTATAACATGATCTGTTCCTCGTTATGAACGGCGTTCAAGGCATTGCGTCTTATCGGAAGCAGGGTAATAGCTTGTTTCCGACAAGGTAATGTATGCCGATGAGCTCACTGAAACCATCGTAACAGTATTCAGCGAAAGTTCGCTATTGTAACAGGGACAATTCTCAAAGAAGAGGCAAATAAAAATGGGATCAAAGATGATATATTGATAGCGGTATTTCATGCTGTCGTTCTGGAGCCAAGCGATTTAGCACATACGTAATCTCTTACTTGTTTGCACCAAGTTCGTTTGATCGTTATGGAACTAGGGACAGGCCCTCGAAATCTTTGATTTTTGGTTTATGCTAAGCTGGGGGGACCACGTAAGTGGTAATGATCGATCGTTGTGGTGATCGCCTCCGGACAAAATGAATTATAATGCTCTTCTTTTACTTCACGCGGAATAGGAAGTTCAAGGACGGTAAATTCGGTTTGTACGTAGGTATTGTGATAGATGACATTGAGGTATTCGATCTGGTCATCTGTTTCTTGCGGCTTTTGTTTTTTTGTAAAATCATAAGGGTGGGTGTGCATGACAATTTCACCGGTTGATTTTACCTCCTTGTGCATAAAAACAACACCCGAAATAATAATCAGCGACATTAATACCAATTGGCATAATGCGATAAGCTGACGTGGGGATTTTGTTGTTTTTCGGTACATAAAAAAGCGCTACTTTTTAGGGTAACGCTTCAAAAATACGATTTTATTTTGTGAGTATTCGTGATCCACTCATTAAAAAATTATAAAGTTTCTATGTGCTAAGCTTAACTTGCTTCCTGATTATTTAATCAGATGATTGTTGTCGTCTGGAAATACAACGGAAGGTTTAAACTGCTTAGCTTCTTCAAAGTCCATGTTCGCGTAGGAAATAATGATGACGATATCGCCAACTTGAACCAGGCGAGCCGCAGCACCATTCAAACAGATAATACCTGATCCACGTTGACCTGGGATGACGTATGTTTCAAGACGGGCTCCATTATTGTTGTTTACGATTTGAACTTTCTCGTTAGCGATGATATTTGCGGCATCCATCAAATCTTCATCTATTGTGATACTACCCACATAATTCAATTCCGCTTGTGTGACTTTAACGCGGTGAATCTTGGATTTCATTACTTCTATTACCATGGCGCAAAGGTAGGGCTTTCTGCTGAATTTGAAAGATTTGTCAATTAATTTGACAAATTATTCAGAATCATATTATCAATCAAACGGACACCTTCAACCCAGCCAGTGACAAGTGCGACATGCTGCTTGCTGAAATCGATGTGGTTGACTTCTTTTAACGTTGAACTTTCACATAGCGCAAAGTATTCAACGCTAAGCCCATCGGTGTCTGTTAAAATCTGCAGGGCTTTGTCTTTTATTTCCGCTAGTGGGATAGGGTCATGTATATGATCTTTTACGAATTGCAGAGAACGGGAGAGTGCCAAAGCTGTTCTTTTTCCAGCTTCACTTAAGCGCGCGTTTCTAGAGCTCAGTGCTAGGCCGTCTTGGTCTCTAATGATAGGACATATCGCCAATTGAATCGCGAGATCCTTCATGGCTATCATGCGTTTAATAACCATGACCTGCTGAAAATCTTTCTGCCCGAAACAAGCAATATCCGGTTGTACCAATGTAAATAATTTATAGACCACCTGCGTGACTCCTTGGAAATGGCCGGGGCGTCTTTCACCTTCCCAAATTTGGTCCAGTTCGCCAAGATCGAGATGCCAGGCCTCATTTTTATCGGGGTACATCTCATCAACACTTGGTAAGAAAAGAATGTCGCAATCAACGGATTCCAGTAATCTGATGTCGTTTTCAATGGGCCGTGGATATTTTTCGAGATCTTTCGGATCGTTAAATTGTGTGGGGTTTACAAAAATGCTGCAAACACGAATATCACTGATCGGTTTTGCATAATTTAATAGGGATAAATGTCCTTCATGTAAAGCGCCCATCGTAGGGATTAGGGCGATTTTTTGACCTGTTGATCGGGCTTCTTGCAGGTATGCTTGGAGAGATGCTTTCGTTTTGAAAATTTCCACTTTGCTATTTAGTTTTTTGTTGGCAAAGGTGCATAATATTTTGGGAATATAAAACGATGATTAATAGTAAATTGCATAGTAAGTATTTTTTTCGTACCTTTGTAGACCGATTTTACTGTTCGAAAATAATAAATAAAAATAACTGGAGATGGCAAAAACGAAGATATTGTTTATTACTCACGAGATGTCGCCTTTCCTCGAATTAACTAAAATTTCTGAAATTACACGTCAACTTCCGCAAGCGATGCAAGAAAAGGGTTTTGAGATCCGGATCTTAATGCCGCGTTTTGGGAATATCAATGAGCGTCGAAATAGATTACATGAGGTTATTCGTCTTTCAGGCTTGAACATTGTTGTGGATAATAATGATAATCCGCTAATTATTAAAGTTGCTTCATTACCTGCGGCCCGTATGCAGGTATATTTCTTGGATAATGAAGACTACTTTCAGCGTAAAAAAGTTTTTAGTGATGAGCATGGCGAATTCTTTGCAGACAATAATGAGCGTTCGGTGTTCTTCTGTAAAGGAGCATTGGAAACTGTGAAGAAATTAGGTTGGTCCCCTGATGTAGTACACTGTCATGGATGGTTCTCTGCTTTGGTACCGGCTTACTTGAAGACAACGTATAAAGACGATCCTACATTCAAGGATGCAAAAGTGATGTACTCTTTGTTCAATGAAGAATTTAAAGGTACATTAGGTACAAAGTATGCTGAAATGGCGCCCGAGGGCTCCTTTAAGGCTGCGGATGCGCAGGTGTACGGCGATGGTAGTTATGAGGCGATCTACAAAGGTGCTTTGCATTTTACCGATATGGTGGTTGTCGCTGACGAAAATGTCAACACGGAAATAGTTGATTTTGCTCGATCAAAAGATATTCAGGTTTTTGAGCCTAATGGCGATCAGGACTACGATGCTTTTGGAGAAGTATATGATCAGTTTGCGCCAGAAGAAGTAGAAGCTTAAGCTTTACCTTTCGAAGCGTTTCGAAAAACAAACAGACAATAATATAGAAAAAGGCTATTCTCAAGGATAGCCTTTTTTTTATGCGACTCTTTTTCTTCTGGTCGAACCGTTATTTCAATGATTTTCGTTGCGCTACCTGCCAGAAACCTTTTGTCGCAATAAATATAGCTGCGAATTGCTATCTTCGCAGTAATCTGTCAATGATTTTAGATGTTCATACCAGGGAATCTCAGCGAAGATGAATCGGTTTTGATCTATACCTCATAGGTTAGGTTATCAAATAGCATACATTGGCTGTATTTTATTGTATATAATTCGTGTCATGAAAATTAAGGTAGGATTTGGATTTGATGTCCATCAGATGAAAGAAGGTCATCCATTTATTGTTGGTGGAGTGCAATTGGAGCATCATGCTGGTGCCTTTGGGCATTCTGATGCCGATGTGTTGGTCCATGCGATATGTGATGCCATTTTGGGCGCTGCCAATTTAGAAGATATTGGCTACCACTTTCCAAATACAGATATGCGCTGGAAAGGCATTAGTAGCTTATTGTTGTTAAAAGAATGTATGGCGCTGATTGCTGCGAAGGGATATACGCTTGGCAATATTGATGCGATGCTGTGTCTCGAAGCTCCTAAGATCAAACCCTATATTCCACAAATGAAGGTTAAACTGGCTGAAGCAACGGGTTTGGATATCGATGACATCTCTATTAAAGCAACAACAAATGAAACGATGGGATTTATCGGTCGTCAGGAAGGGGTGGTTGCCTATGCGGTTTGCTTGATTGAACGCGCGTAGTTCGCCACAATATTTTCACGTTTAAATTCTTGCTTTTGGCCCAATTAGTAATACCTTTGCCAAAGTAGGGATTCTTGGCACACTATCTGATAGAGTGTGCATTAATGTCTTAATTGAAGTCTTTAAAGATCAAAATGATGCCCTATCCAAGTTTGCAAAATGCAACTGCGGTTGGAAAAATGGTCTCTGCATTGCGGTCTTTACAATGAATAATATTTACGTCTGAAATTTAGTAAATAGATGAAACGAGTATCAAAAAAAAATCAACTTACTGAGGCTGATGTCAAGCGGTATACGTTCAATTTTTGGAAAATTATCGTCGGGATTGTCGCGATAGGTTTTCTCTTTATATTGAGTATACGTCTTGGCCTATTTGGAAAATTACCCTCCTTCAGTGATTTGGAAAACCCCAAAAGTAATTTAGCGTCTGAAGTTATCACGGAAGATCATAAGGTATTGGGAACGTATTATGTCCAAAACCGTTCCAATGTAAAGTATAGTGAATTGTCGCCTTATTTGGTCAAAGCATTGGTTTCTACAGAGGATAAACGCTTTTATGATCACTCCGGGATAGACTACTCACGGACATTTACAGTTATCTTTCACACCTTGACCGGTAACAAACAGGGGGGAAGTACCATTACACAACAGCTGGCTCTGAATCTATTTTCGGATGGACGGCAAAAGAATTTTCTAAAGCGTGTCATCCAAAAATTTCAGGAATGGATTACCGCTGTTCGTTTGGAAAGAAATTATACCAAAGATGAGATTATTACCATGTATTTTAATACGGTAGACTTTGGTGCTTATAATACCTACGGAATCAAATCCGCTGCGCGGACTTATTTCAATACGACTCCGGATAAACTGACGGCGGAACAAGCAGCCCTTTTGGTAGGAATGCTTAAAGGCCCGGGAGCATATTCTCCTGTGCGGTACCCCGAAAAATCACGTACGCGCCGTAATACAGTATTGAACAATATGGTTGCCGCTAATTTTATTTCGGCAGAGGAGGCTAACAAAGCGAAGGAGAAACCACTTGGTTTAGAACTGAAGATTGCAAATTACGGTGAAGGTTTGGCACCCTATTTTAGAGCGGTATTAAAGGATGAAATCAAAAAAGAATTCGCAAAATTGTCCATCACCAAACCAGATGGTACGCCGTATGACCTCGATCGTGATGGATTGAAAATCTATACGACGATCAATATGTCGATGCAGCAATATGCAGAGGATTCGCAAAAAGAATGGATGAAGCAATTGCAGTCTAAATTTTCCGCACAATGGAAAAATAGGGATCCTTTTAAAGGCGACAAAGCCAAACTGCTCATGAGTGGAATGAAGCGCTCTGACCGTTACCGTATTTTGAAAGAAGAGGGCTTGAATGAAGACGCAATCAAAAAGGCTTTCAATGTAAAGGTTCCGATGAATATTTTTACGTGGAAGGGAAGTGTTGATACGATGATGACGCCAATGGATTCCATTAAGTACAATAAACTCATGTTGCGCAATGCGATGATGTCTATGGAGCCGAAGACCGGACACATCAAAGCTTGGGTTGGTGGTATTGATTTTGACCACTTCAAATATGATCAGGTAAAAATGGGTACACGTCAAGTCGGATCGACGGCGAAACCATTTACGTACGCGGTGGCGATTGACAACGGTTATTCACCATGTTACAGTATTCCCAATTACCAACAAACCTATAATGGGTGGACGCCAAGAGGAAATGCACAAGGTGGGAACCCGATTACTTTAGCGAAGGCATTGGCTTATTCGCAAAACTATGCGACGGCCTATTTGGTACACGAAGTTGGTGCTGCAGAAGTGGCCGCATTGACTAAACGGATGGGTATAACAAGTGATGTGCCTAATTATCCTTCGATCTCATTAGGTGCTTATGAAGCGTCGGTCTTTGATATGGTGGGTGCTTATTCGGCATTTGTGAATCAAGGAACCTGGATTGAGCCAACTGCGATCTTACGTATTGAAGATAAAAATGGTACACCGATCTATGATAAAGCACCAAAGGTCGTAAAAGCCTTAAATAGTGAATCTGCTTATATTATTGTTGATATGTTGAAAAAGGTGGTATCCCAAGGTACGGCGAGACGTATTCAATGGATGTATAAGCTCACCAATCCAATTGGTGGTAAAACAGGTACAACCAACGATAACTCAGATGCCTGGTTTATCGGTATCACACCGGAACTGGTTACAGGGGTTTGGACCGGTGCAGAAGATCGAGGTATTAGTTTCGACAGGATGGAGTACGGACAGGGGGCCGCAGCAGCGATGCCTGTATTTGCGTACTATATGCAGAAAGTATATAAAGATTCAAATCTGAAGTATACCAAGGGCGATTTTGAGCAACCGCAGGGTGGGCTTACCCGTGTCATTGACTGTAATCAGTATTGGGGCGGTGGTGGCTCTGATGTCGAAGATGGATCTACGGATTCAAGCGGTAAAGATGCAACTAAACTAAAAGATGATCGCTTAGGTTTCTAAGTTATTTTAACGATTACCATTGGGCCAGATAATAAATTTTTTCGAGATTTGTTGTCTGGCCTTTTTGCTGAACATGTTTGATATTGGAACGTAATGGACGTATTTGATTATAGAGAAGAATTAAAAAAGATACCACATCGACCGGGAGTCTATCAGTATTTTGATAAAAATAGTGAGCTGATCTATATCGGTAAAGCGAAGGATCTGCGTAATCGGGTCGGTTCGTATTTCGTGAATGAAAATCAGCTGAATGGCAAAACCCGTGTTTTGGTTCGCAAGATCAACCGTATATCTTTTACTATAGTTGATACAGAGATTGATGCTTGGTTGCTTGAGAATTCATTAATCAAGAAACACAAGCCCAAGTATAATGTTCTGTTGAAGGATGATAAAACCTATCCATGGATTGTCATCAAGAACGAACCTTTTCCGCGGGTTTTTTGGACCAGACAATATATCAAGGATGGGTCTCGTTATTATGGCCCCTATCCTTCGGTGGGGATGATGCATATTGTATTGGATCTGATCCGTGAACTATTTCCCCTCCGTACCTGCAATTTGGCTCTCACACAGGAAAACATACGGAAAGGCAAGTTTAAGATCTGTCTTGAATATCAAATTGGAAATTGTAAGGGGCCCTGCGAAGGGTATCAGTCCGAAGACGACTACGATCAGAACCTGAGTGATATCAAGGATATTCTGAACGGAAAGATTGCTGTGGTGACCAATCGTTTAAAGGAAAGTATTGGTACAGCAGCAGCGGCTTTGGATTTTGAAAGGGCACAGTTAATGAAGGCCAAGTTGGATAAGCTGGACAACTACCAGAGCAAGTCGACGGTGGTCAACTCATCCATTACCAATGTGGATGTATTTAGTATTGCTTCAGACGAGGGTTACGCTTTTGTCAATTACCTGAAAGTCATGAATGGTGTTATTATTCAGACACAGACCCTCGAAATGAAAAGGCGTTTGGACGAGAGTGAACAGGAGCTTTTGGCCTTGGCCATACCGGAGATTCGGGAGCGCTTCAAAAGCCTCTCGCGGGAAATTATCGTACCTTTTGAATTGGATATTGAAGAGAACGAACGGATTCGATTTACGATTCCGAAGTTGGGCGAAAAGAAAAAATTGCTGGAACTTTCCCAAAAGAACGTGGCATTTTTTAGAAAAGAGCGTCTGTTGCAATATGAAAAGCTTAATCCGGATATTCGGACGGAGCGCATCTTAAAGCAGATGCAAAAAGATCTGCGCATGAATGTGCTCCCGCAACATATTGAATGTTTCGATAACTCGAATATTCAGGGGAATTATCCCGTATCGGCTATTGTTGTCTTTAAGGATGCAAAACCTTCGAAGAAAGATTACCGCCACTTTAATGTGAAAACCGTGGAGGGTCCCAATGATTTTGCCACGATGGAGGAGGCTGTTTTTAGACGCTATAGGCGATTATTGGATGAAGATCAGCCTTTGCCGCAATTGATCATTATCGATGGGGGAAAGGGGCAGCTGGGCGCAGCCTTAAAGAGTCTGCGCTTGTTGGGGATAGAACGGAAAGTCACGGTCATCGGCATTGCCAAAAGACTGGAGGAGCTATTCTATCCGGGTGATCAATATCCACTTTATCTGGATAAGAAGTCTGAAACCCTCAAGGTCATTCAACATCTCCGGGATGAAGCACACCGTTTCGGAATCACCTTCCACAGAAATCAACGTAGCCGCAAAACCTTCGTTTCAGAGCTGGAAAATGTTCCGGGTATTGGAAAAACAACGGTTGAGAAAGTGTTAACCGAGTTTAAATCGGTAAAAAAAGTGAAGGAAGCCTCCGATGAAGAACTAAAAAAAGTGCTTAATCTGAAACAGATTAAAGCACTTCGTGAATATTTTGCAACGTAAAAATTTAAAAGAAGAATAGTTCGTGCAGTCGAGGTCGGTAAAAAAGGTCTCCGTACGAACTTTTCAAAGCGAATTAATCATCGTAACCAAAACGTTTAAGGTAGTTCTTTTTACTTCTCCAGTCAGGAATCACCTTAACAAAAAGTTCGAGGAATACTTTTCCATCGATAAACTCTTCAATATCCTGGCGGGCATAGGTACCGACTTTTTTGATCATGGCACCTGCTTTTCCGATGATAATATTTTTTTGAGAGTCGCGCTCTACAATAATTTCGGCAGCAATACGTGTGATATTTGCTTCTTCTTTGTATGATGTGACGATTACCTCTGTACTGTAGGGGATTTCCTTATCGTATAGTTTGAATACTTTTTCACGGATCATCTCAGAGACGAAGAAACGCATGGATTTATCCGTTAGCTCATCTTTCTCATAATAGGCTTCGTGAATCGGTAACTTGTCCTTGATGTAGTGCATCACGGCGGCGACATTATGATTTAATTTTGCTGAAATTGCAAAAACGGTATCTGGATTTAATTTTTCCTGCCAAAATTCAATCTTAGCCTTGACCTCTTCTTCCGAAGATTTATCAATTTTGTTGATAAGCACGGCAACAGGGGAATTTGTTTTACGCAATTTCTCCAGAACATCGTTCTCATCGTATTTTTCGTGGATATCTGTCACAAATAAAATAATGTCTGCATCGATCAACGATCCTTGGACAAAATTCATCATCGATTCTTGTAAAGAATAGTTTGGTTTGATGACACCAGGGGTGTCCGAAAACACAATTTGATGGTCTTCATCGTTTACAATACCGATAATGCGGTGTCTTGTCGTTTGCGCTTTGGGTGTAATGATAGACATTTTTTCACCCACTAAAGCGTTCATTAGGGTGGACTTACCAGCATTTGGCTTTCCGATGATACTTACGAATCCTGCTTTGTGTGACATTTTTCTAAATTTTATTAGGATTACAAAGAAACAAAATATATCTTTGTACTCCAATTCGGAAGGATCATAATCTTGTTTTTTCAAAAGAAAAAAGCAATTTTGTTCAAAAATATATTGCGGGGTGGAGCAGTTGGT